>JAEYQX010000272.1 GCA_023409795.1 Pseudomonadota bacterium
CGTCGGCGTCCATCCGCACCACGAACAGCACCGGGCCGAAGTGCTCCTCGGCATAGAGCTGGGGCAGGGAGCCCTCGACCGACAGGACCAGGGGCGTCAGGGTCCGGGCGCGGGAAAATTGCGGGTGCTCATAGGGCACGGCCTCGCGCAGGACCTGGACGCCGGGGCGGTTCTGGACAGCCCCGCGCACCGTGGCCACGGCCTTCAGGCTGACCTCGCCCTGGATGGCCCCCATGATGCCGGCCGCCTGAAGGGGATCGCTGGCGATGGCCTCGATCTGGCGCACCAGTTCCTGGCCAAAGGCCTGGTGCAGGCCGGGCGCGACATAGATGACCTGGGGGCTGGTGCACATCTGCGCCGAGAACAGGCAGGACGCGCGGGCAATGGCGCGGGCGACCGGCTCCAGGGCCTCGACGCTCTCCACCACCACGGTATTGACCCCGGCCGTTTCGGTGAACAGCAGCTTGCCTGTCACCGTCTGTTCCAGATAGCCGCCGTAGCGGGGGCTGCCGGTGAAGTCGATGATCTGGATGGCCGGATGGTCGATCAAGGCCTGGGCGACCGGTTCGTCCAGGGTGTCGACCGCCAGGGTAACGAGGTCCGGGTCAAAGCCGAAGTCGGCCAGGACGCGGCGGCACTCTCGCGCCACTATGGCCATGGGCAGGATGGCTATGGGGTGGGGCTTGATGATGACCGGATTGCCGGTGGCCAGGCTGGCGAACAGGGCCGGATAGGCGTTCCACGTCGGGAAGCTGGCACAGCAGATGACCAGGCCCAGGCCACGGGGCACCAGGCTGTAGGTCTTGTCCAGCACCACCTTCTCGCCGCCGAAATCGCGCTCATAGCGGGCCGTGCGGGGGACATCGTCCATGGCCTTGGCGGCATAGGCCAGGGCCTCGATCCCGCGATCCAGGGCATTGGGGCCAGAGCCGCTGAAGGCCTGGGTATAGGACTGGCCGGCCACGTGCATGATGGCCTGGGCCATCTCGAAGTTGGCCTCATACAGGCGCACGGCCATCTCGAGGCACAGGGCGATGCGCAGGTCAGGACTGGCGGCGGCCCAGTCGTTCCAGCCGCTCTCGGCGGCCGCGATCAGGGCCTCGGGCTCGCAGCGCGGATAGGTGATGCCAAGCGCCTGGCCGGTATAGGGCGAGGTCTCGGCCCCGACCCAGTCGATGATGCCGGGCAAATTCAGTTCGAACCTTTGGCCCAGTTGGGCCTCGAAGGCAGCCTTGCCCGCAACAGGCTTTTCCGCTCCGTGGATCCGGGTCGAGGGGCTGTCGCGGAACGGGGACCAGGCGTGGCGACCCTCGACGGCACGGATCGCCTCGCCGATCAGGTCGCGGTGCCGTTCGACCAGGTCCAGCCGGGCCTGCTGCATCGGGACGGGGACCTCCATCATCGCGCCATGCGCTCGACGACCATGGCAGAGCCGACGCCCTGGGCCCCGGCCACGACCACCAGGCCATGCCTGCCCTCGCAGGCATCCAGCGCATCGAGCAGGCTGGACAGCAGGATGACGCCCGAGGCCCCCATCGGATGCCCCTTGGCCAGGTGGCCACCGCCGACGTTCACCCGGTCATGGTCGATCGGATAGTCGCGCAGCAGCTTGGCGATGGTGACGGCAAAGGCCTCCATGAACTCGATCCGGTCCATGTCCTGAAGCGTCAGGCCGGCTTTGGCCAGGGCCCTGTCCATGGCGTCGAAGCCGGCGGTCAGGGAGGCATGGGGATCGCCGCCGATCTCGACCGCCGCCACGATCCGGGCACGGGCTCCCTCGGGGCTGGACGAGACCAGGGCCATGGAGGCCCCGTCGCTCATCGGCGGGGCGTGGGCGATGGTGTGGCGATACTCGAACGACTGGCCCTCCAGGGCATCGGCATAGGGCTCGGCCATCGGCTGGAAGGCGGCGGGCATGGCGGCCAGCCCCTCGGCCGTGGTGGCCAGGCCCCGCACGGCCTCGTCCCGGTCCAGGCCATTCATGGCGATGCGCGAGGCGACCAGGGCCGTGCCCTCGGCGGCGGCGGCCCGGTGCTGCGACATCAGGGCGACGGCATCCAGGGCCTCGCGGTCGATGCCGATCTCATCGGCCAGGCGGTCAGCCGCCACGGCCACGGGGATATAGCGGGCGCGCGGCTCAAACGTCGCGTCGCTGTAGTAGTCGGCCCTGTCCGCCATGAAGGGGACGCGCGACATCATCTCGACCCCGCCCGCCAGGACCAGGTCGGCATTGCCCGCGGCCACCTGGGCGGCGGCCTGGCCCACGGCGGTCAGGCTGGAGACGCAGTAGTTGTTCAGGCTGATGGCAAAGGCGCTGTCCGCAAGGCCGGCCTTCAGCTTGCTGACCAGGGCGATGTGGCCGCCCTGGGCCCCGATCTGGCCGACGCTGCCCAGGTAAAGCCCCTCGGCCTTCCTTGCCGGATGCCTCCGGCTTTCCAGCGCCTCGACCAGGCCGGCGACCAGGTCCTGGGGCTTCAGGCTGGCCAGGCCGCCATCGGGACGGGCCTTGGCGCGCGGGGTGCGGACGGCATCAAGAATATAGGCAGGCATTCGTCGCTCAGCTCCGGACAATCTGGTCGCCGCGCGCCCAGGTGCCGTGGAATCCGGCAGGCACGCGGGCAGGCAGGAGGACGCGGGCCACCGGCCCCGCCTCGAAGTTCTTGGCGTCGATCACCTGGACCTCGGACTTGCCGGTGTTCTCGTCGGTGACGAAGACGATGACATAGCCGTCGTCCTCGTCCCTCGCGTCGAGGCGCGGGGCAAAGGCGGGCTCGGAACCGAACATCTGTGGCTCGAAGTCCCAGGTCCGGGCCGCCCCGCTCAGCAGGTCATACTTGATCAGCCCCTTGAAGCGCTGCAGCTCGGTATTGGACATGGCCACGTGATAGGACCAGCGCGTCGGGCGGGTGGCATAGTCGAGATTGACGACGGGGAACTCGCCGATCCGGTCATCCAGCTGGCGCTTCCTGACCTCGCCGGTCTTCATGTTCATGCGCCACTCGACCGGGACGGCATTGAGCGCCAGCACATTCACCATCGGCGCATAGGGGCCATAGTCCGGGTTCAGCGGATAGCCGTTGGGCACCATCATGCAGGCGGTCATCACCACCTCGTCGCCATCCTCCCAGCTATTGGCGACGTGATAGATGTAGCAGCTGTCGGTCTCGAACCAGCGGATCTGGTCGCCCCGGCCCTTGCGCGGCACCACGCCAAAGCGGGCGGGCTGGTCGGCGAAGTGGATGTTCCAGCGGCTGTTCCTCAGACCGCTGTCGGTAAAGACGACGGGCAGGTCGTGCAGGATGACGAAGTTTTCCGTCAGCCCCATGTCGTGCGGCAGACGCGGCCCCGGCAGCTCGACCCGCTCGAAACGGGTCAGCTCATTGCTGGCGCTGACCGTGCCAAAGGTCATCCACGGCTCGTAGAGGCTGTAATCGAAGAAGACGAACTCGCCGGTGACCGGGTCGACCTTGGAGTGGGCCGAGACATGGCGCGGCAGCTTGCCGCCAAAGGTCTCGGTGCCGATCGTCTCAAGGGTGCGCGGGTCCATCCGCACCGGGTGGCCCGAGATGTACCACAGGGCCATCAGCTCGCCGTTGTGGATCACCACGTCGGTATTGGCGGTATCCTTGTAGACCTTTTCCCCGCGCAGGGAGGCGGCGTCCGCGCGGCTGGACGGGTAAAGGACCCCGCCCGCGCCACAGCTGCCCTCCAGGTCCGCCAGGTGGTCGCGGGTGCGGACATAGCGGTTGCGATACTCGGCCCTGCCGTTCTCGAAATAGATGGCGTGGACCATGCCATCGCCGTCGAACCAGTGGTGCAGGGCCTCGGGGGCCTTCGCCGGGTTCGGGCCGTTGCGATAGAAGCAGCCGTAAAGGTCCCGGGGGATCTCGCCGATGACGGTCAG
>JAEYQX010000143.1 GCA_023409795.1 Pseudomonadota bacterium
CGTCACCTCGACCAGTTCGTCCTCCTCGATATAGGCGATGGCCTGTTCGAGGCTGGGGCGGCGCGGCGGGGTCAGGCGCACCGCCTCGTCCTTGCCGGCGGCGCGGACGTTGGTCAGCTGCTTGCCCGTGATCGGGTTGCCGTCCAGGTCGTCCCAGCGGCTGTTCTCGCCGATGATCATGCCCTGGTAGGTCTTTTCGCCAGCGCCGACGAACATGACGCCGCGGTCTTCCAGGTTCCACAGGGCGTAGGCGGCGGTTTCACCGTCCGAGTTCGAGACCAGGACGCCCTTGATGCGGCCCTCGATCGAACCCTTGTGGGCTTCGTAGTGCGAGAAGACGCGGTTCAGCACGCCCGAGCCGCGCGTGTCGGTCAGGAACTCGCCCTGATAGCCGATCAGGGCGCGCGACGGGCACTTCAGCTGGATGCGGGTCTTGCCGGCACCCGAGGGGCCCATGTCGGTCATCTCGGCCTTGCGGGCCGACAGCTTCTCGATGACGATGCCCGAGAACTCGTCGTCCACGTCGATCATGACGTCTTCGATCGGCTCCATCAGCTGGCCGTTCTCGTCCTTCTGATAGACCACGCGCGGACGGCTGATCGACAGCTCGAAGCCTTCGCGGCGCATATTCTCGATCAGGACGCCCAGCTGCAGTTCGCCGCGACCGGCGACTTCATAGGCATCGGCGCCCGGGGTCTCGGTGACGCGGATGGCGACGTTGGCCTCGGCTTCCTTCAGCAGGCGGTCGCGGATGACGCGCGACTGGACCTTGTCGCCTTCGCGGCCGGCCAGCGGGCTGTCGTTGACGCCCACGGTCATCGAGATGGTCGGCGGGTCGATCGGCAGCGACGGCAGGGCCTCGGAGACTTCCAGGGCGCACAGGGTGTCGGCCACGGTGGCCTTGGACATGCCGGCGATGGCGACGATATCGCCCGCCTCGGCTTCGTCCACCGGCTGGCGCTTCAGGCCGCGGAAGGCCAGGACCTTGGTGATGCGGCCCTGTTCGATGGTCTTGCCGTCACGCGACAGGGCCTTGATGGCCATGCCCGGAACCGCCTTGCCCGAGTGGATGCGGCCGGTCAGCAGGCGGCCCAGGAAGGGGTCGGATTCGATCAGGACGTTCAGGATCTGGAACGGCTCGTTGACGCGGTCCTGGGCGGCCGGGGCCGGGACGTGGTCGACGATCAGCTCATACAGGTCGTGCAGGTTGTCAGTCGGCTTGTTCAGGTCCAGCGAGGCCCAGCCCGAGCGGCCCGAGGCGTAGATGACCGGGAAGTCCAGCTGTTCGTCGGTGGCACCCAGGGCGGCGAACAGGTCGAAGGTTTCGTTCAGGACGCGGTCCGGATCGGCGTGGGCGCGGTCGACCTTGTTGATGCACAGGATCGGACGCAGGCCCATGCGCAGGGCCTTGGTCAGGACGAACTTGGTCTGCGGCATCACGCCTTCTTCGGCGTCGACCAGCAGGACGCAGCCGTCCACCATGCCGAGGATCCGCTCGACTTCACCGCCAAAATCGGCGTGGCCCGGGGTGTCGATGATGTTGATGCGGGTCTCGCCAGCCTTGCCGTTCCACAGGATGGAGGTGCACTTGGCCAGGATGGTGATGCCGCGCTCGCGCTCCTGGTCGTTGGAGTCCATGGCACGTTCCGTCGTCGCCTCATTGGCGCGGAAGATGCCCGACTGGGCCAGAAGGGCGTCAACCATGGTCGTTTTGCCGTGGTCAACGTGGGCGATGATGGCGATGTTACGCAGGTTCATTTCGGGCTCGGGCGGACTGTGTTCGGTCACGGATAGTCCGCGCCGCTGCAAACTGGCTGCAGGTGTGGGAAGGATTTCGGTGCGCCTCTTACAGGCAACAGCCCCAAAAGGCTATAGCGGGGGCCGTGCCGGTGAACTCTGGCGAACCCTGTGCGCCTATTGTGCCATGGTGCGGCCGGTCCGGTGCGCGCCGGCTGGCGGGCGGGTGGCTAGGCTGGCTGGCCACCCGGGGGCCGGGGATCAGACCCGGGCGGCCCGCCTCATCGTCCAGCGATAAAAAGCAAAGGTCAGGGCGACAAAGGCCAGCAGGCCCACCCACATGGCGGGCCAGGCCCCTTCTTCCAGCAGGGCAAAGGGGGCCTCGTTGCGCGTCGAGACGATGACGGCGGCGGTAAAGACCCCGAACAGGCTTTCGCCCACGATCAGGCCGGACGCCAGCAGCACCCCCATGCGGCGGCCCACGTCGGCAAAGCGGGTCGAGGCGATGGCGCGGTCATAGATCCAGCCGCAGACCGCCCCGATGACCAGCATGGTGGTGACATAGGCCGGCAGGTAGACGCCGATCCCGGCAGCCAGGGGCGGCAGCTTGATGCGGTCGGCGGTCGCCTTTCTCAGCACCAGGTCCAGCCCGATGATGAGGGCCCCGATCAGGGCTCCGATGCCGATCAGGTCCCAGCGCAGGTCGCCGCTGATGACGCCGCGGGCCAGGGCCGAGATCAGGGTGGCCTGGGGCGCAGCCAGGGTCTGGGCCCCCTCGACGATGGCGGGCGGGCCGCCCTCGAAGCCAAAGGCCTGGTTCATCATGTCCAGGACAAAGGGAATGACCAGGGCCCCGGCCCCGACCCCGATCAGCAGGGCCGTCTGCTGGCGCCAGGGCGTGGCCTCGACCAGCTGGCCGGTCTTGAGGTCCTGCAGGTTGTCATTGGCGATGACGGCCACGGCAAAGACCACGGCCGTGACCACCAGGGCAAAGGCGATGACCGAGGGATCCGCCGGAACCCCGGCTATGGCCAGGACCCCCAGCATCAGCAGGGAGGCGATGACGATGGCCAGGATGCCGACCCCCGACACCGGGCTGTTGGACGAGCCGATCAGGCCGGCCATGTAGCCGCAGATGGCCGCCACCGCGAAGCCGATGACGATGACATAGGCCAGGCCGCCGATGACCAGCAGCAGGGTATGCCCGGCCAGGGCCGTGCCCTGGGCAAAGACGCCCAGCAGGACGGCGATGCCGACCAGGGCCGCCAGCGACAGAAGGCCCACCGTCCTGATGGGAATGTCCTGCTCGGTCAGGTCCAGGGCCTCGCCCTGGGCGCGCCGGTCCTGGGCGGCAAAGGCCGAGGCCAGGCCCGAGGCCAGGGGGCCTGCCAGCCTGGCCAGGGTCCACAGGGCGGCAATGCCGATGACACCGGCCCCGATGAAGCGGACCTCCTGGGACCAGACGGCCATGGCCAGGCCCTCGGTGCCAGCCTCGGCGGGAACACCGGCCGCCACCGTCGCCAGCCCCTGGGCGGTGGCCCAGTCGACATAGCCCGGGGACGTCAGGACAGGCACGAAGACCAGCCAGGCCAGGACCAGGCCGAACAGCTGGGTCAGGCCGACGGCCAGGCCGATCAGGTGACCGGCACCCAGGAGGGCGAACTGCATGGAAAAGCCAATGCCGGTGGCCCCGCCCCCAAGGGCTGCGGGCAGCTTGAAGAAGGCGGCGGTCTGCTCGGCAAAGACGCGGGCGGCCGCCAGGAAGCCGAAGATGGCCGAGGCGATGGCTGCCCCGACCACGACCCACAGGCCCGAGCGGTTTTCGCGCACCGCCTGCTCGGACTGCTCCGCGCCGGGCGAGCCGACCTTCAGCACCTCGGCCGCGGCCACGCCTTCGGGATAGGGCAGGTCGCCCTTGACCACCAGGGTCCGGCGCAGGGGAATGGAGAAGGTGACGCCCAGCACCCCGCCGAGCGCGCAGATGGCCACGCTCTCCCAGAAGGGGAAGTTCATCCACCAGCCGATCATGACCAGGCCCGGCAGGACAAAGATGATGGCGCTCATGGCCCCGCCGACCGAGGCCACGGTCTGGACCGTCATGTTCTCCCAGATGGTCGAGCCCTTGAAGGCGCGCAGCAGGGCCATGGAGATGACCGCCGCCGGAATGGCCGAGGCAAAGGTCAGCCCCACCTTCAGGCCCAGATAGGTATTGGCCGCCGTAAAGACGGCCGCCAGCACACAGCCCAGCACAAGGGCCCTGACCGTCAGCTCAATACGCCGGCCTGGCGCAGCGGATACGTCGCTCATGATGATGCTTTTCCTCTCCCTGCCCCGGAGGTAAGCCTGAAATAACGACGGTGGCAATCGTGTGCGGTCCGCATCTCCTTCCCTCATCCTACGGATTATCTTCCTTCGTCATCCTCCGGCTTGACCGGAGGACCCATGCAGCAAGGCACCTTTTCCTGTCCGAAGGCCTGCCCGCTGAACCCTAGGCCCTCCGGTCAAGCTGAGGGGGAGGGCGAGGGCTTCATTATCCCTGGCAATCAGCCTACCTCTTGGCCATGCCTGAATTACCCGAAGTCGAGACCGTCCGTCGTGGCCTGACGCCTGTGCTGGAGGGGGCAACCCTGTCGCGGGTGACCAATCGTCGCCCGGACCTGCGCTTTCCTTTTCCAGAGCAGTTTGCGCAGCGACTGGAGGGAGCGCAGGTGCTGCGGGTGGATCGGCGGGCCAAGTATCTGCTGATGCCGTTGTCGACCGGCGAGACCTGGATCACTCACCTGGGCATGACGGGGCGGTTCACCCTGGATGGCGACCCGACCGGATCATTCGAGGATGCGCCTCCGGTGACCGGAAAGCATGAGCATTTCGTCGCCTGCGCCGACCGGGGCGGGGTGCTGACGCGGCTGGGCTATGCCGATGCGCGGCGCTTTGGCTTCATGGGCCTGGTGCCGACCGAACAGGTCGAGGGCCATGCCTGGTTCGCCGCACTGGGGCCCGAGCCCCTGGGCAATGGCTTCTCGGGCGCGCACCTGGTCGAGGCCCTTGCCGGCAAGGCCCAGAACATCAAGGTCAGCCTGCTGGACCAGAGGATCGTGTCGGGCCTGGGCAATATCTATGTGTGCGAGGCACTTTATCGCGCGCGGATCTCGCCGACCACGCCGGCGGGCAAGGTCAGCCGGCCCCGACTGGAGCGGCTAGCGGCCGAGGTGCGCCATGTGCTGGACGACGCCATAAGGGCGGGCGGCTCGACGCTGAAGGACTTTGCCAATGTCGAGGGCGGGCAGGGCTATTTCCAGCACCGCTTCGACGTCTATGGCCGCGAGGGGGCCCAGTGCCGCACCGAGGGCTGCGACGGCACGATCCGGCGGATCGTCCAGGGTGGCCGCTCGACCTTCTATTGCCCCAGGTGCCAGAAGGCTTAGGGGCGTCATCCCCGCACAGGGCCGGGGGCGACGCCAACCCCGGACGTTCTGGGGTGGTCTTGTGGGCCCTCCGGTCAAGCCGGAGGGTGACGGTTGATCGCCGCCCCATTTGCCTTGTCGCCAACAGGCGCTACTGCTGGGGCAAACTGGACAAGATGAGGGACGCCTGATGGCCGATGCCTATTCCACCCTGCTGATCGAACGCCATGCGGATGGCTATGCCGTCGTCACCCTGAACCGGCCCGAGGCGCTGAATGCGCTGAACTCGACCCTGACGGGCGAGCTGGGCGACTTCCTGGAAAGCGTGGCCGATGAAGACACCGTGCGCTGCGTCATCCTGACCGGCTCGGCCAAAGCCTTTGCGGCTGGGGCCGACATCAAGGAGATGTCGAACCAGTCCTATGCCGACATGTATAAGGGCAACTTCTTCGCCCGCGCCCATGACCGCGTGGCGGGCTTCCGCAAGCCGATCATCGCGGCGGTGTCCGGCTATGCCCTGGGCGGGGGCTGCGAGCTGGCCATGCTGTGCGACTTCATCATCGCGTCCGAGACGGCCAGGTTCGGCCAGCCCGAGATCAACCTGGGCGTCGCCCCGGGCATCGGTGGCTCCCAGCGCCTGACCCGCGCCATCGGCAAGGCCAAGGCCATGGATATGTGCCTGACCGCCCGGATGATGGATGCGGCCGAGGCCGAGCGCGCGGGCCTGGTCTCGCGCGTGGTGCCGGTCGATGCCCTGCTGGACGAGGCCCGCGCCGCCGCCGCCAGGATCGCCAGCCAGTCGCCCCTGGCCATCATGGCGAACAAGGAATTGGTCAACGCCGCCTTCGAGACCACCCTGGCACAAGGTGTTGTGTTCGAGCGCCGCCTGTTCCACAGCCTGTTCGCCTTTGACGACCAGAAAGAGGGCATGGCGGCCTTTGTCGAGAAGCGCAAACCCAGCTTTACGGGACGCTAAAACCCGCGCGGCGACTCAATTCCGGCCGGATCGCGTTGACCGGCCGGAGGGTTTCGGCTATAGCCCCGCGCTCTTGAGATTTCATCGCCGTGGACGCGTGGTCTACGGCGTTTTCGTTCGAAGGTTGATACCCCGATGGCCAACAATGCAGGCGCCCGCAAGGCGATCCGCAAGATCGAAGCGCGGACCGAAGTGAACAAGGCCCGCCGTACCCGCGTTCGCACCTATCTGCGCAAGTTCCAGGAAGCTGTCGCCGGTGGCGACGTTGAAGCCGCCAAGGGCGCCTTCATCACGGCCCAGTCGGAACTGATGCGCGCCGTGTCGAAGGGCGTGGTTCACAAGAACACCGGTTCGCGCAAGGTTTCGCGTCTGGCGGCCCAGCTGAAGAAGCTCTCCACGGCTTCCTGATTTTCAGGCCAGGTCGGACAGGTTTTTGTAAATCTGTCTAACATCGGCATATGAAGGTCAAAAGACGAGCTGTCACACAGCCGTCGCAAGAAAATCAAAAGATTTCAACGGCGAGGAAGCGAAAGCTCCCTCGCCGTCTTGCTGTCTGGACCTAAGTCGCTGAAGGAATCCGGCGTTCGGAAGGGGGTAGGATTTTCCAAATTCCCAAGCCCCATCGGACTTTGCCGGAGTCAAACAATTTAAGTGCGAATCTGGACTCGAATCATCGTTGATCTCCGCGCCGTGGCGCGTAAGTTTTGAGCCGTAACGCACTTCCATCCCTGTTGGATGAAGACGGCGGAAATCCATGATTTCCGTCGGCGGGAGACGTCTGTCTGTGAGTACGACCCCACGTGTCAAACACCCGTTTGGCGCGGCAGGAGAAGTCGTCCCGATGGTTGTCTTCGAAGGGCGTTCGTTCGGTGAATTCTAACGGCGGGTGTTTCTTGATGATTGGGGGCGCGGCAATGACGGGCATGACGGATCCGGATCGTATCTGGACTGAGGCAGCTGGCCGTCTGAAGGCAGAGATCGGTGACGGTCCCTTCAGCAGCTATATTGCGCCGTCGGCCGTTCGGGTGGACTCGAGCGGCAATCTGATCCTGGTCACGCCGACGGCCTATGCCCGCGACTGGGTGCGCAAGAACGCCCTGCGTCGCATGAACGAACTGTGGCTGGGCCTGGATGGCCTGTCGCGTCGCCTGGACGTGCGGTGCCGCGCTGAGGTGGGCTCGGTCCCGCCGGCCACGGCCTTCCCGGCAGGCGAGGCCCCGCGCCTGGCCTCGGTTGGTGGCCTGTCGGCCCGCACCGCGCCGCAGCCGGCCGCCGCCCCCGCC
>JAEYQX010000128.1 GCA_023409795.1 Pseudomonadota bacterium
CGCCCAGAACTTGCGCAAACTCGCCAAACTGATCCCGCCACCGACACCGGTGATCGCGTGAAGTGGAATCGAGACATCACGCCCGTTACTAGCGGCGATCTCAGCAGCCGCCTTTTTCAACGAAATCAGTCAAAAGCAGAAGTTGGATTCCGGTGCTAACGAGCTTAGTCGTCGAGAGCGCACAAGTTCTAGGTGCGAACGATTCTTAGCTAGAGCCACTTTTAACTGGTTTTGAGCCAGTTCTAAGTGGTCCCGACAGCAAATGGCGACCCCGGGAGGACTCCAACCTCCGACCTCGGCTTTAGGAAAGCCTTGCTCTATGCAGCTGAGCTACGGGGCCACGGGGGTGTCCGTAGCGAACCCGGGCGCGAAGGGGAAGACTGGATGGCTCAGTTTTCCACCGGGCAAAATATTCCTAGCGGTTAATCTGCGTTAAGCTACAATATCTTGTAGGGAACAAAGACTGAATCGGGCGGTGTCGCTGATTCGGTCATGATTCGTTTCGTCCGCGTTCCGGTAAAGCTTGACGGGCGTTTACCCTTGGCCCGGATCGGGGCCGATTTGAGGGGTGCCGCCTCAGCTGCCGCTTGCCCCGACCACGCTTAATCGCCACCCTATAGGCATGAGTGACCGTTCAGCGGGTCTGGCTCCATCGCGCGTGACGGCGATCCTGGGCCCGACCAATACCGGCAAGACCCACCTGGCGGTCGAGAGGATGCTGGGTCATGCCTCGGGCATGATCGGCCTGCCGCTGCGCCTGCTGGCGCGCGAGATCTATGAGCGGATCGTCAAGCAGCGCGGGGCCGCCTCGGTCGCCCTGATCACCGGCGAGGAAAAGATCATCCCGCCGCGCCCGGCCTATTTCGTCTGCACGGTCGAGGCCATGCCGATGGAGCGGCAGGTCGAGTTCCTGGCGGTCGACGAGATCCAGCTGGTCGCCGACCCCGAGCGCGGCCATGTCTTTACCCAGCGCCTGCTGCACGCCCGGGGCCGCTTCGAGACCATGTTCCTGGGGGCCGGGACCATGGCCCCGCTGGTCCGCAGCCTGATCCCCGATGTGGAGATCATCAGCCGCGAGCGCCTGTCCACCCTGTCCTATGCCGGGTCCAAGAAGCTGACCCGCCTGCCACGCCGCAGCGCCGTCGTCGCCTTTTCGACCGAGCAGGTCTATGCCATCGCCGAGCTGCTGCGCCGCCAGCGTGGCGGGGCCGCCGTGGTCATGGGCAGCCTGTCGCCCCGCACCCGCAATGCCCAGGTCGAGCTGTTCCAGTCGGGCGAGGTGGACTTCCTGGTCGCCACCGACGCCATCGGCATGGGCCTGAACATGGACGTCGACCATGTCGCCTTTGCGGGCCTGAGGAAGTTCGACGGCCGCCGCACCCGCTGGCTGCATGCACCCGAGGTGGCCCAGATCGCCGGGCGCGCCGGGCGTCACCTGCGCGACGGCACCTTCGGCGTGACCGGCGAGGCCGAGGCGCTGGACGAGGACCTGGTCGACCAGGTCGTCAACCACCGCTTTGATCCGGTCGAGGCGGCCGAGTGGCGCAATGCCCGCCTGGACTTTGACACCCTGCCCGACCTGCTGCGCTCGCTGACGGTCACGCCGGACCGCCACGGCCTGCGGCTGACGGCCCAGGCCCTGGACGAGACCCTGCTGCGCCGCTTTGCCAATGATGACGACATCAAGCGCATTGCCCGCTCGCGCGGCACCCTGATGCGCTTGTGGGAAGCCTGCCAGCTGCCCGACTTTCAGAAGACGACCCTGGATGAGCACGCACGGCTGGCCAAGGACATCTTCCAGGCCCTGACCAGCCGCCGGGGCCGCCTGACCGAGGACTGGATCGCCCCGCGCTTCAACGACCTGGACCGCGACGATGGCCAGATCGACCAGCTGTCGGCGCGCCTGGCGGGGGTGCGGACCCTCAGCTACATCGCCAACCGCCCGGACTGGATGGACCAGTCCCAGCACTGGCGCGACCGCACCCGGGTTCTGGAAGAACGTCTGTCGGACGTCCTGCATGAACGTCTGACCGCGCGCTTTGTAGATCGGCGCACCACGGCCCTGATGCGCGCCCTGAATGTCCAGTCCGATACCCTGGCCGGTGTCGATGACGCGGGCCAGGTGACGGTCGAGGGCGAGGTTGTCGGACGCCTGCACGGCGTGATGTTTACCCCGGATGCGGGCGGCTCGGCCCTGGCCGAGCGGGCCCTGAGACAGGCGGCGACCCGTGCGGTCGCCCCTGAAATTGGACGGAGACTGAAGGTTTTGGCCAAGACTGAGGACACGGGCTTCACGCTCGAAGCCGATGGGTCGGTTCTGTGGCAGGGGGCGCTGGCCGCCCGCCTGACCAATGAGGACTGGTTCCACCCGCGTGTCACCCTGTTGGGCAGCATGGGCGACACCGGCTCGCGCGAGGCAGCCCAGAAACGCATCGAGACCTGGCTGACCGAAGAGGCTGGCAAGGCCCTGCGCGACCTGAAGCGGCTGAAGCAGGGCGTCGATGATGGCGTGCTCAAGGGCCTGGTGCGCGGCATTGCCTGGCGCCTGGTCGAGGCAGGCGGCATCCTGCCCCGCGCCGAGATCCAGGCGGACCTGGCCGTGCTCTCGCCCGAGGACCGCCGCGCCCTGGGCAGGTTTGCCGTGCGGATCGGCACCCACACCGTCTGGCTGCCCTCGGTGGTGAAGCCCAGGGCCCAGCGCGTGGCCCAGGCCTTTGCCGCCCGCGACGCCGGGGCGGCGCTGAAGGGCGAGGGCCTGCTGCCTGCGCCGCGCAGCTCCCTGCCCGCTCGTGTCATGGCCGCCTTTGGCCGCCAGGTCGTCGGTCGCTTCACCGTGCCGGTCGAAATGCTGGAAGACTATGCCGAGCAACAGCGCAAGGCCGGTCGTGGCGACCTGCCGCCCGAAGCGCTTGAAGGCCTGGGCTGGAGCGAGGCGGAGGTGCGCGCCATCCGCGCGGCCCTTCGCCCACCCCGCCGCGATGACACCCGGGCGAGCGTGGCGGCGGCCCCGGCGGTGGTCGATGAAAGCTCGCCCTTTGCCGCCCTGATGGCGCTGAAAGCCGCCGAGGACGAGGCTCCCAGGCCGCCCAGGCGCGACAGGAAGAAGAAGCCCAAGGCCAGGACGGCCCCGGCCCAGCCGGCTGCCGAGGGAGAACAGGCCACGCCCCTTGCCGAGGGCGAGGCCGCGACGGCCCCGGCCGATCCGGGCGAAGCGCCAGCGCGCAAGAAGCGCCGCCGCCGTCGTGGCAAGGGCCAGAAGCCGGACGCTGCCGTGACCGGTGCCGAGCCTGCTGCCGAGCCTGGAGACGCTCCGGCCAGCGAGGCGGCTGCGGTGCCCCCTGCCGAGGAA
>JAEYQX010000155.1 GCA_023409795.1 Pseudomonadota bacterium
AAGGCCTTCGATCACCGCGTCCTCGACTTTTCGACGCGCGAGATCGTCAACACCGCCAAGCGCACGGGCGCGACCGTTCGCGGTCCGATCCCGCTGCCGACCCTGATCGAAAAGTTCACCGTGAACCGCTCGCCGCACGTCGACAAGAAGTCGCGCGAGCAGTTTGAAATCCGCACGCACAAGCGTGTCCTCGACATCGTCGACCCCACCCCGCAGACCGTGGACGCGCTCATGAAGCTCGACCTGTCCGCCGGCGTGGACGTCGAGATCAAGATTTAAGAAGAAAGAGGCGGGATCCGATGCGCACGGGCGTGATCGCCAAGAAGCTGGGCATGACCCGCGTGTTCGCCGATGACGGCGCGCACGTTCCGGTCACTGTGCTCCAGCTAGACGGCTGCCAGGTCGTCGGCCAACGTACCCAGGAGCGGGACGGCTACGTCGCCCTGCAGCTGGGCGCTGGCAGCAAGAAGGCCAAGAACACCAACAAGGCTCAACGCGAGGCCTTCGCGAAGCTGCAGGTCGAACCGAAGGCCTATGTCGCGGAGTTCCGCGTCGACGCCGACGCGCTGCTCGACGTGGGCGCCGAGTTCTCGGCCGACCACTTCGTCGCCGGCCAGAAGGTCGACGTCCAGGCCGAGACCATCGGCAAGGGCTTCGCCGGCGCCATGAAGCGCTGGAACTTCGGCGGTCTGCGCGCCACGCACGGCGTGTCGATCTCGCACCGTTCGCACGGTTCGACCGGTCAGCGTCAAGACCCGGGCAAGACCTTCCGCGGCAAGAAGATGGCTGGTCACTATGGCCAGGAAGTCGTCACCCAGCAGAACCTCACCGTCGTCCGCGTGGACGCCGAGCGTGGCCTGATCCTGATCAAGGGCGCTGTCCCGGGTCACGACGGCAGCTACGTCAAGGTTCGCGACGCTGTGAAGAAGGCCCGTCCGGCTGAAGCCCCGTTCCCGGGTGCTGTTAAGTCGGCTGCTGCTGCCGAAGCTGCTGCTCCGGCCGTTGAAGCCAGCGAAGGCGGTGAAGCGTAATGAAACTCTCGGTCATCAAACTCGACGGCAAGGCTGCTGGCGACGTTGAGCTGTCGGACGCCGTCTTCGGCATCGCCGACATCCGCGGCGACCTGCTGGCCCGCTACGTCAACTGGCAGCTGGCCAAGCGCCGCGCCGGTACGCACAAGGTTCAAACCCGCAACGAGAACTCTCGTACGGGCAAGAAGATGTACAAGCAAAAGGGCACCGGCGGCGCTCGTCACGGTTCGCGCCGTGCACCGCAGTTCGTGGGTGGCTCGCGCGCCTTCGGCCCGGTCGTTCGCGACCACGGCTACTCGCTGCCGAAGAAGGTTCGCGCCCTGGCTCTGCGTGACGCCCTGTCCTCCAAGGTCAAGGCTGGCAACCTGGTTGTCGTCGACAGCGTTTCGGTCAAGGAGCCCAAGACGGCTGCCCTGCGCGAAACCTTCGGCAAGCTGGGCTGGACCAAGGCTCTGATCATCGCTGGTCCGGAAGTCGAAACCAACTTCGGCCTGGCGGCTCGCAACATCCCGCACATCGACGTCCTGCCGAACGCCGGCCTGAACGTCTATGACATCCTGCGGGCCGACAAACTGGTGCTGACCAAGGCTGCCGTCGAGGCAATCGAGGCGCGCTTCGCTGAGAAGGAAGCCGCATAATGGCCGCCGCTCAACCCACCGCCAAACACTACGACACGATCCTGGCTCCGGTGATCACCGAGAAGGCCACGATCCTGTCGGAGCAGAACAAGGTTGTGTTCCGCGTTGCCGGCACCGCGACCAAGGACGAGATCGCTGCTGCGGTTGAATCCCTGTTCAAAGTCAACGTCCTCAAGGTCAACACCCTGGTCCAAAAGGGCAAGACCAAGCGCTTCCGCGGCATCCAAGGCCGTCGCGTGGACATCAAAAAAGCGATCGTGACGCTGGCCGACGGCCAGTCGATCGACGTCACGACGGGGCTCTAATCCGATGGCCTTGAAGCATTACAATCCGACGTCGCCGGGCCGCCGCGCCCTGGTGCTGGTCGACCGGTCCGAGCTGCACAAGGGCCGTCCCGAGAAGTCGCTCGTTGAAGGCCTGACGAAGTCGGGCGGTCGCGGGCAGGGCGGTCGCGTGGCCGTTCGCTTCCGCGGCGGTGGCGCCAAGACCCTGTACCGCAAGATCGACTTCAAGCGTCGCAAGTTCGACGCCATCGGTACGGTCGAGCGCCTGGAGTACGACCCGAACCGTACGGCCTTCATCGCCCTGGTGACCTACGCCGACGGTGAGAAGACCTACATCATCGCTCCGCAACGCCTGAAGGCTGGCGACACCATCGTCGCCGGCGAGAAGGTCGACGTGAAGCCGGGCAACGCCATGCCGCTGCGCTCGATGCCCGTGGGTACCATCATCCACAACATCGAGATGAAGCCGGGCAAGGGCGCCCAGCTGGCCCGTTCGGCCGGTGCCTACGCCCAGCTGGTCGGTCGCGACCAGGGCTACGCCCAGATCCGCCTCGGCTCGGGCGAGCTGCGCATGGTGCTGGACACCTGCATGGCCACCGTCGGTGCCGTGTCGAACCCGGACCACATGAACCAGAACCTTGGTAAGGCTGGTCGCGTGCGTCACATGGGCTGGCGTCCGCACGTTCGCGGCGTTGCCATGAACCCGATCGACCACCCGCATGGTGGTGGTGAAGGCCGCACCTCTGGTGGTCGTACCCCGGTTACGCCGTGGGGTAAGGACACCAAGGGCACTCGTACCCGCAAGAACAAGGCTACGGACAAGTACATCATCCGTACCCGCCACGTTAAGAAGGCTCGCTAAGAATGGCCCGCTCCTCCTGGAAAGGCCCGTTTGTCGACGGGTATCTGCTCAAGAAGGCCGACGCTGTTCTCTCGTCGGGCCGCAAGGACGTGATCAAGACCTGGTCGCGCCGCTCCACCATCCTGCCGCAGTTTGTCGGCCTGACCTTCGGTGTCCACAACGGCCAGAAGCACGTGCCGGTCCTGGTCAACGAAGACATGGTTGGCATGAAGTTTGGCGAGTTCGCCCCGACCCGGAACTTCCCGGGTCACGCGGCGGACAAGAAGGCCAAAAGGAAGTAACTGATGGCCAAGGCCAACAACCCCCGCCGCGTCGGTGCCACCGAGGCTCGCGCCAAGCTGGTCAACGTTCGTATCAGCCCGCAAAAGCTGAACCTGGTCGCCGCTTCGATCCGCGGTCTGCCGGTGCAGAAGGCGCTGAACGAGCTGGAATTCAGCCGCAAGCGCATCGCCATCGACGTTCGCAAGGTCCTGTACTCGGCCGTGTCGAACGCCGAAAACAACCACAACCTGGACATCGACAACCTGATCGTTGCCGAAGCCTTCGTGGGTAAGAACCTGGTGATGAAGCGTTTTGCGAGCCGCGCTCGTGGCCGCTCGTCGCGCATCCTGAAACCGTTCAGCGAAATCACCATCGTGGTTCGCGAAGCAGGTGAGGCCGCCTGATGGGACAGAAAATCAATCCGGTCGGTCTGCGCCTCGGCGTCAACCGCACGTGGGACAGCCGCTGGTTCGCCGGTGGCTCGGACTACGCCCGCCTGCTGCACCAGGACCTGAAGCTGCGCGCGTGGCTGAAGGAACGCCTGGTCGCTGCCGGCGTCGCTCGCATCATCATCGAGCGTCCGCACAAGAAGTGCCGCGTCACCATCTACGCCGCCCGTCCGGGCGTTGTGATCGGCAAGAAGGGCGCTGACATCGAGAAGCTCCGCAAGGACATCTCGGCTCGCACCGAAGGCGAAGTTCACCTGAACATCGTCGAAGTCCGCAAGCCGGAGACCGACGCCCAGCTGATCGCTGAAAACATCGCTCAGCAGCTGGAACGCCGTATCGCCTTCCGCCGCGCCATGAAGCGTTCGATGCAGTCGGCCATGCGCCTGGGCGCCAAGGGCGTCCGCATCAACGTCTCGGGCCGTCTGGGCGGCGCCGAAATCGCACGTATGGAATGGTACCGCGAAGGTCGCGTGCCGCTTCACACCCTGCGCGCCGACATCGACTATGGCTTCTACGAAGCCAAGACGACCTACGGCATCATCGGCGTGAAGGTCTGGGTCTTCAAGGGTGAGGTGCTCGAGCACGACCCGATGGCTCAGGACAAGCGTTGGGCCCAGGAAGCCTCGGGTCCGTCGTCCAACGAAGGCCGTGAACGTGGTCCCCGCGGTGA
The DNA here is from genome assembly GCA_023409795.1 of Pseudomonadota bacterium. Lineage (GTDB taxonomy): Bacteria > Pseudomonadota > Alphaproteobacteria > Caulobacterales > Caulobacteraceae > Brevundimonas. The sequence goes on from JAEYQX010000155.1 coordinate 4,196, forward strand.
TCGCGGTCAGCGTCGCGGTCGTGAGGGCTGATAGGTCATGTTGCAACCTAAAAAGACCAAGTACCGCAAGGCGTTCAAGGGCCGTATCCACGGCTCGGCCAAGGGCGGTTTCTCGCTGAACTTCGGCTCCTACGGCCTGAAGACCCTGGAACCCGAGCGCATCACGGCTCGCCAGATCGAAGCGGCTCGCCGCGCGATCACGCGCCAGATGAAGCGTCAGGGCCGCGTCTGGATCCGGGTCTTCCCGGATCTGCCCGTCACGGGCAAGCCGGCTGAAGTCCGGATGGGTAAGGGTAAGGGCGCGGTGGACTACTGGGCCGCTCGCGTTCACCCGGGCCGCATCCTGTTCGAAATCGACGGCGTGCCGGATGACGTGGCCCGCGAAGCTCTGCGTCTCGGCGCTGCCAAGCTTCCGGTCCGCACCAAGGTGGTGACCCGCCTTGACGCCGGTATCGTCCAGCTTGAGGAAGCGGCATGACCAAGATCGCCGATCTCCGGGGCCAAACCCCCGACCAACTGTCCGACGAGCTGCTGAAGCTCAAGAAGGAACAGTTCAACCTGCGCTTCCAGGCTGCCACTGGCCAGCTGGAAAAGACCCACCGGGTCTCGGAAGTGCGCAAGGACATCGCTCGCATCTCCACGCTGCTGCGTGAGAAGCGTTCGGCGGTTTAAGGAAACACCTATGCCCAAACGTATTCTCGAAGGCGTGGTCGTGTCCGATAAGGGCGACAAGACCGTCGTCGTTAAGGTCGAGCGCACCCTGCTGCACCCGGTCCTGAAAAAGACGGTTCGCCTGTCCAAGAAGTACCATGCCCACGATGAGGCCAATGGCCTCAAAGTTGGCGACGTCGCGCGCATCGTCGAATGCGCACCCAAGTCCAAGCTGAAGCGTTGGGAAGTCATCTCCAACGCATCGGCTTCCTAAAGAAAAGGATCGGATCCTATGATCCAGATGCAAACTAACCTGGAGGTCGCCGACAACTCGGGCGCTCGCCGGGTCATGTGCATCAAGGTGTTGGGCGGCTCCAAGCGCCGCTACGCCTCGGTGGGCGACACCATCGTCGCCTCGGTGAAGGAAGCGATTCCTCGCGGCCGCGTTAAGAAGGGTGATGTCGTTCGCGCCATCGTCGTTCGCACCGCCAAGGACATCCAGCGCAAGGACGGCTCTGTCATCCGTTTCGACAAGTCGGCCGCCGTCATCGTCAACAAGCAGAACGAGCCGGTTGGCACTCGTATCTTCGGCCCGGTTCCGCGTGAGCTTCGCGCCAAGAACCACATGAAGATCATCTCGCTGGCTCCGGAGGTTCTGTAACCATGGCCGCCAAGATCAAGAAGGGCGACAACGTTGTCGTCCTGACCGGCAAGGACAAGGGCCGCACTGGCCAGGTCCTGAAGGTCCTGCCGACCGAAAATCGCGTCGTCGTGCAAGGCATCAACATGGTTCAGCGCCACACGCGCCCGAGCCAGGCTGACCCGCAAGGCGGTATCAAGAACAAGGAAGCCTCGCTGCACCTGTCGAACGTCGCCATCGTCGACGCCAACGGCAAGCCGACCCGCGTGGGCTTCAAGGTCGAAGGCGAAACGAAGGTTCGCGTCGCCAAGACCACGGGAGACGTCATCTAATGGCCGACACCAAGTACACGCCGCGTCTCAAGACCGAATATCAGGACCGCATCCGTGGGGTCATGAAGGAAAAGTTCGGTTACACGAACGAGATGCAAGTGCCCAAGCTGGACAAGATCGTCCTGAACATGGGCGTCGGTGAAGCTGTTGCAGACTCCAAGAAGGTCAACCTGGCCCTCAAGGACCTGACGGCTATTGCTGGTCAGAAGGCTGTTCCGACCCGCGCCCGCAACTCGATCGCCGGCTTCAAGCTGCGCGAAGGCATGATCATCGGCGGCAAGGTTACGCTGCGCGGTGCTCAGATGTACGAGTTCCTGGACCGCTTCCTCACGATCGCCCTGCCGCGCGTGAAGGACTTCCGTGGTCTGAAGGGCACGTCGTTTGACGGTCGTGGCAACTACGCCACGGGTCTGAAGGAACACATCGTGTTCCCCGAGATCAACTACGACCAGATCGATCAGATGTGGGGCATGGACATCGTCGTCTGCACCACGGCCCGGACCGACGAGGAAGCCAAGGCTCTCCTCACCGAGTTCAATTTCCCGTTCATCAAGAACTGATCGGGAAGGGAAGAGAACCATGGCAAAGAAAAGCGCCGTAAACCGCAACGAAGCCGTCAAGGCTATGGTTGCGAAGTATGCCGCGAAGCGTGAAGCCCTCAAGGCTACCGCTAACGACGAGAGCCTGCCGCTGGAAGAGCGTTTCGACGCCCGCCTGAAGCTGGCCGCCCTGCCGCGTAACTCCGCACCGACCCGCATTCGCAATCGCTGCGAAGTCACCGGTCGCCCGCGGGCTTACTATCGTAAGCTCAAGATGAGCCGTATCGCCCTGCGCGAGCTCGGCAATCTGGGTCAGATCCCCGGCCTGACGAAGTCGAGCTGGTAAGGGGAGCGAACAGATATGATGATCAACGATCCCCTGAGCGACATGATCGCTCGCATCAAGAACGCGGCGACCCGCAAGCGTTCCAAGGTGCTGACCCCGGCCTCCCGTCTGCGCCAGCGCGTCCTGGACGTGCTGCAGGACGAAGGCTACATCCGCGGCTACAACCTGGTGCAAAACCCGGGTGAGTTCCCGCAGTTCGAGATCGAGCTGAAGTACTTCGACGGCCAGCCGGTGATCGCCGAGATCGCCCGCGTGTCGAAGCCCGGCCGTCGCGTCTATTCGGCTATCGGCGATCTGAAGCCGGTGAAGAATGGCCTCGGCATCTCGATCCTTTCGACTTCCAAGGGCGTCATGAGCGACGCTGCTGCCCGCGACGCTAACGTCGGCGGCGAAGTCCTGTGCAGGGTCTACTGATATGTCCCGTATTGGCAAGAAAACCATCACTGTGCCGAAGGGCGTGACTGTCACGCTCAACGGTCAGAATGTCACCGTCAAGGGTCCGAAGGGCGAACTGTCCTGGACCGTGGCCGACGAGATCGAAGTCAAGCAGGAAGGCGACGAACTGTCGCTGACCCCGCGCTCGGACACGGCTCGCGCCAATGCCATGTGGGGCCTGTCGCGCACCCTGGTGTCCAACATGGTCACCGGTGTTACCGAAGGCTTCGAAAAGACCCTGGAACTGGTCGGCGTGGGTTACCGCGCCGCCCTGAAGGGTTCGTCGCTGTCGCTGCAGCTCGGCTTCTCGCACGAAGTCGACATCGCTCCGCCGGCTGGCATCACCTTCGCCGTGCCGAAGCAGACCGAGATCAAGATCTCGGGCAACGACAAGCAGGCCGTTGGTGAAATCGCCGCCGTCATTCGCAAGCTGCGTCCGCCTGAGCCCTACAAGGGCAAGGGTGTGCGCTACCAGGGCGAAACCGTCCGGCGCAAGGAAGGCAAGAAGAAGTAAGTCATGGCTCTTTCTCTGCAACAACAAGCCAAGCGCCGCGCCGAACGCAACCGTCGTCGCCTCAAGGCAGTCGCCAACGGCCGCCTGCGCCTGTCGGTGTACCGTTCGGACAAGAACATCTCGGCCCAGATCATCGACGATGCCCAGGGCATCACGGTGGCTGCCGCTTCCTCGCTCGAGGGTGGCAAGGGTTCCAAGGGTTCGGACGTTGCCGCTGCCGCCGCCATTGGCAAGCTGATTGCCGAACGCGCAATCGAAAAGGGCGTCAAGGACGTCGTCTTCGACCGCGGTGGCTACATCTATCACGGCCGCGTCAAGGCGCTGGCGGAGGCCGCGCGCGAAGCCGGCCTGAACTTCTAAGGGATCGGTAAGCATGGCTCGTGAACCCCAACGCGGACAAGGTGGTCAGAACCGCGACCGCCGCGACCGCAACGCCCCCGCTGTCGATGGTCCGGATTCGGACATCATCGAGAAGCTGGTGCACATCAACCGCGTCGCCGCCACCGTGAAGGGTGGCGGTCGTTTCTCGTTCGCTGCCCTGATGGTCGTCGGTGACGGCAAGGGCCGCGTTGGCTTCGGTCACGGCAAGGCCCGTGAAGTGCCGGAAGCCATCCGCAAGGCGACCGAAGAAGCCAAGAAGACCATGATCCGCGTTCCGCTCCGCGAGAACCGCACCCTGCACCACGACGGCAACGGCCGTTGGGGCGCTGGCAAGATCATGATGCGCGCTGCCCCTCCGGGGACCGGCGTCATCGCGGGTGGTCCGATGCGTGCGGTCCTCGAAACCCTCGGCGTCCAGGACGTCGTGGGCAAGTCGACCGGCTCGTCGAACCCCTACAACATGATCCGTGCGACCTTCGAGGCGCTGAAGGGTCAATCGTCGCCGCGTCAGGTGGCATCGAAGCGTGGCAAGAAGGTCGCTGACCTGATGGGCCGCCGCAACGATGGTGCCTCGGCCGAAACGATCGAGGGCTGATAGACATGGCCAAGAACGATAAAGCCACGGTCACCGTCCGCCAGACGGCCAGCCCGATCCGCCGCACGGCTGATCAGCGCGCCACCCTGGTGGGCCTGGGCCTGAACCGCATCGGTCGTGAAGCGACCCTGGAAGATACTCCCTCGGTTCGCGGGATGATCGCCAAGGTTCGCCACATGGTCGAAGTGGTCGAAAAATAAGTGTCTCGCCCTCCCTCGGAAACGGGGGAGGGCGTTTCGCTTTCAAGAAGCATCTTGTGATGCCTCGTCAGGTCGCCTAGAAGGCGGCCTTCAATTTTTCCACGCCGAGTCAGGTTGCCTGTCAGCCTGGCGCTAGAACCCGAAAGGATCAGGCACATGAAACTGAACGAAATCCGCGACAACGAAGGCGCCCACACCAAGCGCATGCGCGTCGGCCGTGGCCCGGGCTCGGGCAAGGGCAAGACCGCCGGCCGTGGTGTCAAGGGTCAGAAGTCGCGTTCGGGCGTCGCCATCGGCGGCTTCGAAGGCGGCCAGATGCCGCTGTACATGCGTATGCCGAAGCGCGGCTTCAACAACCCGAACGCGCTGAAGCTGGCTGAAGTCAACCTGTGGCGCATCCAGGAAGCCGTCGACGCTGGCAAGCTCGACGCCAAGGCTGAAATCAACGGCGCCGCCCTGGTGGCCGCCGGTGTGATCCGTCGCGTCAAGGACGGCGTCCGCGTCCTGGGCGAAGGCGAACTGAAGGCCAAGCTGAACCTGGTCGTCTGGTCGGCCTCGGCCGGTGCCATCAAGGCCATCGAAGGCGCTGGCGGCAAGGTCGAGCAGCAGCGCATCGCCGCTGAAGCCAAGGCGGCTGCCCGCCTGGAGAAGCGCAACGCTGCCAAGGGCAAGGCTCCCGAGCCCAAGGCTCCGAAGGGCGATGCCAACAAGATCTCGGCCCGCGCCAAGCGCACGGCTGCCAAGGCTTAATATCGACGTCGTCATCCCGTTCGGAGGCTCTTATCCAGAGCTTCCGACGGGGCTTCCGCCGACGGGATGACGAAATTGTGGAAGCGGCCCTCGCAAGACGGCCGCTTTCCGCCTATCTGACGACGAGACTAGTCTTGGGGATAGCTGATGGCTTCGGCCGCTGAACAACTCGCCGCTAACATGAACATGGGCTCGTTCGCCAAGGCGACCGAGCTGCATAAACGCCTGCTGTTCACGCTGGGCGCGCTGCTGGTCTACCGGATCGGCACCTATGTTCCCATTCCGGGCATTAATTCCGAGGCCTTCCTGGCCTTCTTCCAGAATCCTGATGGTCAGCGCGGCATCCTGGACATGTTCAACATGTTCTCGGGTGGTGCGGTTGAACGTATGGCTGTCTTTGCCCTGAACGTGATGCCATACATCTCGGCCTCGATCATCGTTCAGCTGATGGGTGCGGTCTACCCGCCCTGGGAGAAGCTGAAGAAGGAGGGTGGCGAAAGCGGGCGCAAGCAGCTGAACCAATACACCCGCTACCTCACGGTCTTCCTGGCCCTGGCCCAGTCCTTTGGCATCGCGGCGGGCCTGAATGCCCAGCCGGGCCTGATCGACGAGCCGGGCCTGTTCTTCATCATCTCGACGGTCACCACCCTGACCGGCGGCACCATGTTCCTGATGTGGCTGGGTGAGCAGGTGACGGCGCGCGGCGTCGGCAACGGCATCTCGCTGATCATCTTCGCCGGTATCGTCGCGGTCCTGCCCTCGACCATCGCCCGCCTGCTGAGCCTGACCCAGCAAGGCCAGATGTCGGCCTTTGCCCTGCTGGGCATCGCCATCCTGGCCGTGGCCACCGTGGTCTTCATCGTCTTCATGGAGCGCGCCCAGCGCCGTCTTCTGATCCAGTATCCGAAGCGCCAGGAAGGCAACCGCGTCATGGGTGGGGAGCGCTCCTTCCTGCCGCTGAAGGTGAACACTGCGGGTGTCATTCCCGCCATCTTCGCCTCGTCGCTGCTGATGCTGCCGACGACCGTGGCTCAGTTCACGGCCAATGCGAACCTGCCGGAGTGGCTGAGCTGGCTGCCGACGGTGACGGCCCAGCTGACCCATGGTCAGCCGGTCTTCATCATCCTGTATGCCGCCCTGATCATCTTCTTCTGCTTCTTCTACACCTCGATCACCTTCAACCCTGACGACACGGCCGAGAACCTGCGCAAGTATGGTGGCTTCCTGCCGGGCATCCGTCCGGGCAAGCGGACGGCCGAGTATCTGGACTATGTCCTGACCCGCCTGACGGTCATCGGTGCAGCCTACATCACCCTGGTCTGCCTGCTGCCCGAGTTCCTGGTGATGGGGGGCAACAATGCCCTCTACTTCGGCGGCACCTCGCTGCTGATCGTGGTCTCGGTGACGATGGACACGGTGGCCCAGATCCAGTCGCAACTGCTGGCCCACCAGTATGAAGGCCTGATCAAGAAGGCCAAGCTGCGCGGCCGCGGCGGTCGTGGCGGTGCTGCGCCTGTTCGTCGCTGATTGTCGGGGGGAGAGACAATGAACCTGATCCTGTTCGGACCGCCGGCTGCCGGCAAGGGCACCCAGGCCAAGCGTCTGGTCGAGGGTCGCGGCATGATCCAGCTGTCCACCGGCGACATGCTGCGTGCCGCCATCGCCTCGGGCTCGGAACTTGGCCTCAAGGTCAAGGACGTCCTGGCCCGCGGTGACCTGGTGACCGACGAGATCGTCATCGCTCTCATCGAGGATCGCCTGCCCGAGGCCGAGGCTGCGGGTGGCGCGATCTTCGACGGCTTCCCCCGCAATGTCGCCCAGGCCGAAGCCCTGGACGCCATGCTGGCCAAGCGCGGTGCCAAGATCGACCGCGTCATCCGCCTCAAGGTTGACGATGCGGCCCTGACCCAGCGCATCACGAGGCGTTTCGAGGAGCAGGGGCGTCCCGACGACAACCCCGAGACCTTCAAGGATCGCCTGGCGGTCTATAACGGCCAGACGGCCCCACTGCTTCCCTATTACGAAGCCCAGGGCAAGCTGACCGAGGTCGACGGCATGGGCGACATCGAGACCGTCGCCAAAGCCATCGACGCGGCGCTGGACGCCTGATCGGCGCTTGTGGCTGATCCTTTGTTCGGGCCGGGCGTTAGCCCTGCCATGAATTCCGGATCGGCTGCGCCAGGACCAAAGACTTCAAACGGCCGTCGCTCGTTCCGGGCGGCGGCCGTTGTTCTTGTCGGGCTGGTCCATGCGGCGGCCTTCCTGGCCCTGGGCGTAGGCCAGGGCGTAACCCCGCCTGCCGTGCCAGAGCCTTTTGTGGTCGATCTGATCCCGCCGCCGCCCCTGCCGCAGCCCGACCCGCCGCCGCCTCCGCCCGAGCCGGAGCCAGCGCCTGATCCCGGAGGCGGAGCCCCGGCCCAGGCCTCACGCGTGTACCGGCCACCGACCCCGCCCCCGCCGGTGCCAGAGCTGCCCATCGCGCCCCCGGTCCCGGCACCGGAGCCGGAAC
>JAEYQX010000215.1 GCA_023409795.1 Pseudomonadota bacterium
CCCAGATCTGGATCGCGATGGCGGCCCCCGGCTGGGCCGCCAGCATATAGAGCCCGATGCCCGACACCAGGTCGCGATCAGCCACATAGACGACTGCGCAGATCGCCAGGGCATAGTAGCCCATGGCCCAGAAGGTGCCCCGGCGATAGCGGGCATCCGGGTTTGCCGGTGGTTGTGTCAGGGCCTTGGCCGTCATGGTGTCCTCCTCCGTATGTAAGGAAAACCTGACACGACGCAAATGTCATGTCAACCTTACATTTCGTCAGGCTAAGCTGACAAGACGAAACAGGCCTCGCGGGATCCTCGGACCTGCCATAAACAAGGGCCATGCGCCTGACCCCTGCCAATGCCGCCGACTTCATTGCTGCCAATACCCGGCTGCAGGCCGTTCCCCATGCGCCGGAAATCTCTCTTTGGCTGGCCGATGAGGTGACGCCGCTGTGGCGACTGACCGAGGAGGAACTGGGCGAGATCGGCCTGCCGCCGCCCTTCTGGGCCTTTGCCTGGGCTGGTGGCCAGGCCCTGGCGCGCTGGCTGCTGGACCATCCCCATGAGGTGGCGGGAAAGTCCGTGCTGGACCTGGCCACCGGCTCGGGCCTGGTGGCCATCGCTGCCATGAAGGCCGGCGCGGCCCAGGTCCTGGCCGCCGACATTGATCCCTATTGCGCGGCGGCCGTTCAGGCCAATGCCCGCTCCAACGGCGTCCAGGTCGCCTTCACCGATCAGAACCTGCTCGACGGCCCGCCACCCTCTGTCGATGTCATCTGCGCGGGCGATGTTTTCTACGAAAAGCCGATGGCCGAAGCCGTCCTGATCTGGCTCCGAAAGGCACAGGCCAATGGCACCCGGGTCATCGTCGGTGATCCGGGCCGCACCTATTTCCCACGCTCGGGGCTCAGCCTCCTGGCCGAATATACCGTGCCGACGACGCGCGAACTGGAGGACCAGGAGGTCAAGCGCTCGCGCGTCTGGTCGCTGGACCCGATCAGCCCGCCGGGCGCAGATGATGGCCGATGAACTGGGCGAAGGTTTCCATATAGGTTCGCAGGAAGGCCTCCGTATCGGGCACCGACACCCTGCCCTCGTCGTCGATCAGGTCGGGCTTGAATTGGATATAACCCTCGGGGCTGCTCATCTGCAGGACCTGCAGATAGCCCAGAATCGGCCGCAGGGCCTGCTGCCCTACCGCCGTGCCGATGGCTCCTGGCGAGGTGCCAATCACCGCAGTCGGCTTGCCCGCGAAGGCATTGGTGCCATAGGGCCGGCTGGCCCAGTCTATGGCATTCTTCAGCGCGCCGGGTATGGAGCGATTATATTCCGGCGTGACGATCAGGATGGCATCTGATCCCTTGATCGCCTCCTTGAAGGTCGTGGCGACCGGCGGATAGTCGTTGTCGAAGTCATAGGAATAGAGCGGCAGGTCCCCGATGGGGATTTCGCTCATGTGCAGGTGATCCGGGGCAAGCTGGCTCAGTGCCATGGCCAGTTTACGGTTGATCGAAGCCTTGGCCAGGCTGCCGATTATATAGCCAACCTTGTATTCAGCCATGATAGGGATCCCTTGCTTGCACGGCGTTGATCGCCACCCGTGAAGGCAAATCCCCCGGCCCCGGCCCGGTTCCGGCCTAGACCCTCACGCTGCGTTGATCCCGACCCGCCTGGCCAAAGACACGCAGGTAGCGCCCGATCTCGGCCGGGTCGCCGGTCGCCTTGGCAATATTGTCCGACAGCTTGACCGCCGGACGCCCGGCCGCCTCGGTCACCTTGCACACCAGCGAGATCGGCGTCAGCTCCGACATCGGGGCCGGGGCACAGTCGCGGAAGTCATTGGTCAGGTTGGTGCCCCAGCCAAAGCTGGTCCGCACCCGGCCCCTGAAGTGGGCATGGGTGGTCTCGATCGTGTCCACGTCCATGCCATCGGCAAAGATCAGCAGGCGCTCGCGCGGATCGCGGCCCCGGGCGCGCCACCAGTCCAGGATCTCCTCGCCGCCCTGGATCGGCGGGGCGGAATCGGGCCGGAACCCCTTCCAGTCCGCCAGCCAGTCAGGCGCATCGGCCAGGAAGGCCCGCGTGCCAAAGGCATCGGGCAGGGCGATCAGCAGGTTGCCGTCATAGTCCGCCTGCCATTCCTCCAGCACCTGATAGGGGGCCGCGCGCAGCGCCGCCTCGTCCTCGCCCGCCATGGCCGCCAGCACCATCGGCAGCTCATGGCCATTGGTGCCGATGGCCTCCAGGTCGTTGTTCATGGCCAGGAGCACATTGGAGGTGCCGATAAAGGCCTCGCCCAGCCCGGCCTTCAGCGCCTCGACGCACCAGCCCTGCCACAGGAAGCCATGGCGACGCCGGGTGCCGAAATCGGAGATCTTCAGGCCTTCCAGCTGGCGCAGCCGCTCGACCTTGCCCCACAGCCGGGTCTTGGCGCGGGCATAGAGGATGTCCAGCTCGAACCGGCCCAGCCGTGACAGGGCGCGGCGGCTGCGCAGCTCGTTCAGGATCGCCAGGGCCGGGATTTCCCACAGCGTCACCTCGGCCCAGCTGCCGGCAAACTCCAGCCGGAACTGGCCATCGGCCGTGCGCGACAGCTCATAGTCCGGCAGCTGGTATTGCCCCAGCCAGGCCAGGAAGTCGGGGCTGAAGATCTGGGTCTTGCCATAGAAGCTGTTGCCGCCCAGCCAGATCAGCTCCCTGTTGGTGAACCGAAGCGTGCGGGCGTGGTCCAGGTGGGCCCTCAGCTCGGCCTCGTCGACCTCGTCGGCCAGGCGCACCGAGGTGGTGCGGTTGATGACGCTGAACCGCACCGGCACGTCGCGGTGCCGCCGCCAGATCATCTGCAGCATCAGCAACTTGTAGAAGTCGGTGTCCAGAAGACTGCGGACAATCGGGTCAAGGCGCCAGGAGTGGTCATAGGCCCGCTTGGCCAGGTCGACATTGGGCATACTTCAGGCCTGATCTTCCGCTTCGATCTTGGCGTCGGGCGGAGCCGCCTCGGGATTGACCAGCCCGCCCTCGCGCACCGGCTTGATATAGGGTTCAGGGTGCGGCGTCTGCATATTCCCGCGCATCAGGGATCGCCCGGCCGCGATCCCGCCGGTCAGCTGCAGGTCCAGCCGCGCGTCGTCGCGACGGCGCACGTCGGCGATGGTCTCGGCCGCCTCCTCTTCCGACACGCCCAGGTCGCGCAGCACGGCCTCGCCCAGTTTCAACGCTGATTCAAAGGTTTCGCGGATCTGGTAGTCGACGCCCGCCTCGATCAGGCGCAGGGATTGCCCCCGGTCAAAGGCCCGCACGAACAGCTTGGTGCCGGGGAACTCCGAGCGCACCAGCCTGACGATCCGCTCGGCCGCCTCGGGCCGGTTGATCAGCACCAGGACCGCCTCGGCCCGGCCCGCGCCCGAGGCCCGCAGGGTGTCCAGCCGGGTCCCCTCGCCATGTCCACGTCGTTCTCGTTGATCGAGAC
>JAEYQX010000232.1 GCA_023409795.1 Pseudomonadota bacterium
CAGGCCGTAGATGGCGGTGCGGTTGAAATGCTGCATGGCAAAGGGCCCCGTCGCCATGCCCGCGACCAGGCTGGCTGCACAGGCGGCGGCAAGCCAACTGCCCAGCCGCTGCACCGCCATGATCGGCCAGGGCACCGAAATCTCTCGAAAGCGGCGCGGCCAGATCTCGACCAGGGCCACCAGGGCCGCGGTGGCCGCGAACGACATCTGGAAGCCCGGTGTCACGATGGCCTCGGGCTGCAGCAGCAAGACCACCATGGCCGCCACGGCCAGGGCGTGCATGGTCACGGCCTGCCGGTCCAGCAGGATGGCGAAGAAGGCGATGGAGGCGGTGATCGCGGCTCGCTCGGCAGGCGGCGGCGCACCCGAGATCACCAGATAGGTCCCCACCGCGACCAGGCCCGCCGTCGCCGCCACCTTCTTTCCGGGCACCCTCAGCGCCAGCCAGGGAATCGCCGCCACGCCCAGCCGCACGGCAAAGAAGATGAAGCCCCCGACAATCGCCATGTGCAGGCCCGAGATCGACAGGATGTGGGCCAGCCCCGAATCGCGCATCGCCTCAAGGTCGGGCTCCTGGATCCAGGTCTCATGGCCCGTGGTCATGGCGGCGGTGATTCCCCCGATCCGCGGACCCAGCCGCGCGACAATGCGCTGGGCCAGGCCATAGCGCGCCGCATTGACCTTCATCGCCAGCCGCACCCGCCACGGCGGCGGGCCCAGTGTCAGGGACCGGGTATCACCCAAGGCAAACAAGGTGCCGCCCAGCCCCTGGAAATAGGCATTGCGGCCAAAGTCATAGGCTCCGGGACTGGCGGGCGGCGGGGGTGGATTAAGGATGCCATAAAGCCGGACGGCCTCGCCCGGACGGGGCGGCTCGCCCCTGACGGTTGCCCTCAGCCGATGAGGCGTATCCTCGGGCGACAGGCCGCGAACATGGACCGGCGCGACGACGATCCGCGCCCCGCGCTGGCCCGGACTGTCGACATCCATCACCCAGGCCTCGACCACGACCGGCTCGGCCAGGGCCGGCGCGATCGGCCCGCCCACGGCCTCGGTCCGCAGCTTGGCCACGCCCAGGCCACCGCAGAAGCTGGCCAACATCAGCAGCGGCAGCGTCCACCGGCGCGACAGGCCCCGCAGCCTGGCCCCCAGCCACAGGCCTGTGGCCAGGACAGCCGTCAGCACCAGCGGCCAGGCCTGCGGCTCCTCGGCCAGGGCGAAATAGAGGCCGCATCCGGCACCAAAAAAGACCGGCGTCCATAACCGCCAGCGGTCGTCCTGACGCGCCATTTGCGTCATAACGCCCCGAAATAGCCTTACAGCAAGGCTTCGTTTTGACACGCGCGGGCGTATAAGGGCCTGTGCAACGGACCCTTTCTCAATGACCTCCCCCTCCTCGACAGTTGTCACCCGCTTCGCCCCCTCGCCTACAGGCTACCTGCATATTGGCGGCGCGAGAACAGCACTATTTAACTGGCTGTATGCACGAAGCCAGGGCGGCAAGTTCCTGATCCGGGTCGAGGACACCGACCGGGAGCGTTCGACCGAGGCGGCGGTAAAGGCCATCTTCGACGGCCTGGACTGGCTGCAGCTGACTGGCGACGAGGAGCCGGTCTATCAGTTCGCCCGCGCCGACCGTCACCGCGAGGTAGCCCAGCAGCTTCTGGCCACCGGCCATGCCTATCGCGACTTCCTGAGCGCCGAGGAAACCGCAGCCCTGCGCGATCAGGCCAAGGCCGAAGGCCGTGATTTCGTCTCGCCCTGGCGCGACCGTGAGCCGACGGCCGAGGACCTGCAAAAGCCGTTCACCGTCCGGTTCCGCCGCCCGCTGGACCAGGCCGTCGTCGTTGAGGACGCGGTGCAGGGCACGGTGCGCTGGGAATCCTCGTCGCTGGATGACCTGGTGATCCTGCGCTCGGATGGGGCCCCGACCTATAACCTGGCCGTGGTCGTCGATGACCACGACATGGGCGTGACCCACGTCATTCGCGGCGACGACCACCTGAACAACGCCGCCCGCCAGAGCCTGATCTATGACGCCCTGGGCTGGGCCCGCCCGACCTTCGTGCACATCCCCCTGATCCACGGCCCGGACGGCGCCAAGCTGTCCAAGCGCCACGGTGCCCAGGCTGTCCATGAATATGCCGAGATGGGCTACCTGCCCGAGGCCATGCGCAACTACCTGGCCCGCCTGGGCTGGGCCCACGGGGATGCCGAGCTGTTCAGCGACGAGGAGGCCATCGCCTGGTTCGACCTGTCCGGCATCGGCAAGGCTCCGGCGCGCCTGGACTTCGACAAGCTGGCCCACGTCAACGCCCACTGGATTCGCCTGGCCCAGGACGATCGCCTGGCCCGCCTGACCCTGGAGGCGATGGAAAAGGCCGGCACCCCGGTGGCCGCCGACGCTGGCGAGCGCCTGCTGCGCGCCATGCCCTTCATCAAGGATCGCGCCAAGACGATTCTGGAGCTGGTCACCCAGACCGAGTTCGCCCTGAAGGCCCGCCCACTCGCCCTTGACGCGAAAACGACCGGTCTTCTGGAGGGTGAAGGCGGCCAGCGACTTTCACGACTGCGTGAACGACTCTCAAACATCGGTACCTGGGACGTGGCGTCCCTGGAACCCGAACTTAAAGCCTTTGCTGAAAGCGAAGGCGTAGGCTTCGGAAAAATTGGACCTTCTGTTCGCGGCGCGCTGACGGGCGGTTCGGTTTCGCCGGATATTGCGAGAATTCTTTGCGCTCTCGGGCGCGACGAAAGTCTCGGACGCTTGGATGATGCGCTGCAACAGACTAAGTGAACACCCATAACCACACAGGCCGAACGCCTCCCCGCGCACGGTCGAAGAAAACAAAAGGGGCCTAGATGACTGAACAAGCGAAACCCGCCGGTACGGCGACCTTCTCCTACGGCGACAAGAACGTCGAACTGCCGGTGCTGGCTGGCTCGACCGGTCCGGACGTGATCGACATCCGCAAGCTGTATGGTGCCACCGGTGCCTTCACCTTCGACCCGGGCTTCACCTCGACGGCCTCGTGTGAAAGCGGCCTGACCTACATCGATGGCGACGCTGGCGTTCTGCTGCACCGCGGCTACCCGATCGACCAGCTGGCCGAGAAGTCGAACTTCCTCGAAGTCTGCCACCTGCTGCTGAAGGGCGAGCTGCCGACCGCTGCCGAGTACGAAGAGTTCTCGCAGCTGGTCACCCGTCACACCATGCTGCACTCGCAGTTCGACCGCTTCTTCGAAGGCTTCCGCCGCGACGCCCACCCGATGGCGATCATGGTCGGCACCGTCGGTGCCCTGTCGGCCTTCTACCACGACAGCCTGGACATCCATGATCCGGTCCAGCGCGACATCTCGGCCATCCGCCTGATCGCCAAGATGCCGACCATCGCGGCCCGCGCCTACAAGTATCACGTCGGCCAGCCCTTCATCTCGCCGCGCAACGACCTGTCGTACGCCGAGAACTTCCTGCGCATGTGCTTCGCCGTTCCGGCCGAGGACTATCAGGTCGACCCGCGCCTGGTCCGCGCCATGGACCGCATCTTCACCCTGCACGCCGACCACGAGCAGAACGCCTCGACCTCGACCGTCCGCCTGGCCGGTTCGTCGGGCGCCAACCCGTTCGCCTGTATCGCAGCCGGCATCGCCTGCCTGTGGGGCCCGTCGCACGGCGGCGCGAACGAAGAAGCCCTGAACATGCTGAAGGAAATCGGCACCCCGGACCGTATTCCTGAGTTCATCCAGGGCGTTAAGGATCGCAAGTACAAGCTGATGGGCTTCGGCCACCGCGTGTACAAGAACTACGACCCGCGCGCCAAGGTGATGCAGCAGTCGGCCTATGAGGGGCTGGCCGCCACCGGCCGCGACAACGATCCCCTGTTCCAGGTCGCCAAGGAGCTGGAGGCCGTCGCGCTGAAGGACGAG
>JAEYQX010000283.1 GCA_023409795.1 Pseudomonadota bacterium
GCGGCGATCGCGACCATGGAGGCCCGGGCCGGGCCCCAGGCGAGCGAGCCCTATCGGGTCCAGTTCGCAGAGGTCCTGGCCGAGGCGGGCGAGCTGGAACGCGCGATTGCCCTGGCCGAGGAGATCGTGACGCAGGCCCCGGGCGAGGCCCACCTTCTGGCCTGGAAGGGTCATCTGCACTGGCGCAATTACGAGCCTGAGGCGGCCATGGACCTGGTGCGCCAGGCTCAGGCCATCGACCCGCTGAACCCGCATTTCACGGTCACCATCGAGGCCTATGAGGCGGCCATCCGCGCAGAGGAAGCCGAGGCGAAGGACCAGGCTCGCAGCCTTCGCCCTCGGCCCTTGGGGCAGCTGCTGCGCGATCTGGGCCGCAAGCTGTCGGGCAATGCCTCGTCCCGCGTGAAATAGCCCGGCCAGCCCCCCCAGTCAGGCCCTCTCGGTCAGGCCGGCCCGCGCTGGACGATCAGGCCATAGGAGGTGGTGGGGAAGCCGGACAGCATCATCGCAAGGTGCGGCTGCTCGCGATAGGGCGGCACGTCGATATAGCGGTCGATGGCCCCGTCGCCGAGGTTGAAGTCCAGGGGGGCCAGGCGGTGACCCTTCTTCGCCAGGCGCAGGGCCAGCTCGGCAAAGTCGCGGCGGCGGAACAGCACCGTGCCGGTATGGTCGATCGTTTCCTCGTTCGAGCCGGTGTTAAACTCGGTGGTGTGGATGGCCCAGCCGCCGGGCTTCAGCGTCTCGACCGAGCGCTCGATGAAGGCCAGGCCATGCTCGATCGAACCCAGGTGCTCCAGGGCGCAGGCCGACCAGCAGAAGTCAAAGCCCGTCAGGTGGTCAGGCACCTGGTTCATGTCACAGGTCTCGAAGGTGACATTGGCATTGAAGACGTCGTCCGCGCACAGCAGGGGATTGCGCAGGGCGTCCAGGCCCGTGGCGTGCTGGTTGGTGTCGGTCCAGCCCATGGCCTGGGCGTATTCCAGGTCGATGTCCGTCGCCACGATCTGGCAGCCCTTGGCGGCGAAATAGGCGCTGAGCGGCTCCTCGCCCACGCCGAAGCCCAGACCCCGGCGACCGTTGGCCAGCATCCCGCGCTCATGCAGGGCCTGGCAGATGAAGACGAACTCCCACAGCTTGCGGTGATAGCGCAGGGCTTCGCGCAGCTCGGTGGTCCAGTAGGAGAAATAGGGTTCCGAGAAGCTGTCCTGGCGGCAGGGCGAGCAGGCGGTGAAGACCTTGGTGCCCGGTGCCCCTGCCTGGCGCGGTGGCTGTCTCAGCCACTGCTCTGCGGGCGGCAGGCCCAGGCTGTTGTACAGGGTGCGGATCTCGCGCTGCTGCTCCATGAGCAGCTGGGTGATTTCGTCCAGGCGGCGGGGGGTTTCCTTGGCAGATTCCGTCCACAGCTGGGACTGACGCTGCAAGCGCTTGAAGAAGTGAAGCGGTGACTTGGGCAAGGTCAGGTCCGTCGTGTTAGGGCCGCCAGAGGACGACGTGGGTCGGGCGGCTTTATCCGCGAGCAGGCCAGCCCCCGGCGCGGCTCAGCGCACTGGGAGCGGGGCGACCGATCTTTTGTCCGATCCAGATCGCGCAGGCAACCAGGGCATCGAGGTCATAACCCGTTCTATAGCCTGCGCGTTCCAGCATATAGACAAGGTCTTCGGTAGCCACATTGCCCGTGGCCCCCGGCGCAAAGGGGCAGCCGCCGATGCCGCCGACCGAGGCGTCCAGGATGTCGATGCCCGCCTGGACCCCGGCATAGGCATTGGCCAGGCCGGTATTGCGGGTGTCGTGGAAATGCAGCCGCAGCGGGATGTCGCCCGCGACCTTGCGGGCCGCCTCGACCTTGCGGGTCACGCTCCAGGGATCGGCCACGCCTATGGTGTCGGCCAGGGCGATTTCGTCGACGCCCAGGGCGGCCACCTGGCTGACCAGGTCGGTCACCTGCTCTACCGACACCTCCCCGTCGAAGGGGCAGCCCCAGACGCAGGACAGGGTGGCCGAGATCGTCGGCACCTCCTGGTCCCCGGCCACGGCATTGGCCCGGCCCGCCATGATGTCGGCCAGCATCTGCACCTGCTGGGCCGTGGTCAGGCCCTGGTTCTTCAGGCCAAAGCCGTCGGAGGCCGACAGGGAGACATTGACCTCGTCCAGCGGCGTGCCCAGCGCCCGGTCATAGCCCTTGCCGTTCAGCACCAGGCCGATGCGGCGGCGTCCCGGCGTGCGGGGCAGGGCGGCCATGACCTCCTCGGCCCCGGCCATCTGGGGCACATACCGGGGATGGACGAAGCTGACGGCCTCGATGCGCCGGGCCCCGGCGGCCTCCAGCCGCTGCACGAACTCGGCGCGCAGGGCGGGGTCGAGAATGGCCTTTTCGTTCTGCAGGCCGTCGCGGGGGCCGACCTCGACGATCTCGATGGGGCGCGTCATCAGGGGTTCCCCTCCCCGGATCCGGCCGGGGCATAGAGGGTCAGGCGCACATCATCGCCTGAGGAATAGTTGTGGCCGCTGACCACGCCCACGGCCCGTCCGCTGGCCCCCAGCTCGGCCATGGCGGCCTGGAAGGCCTGGTCGTCGCGGGCCTCGACAATGGCGGGGCGTCCCTCGGCCATGGCCCGCGCGGCCCCCGCCGCGTCGGTCAGCTGGGTGTCGCGGCTGGTCAGGAAGACGAAGCTGGGCTCATGGAAGGTGGTGATGGCGATGGGGCCGGGATAGCGGCCCTGGGCCGGGTTCAGCTCGGCGGCGTCCAGGGTCTTGACCAGCCGCGGCGCGATGGACAGGGGACGCAGCTGGCGAATGGTGCCGGCCAGGGCGGCGTGGGCGATGATGCCACAGGCCATGGCGGCCAGGACCCCGGTCACCGCCGCGCGGTTGACCAGCAGGAAGCCGCCGATTGCCGCCGCCAGGGCGGCAAAGACGATGGTCAGGGTGGCCCAGGTCTGGGCCGTCGAGCGGCCGAACTCGGTCAGGCCATAGACGGTGATCAGGCAGATCACGACCCCGGCGAACAGGCCGAGCAAGGCCCCGGAGACGCGCGACACCTTGCCGATGGGCCGGGTCAGGGCGGCGGCCATCAGCAGGGCGAGGGCCCCAAAGGTCGGCAGGGTATAGTGCCACAGCTTGGTCGGGGCGATCTCGAACACCAGCCAGGCAGGGATCAGCCAGCACAGGGCAAAGCGGATGGCCGGCTCGGCCCGGCGATGCCAGCCGGTGGACAGGGCCGCAGGCAGAAGCAGGGTGGCGGGGAAGAGCAGCAGAGGCGACAGCACCGCATACATGCCAAAGAAGCCGCTGTGGCTTTCGTGGGCACCGGCCAGCTTGGGAGCCAGATCGCCGCCGATCGCCTCGCGCCAGAAGCCGCCGTCGGTGACGATGGTAATGGCAATGGCCCAGGGGCCCAGCAGCAGGGCCAGGACCGTCAGCCCCCAGCCCCAGCCCAGCTTGCCGACCCAGCGGACGTTCCGGTCCCACACTGAAAGGGCCAGGATGCTGAGCGCCACGACCATCAGACCGATCGGCCCCTTGATCAGGATGGAAAAGCCCAGGCCCAGCCAGAACAGCAGCTTGTGCGCCCGGATCGGCCGCTCGCCGGCCAGGTGCGCCATGTAGATTCGCGCCAGGGCGGCCATCGACAGGGTCGTCAGGCCGCACAGCATGGCGTCGGTCTTGGCAATCCCCGCCTCGGTCGAGAGCAGGAAGGTGGTGCCCAGGATCGCGCCGGCCAGGAACCCCGCGCGGTGGCCCAGCATGGCCGCCCCCGCCCAGGCGACGGCCCAGGCGGCCAGCATGGCCCCCAGCAGGGAGGGCAGGCGATAGGCCTGGATGTTGCGGTCCTCGACCGCCGAGGTCAGGCTGACCGAAGCCGCCTGCAGCCAGTAGATGCCGATGGGCTTCTTCCAGCGCGGGTCGTCCTGGAAGCGGATGTCGACATAGTCGCCGCTTTCCAGCATCTGGGCCGTGGCCTGGGCAAAGCGGCTTTCATCACGATCCAGCGGCGGCAGGAGCATCAGACCGGGCAGGGCCGCCAGCAGGGTCAGCAGGGCGGCCATTACCGGCCCCCGCCAGCCGGCAATGTAGCGATCCAGGTTCGGTCGATTCATGCGACTGTCGTATCATGCGATCAAGGTGGGCCGAAAGCACTTGCGCGTCAGGCCGCCCACAAGCGGGTCGTTTTCCAGCCTGAGCGGATAGGCTAGACAGGTTCCATGATCGAAACACCCGCCTCATCGCCCCAGATTTCCGTGGTCGTGCCGGTGCACGACGAGGCCGGGGCGGCCGTCCCCCTGGCCCACGAAATCGCCCAGGCCTTTGCCGGTCGCGCCTTTGAAATGATCTTTGTCGATGACGCCAGCCGCGATGAGACGCGGGCTGAGCTGCAGGCGGCGATGAAGGACCTGCCGCAACTGCGCCTTCTGGCCCACACCGACAATGCGGGGCAGAGCCGGGCGATTCGCTCAGGCGTCCTGGCGGCCCGGGGCTCGATCATCGTCACCCTGGACGGCGATGGCCAGAACCCGCCCGCCGATGCGCCGCGCCTGGTCGATGCCCTGCTGGCCGCGCCCGATACCGTGGCCATGGTCGGTGGGGTCCGCGCCCGGCGCCAGGACAGCCAGTCCAAGCGGCGGGCCTCGGTCTGGGCCAACCGCATCCGTCGGCACCTGCTGGGCGATGATGCCGCCGACACCGGCTGCGGCCTGAAGGCGTTTCGCCGCGAGGCCTTCCTGCGGCTGCCCTACTTCGATCACATCCACCGCTACCTGCCCGTCCTGATGATCCGCGAGGGCTTTGAGAACCGCTACCTGGACGTGGACCACCGGCACCGCGAGACCGGGCGCTCGAAATACACCAACTGGGGGCGGCTGAAGGCGTCGCTGTCCGACCTGGTCGGCGTGATGTGGCTCAAGTCCCGCGCCCGCCAGCCGGGCCCGGTCCAGGAGCTGTGACGCCTAGCTGAAGGCGACGAAGATCAGGGCGACAACCGTCGTGTCAAACAGGCGCGAGGCAAGGTGCAGCAGGGGCATCGGGGCTACCGGCTAGGGGATCAGTTGCCCCCGGGGTCGCAAGACCCGTGCCAGCGGCCCGTGGGCCCTAGATTTCGGTTTCCGTATCCCGTCCCGGGGCCGGGCGCCGGTCGTGGCGACCGGAATATTCGGTGCCCAGATAGGTGACGCGGGCCGCATCCAGCACCGGTGGCCCGCCCTTCAGCCCGCGCTTCTGGCCGGATTGGCCAATGACCTGGGCGGCAAAGGCCGCCGGGGGGACCAGCGGCGGGGCGGCAGGCATTGCCGGGGTGATCTCGACCACAGGCACGACCGGCACCAGGTCCCGGGAGCCAGGCCCTTCCTCGCCAGGCCCTTCCTGGCCAGGCTCGGCCGCAGCCGGCCTGGCCTGGCGCGGGTCGCGTCCGCGCCGCTCGCCCTCGCGCCGCTCCTGGATGGAGGGGCCGCCAGGGGGACCGACCGGGCGGATGCTGTCGGTCATTTGGCCGGGGCCGCCTTGGCCAGCCGCTCGATCTGGACGCGCATCTCCTCCATCTGGCGCTTCATGTCGTCCAGGGTGGTGTCAGCCGCAGCCGCAGGCGGGGTGGGCGAAGGCTCGGCGGCCGGTTCGGCCGGCGCTTCCTGGGCGCGTCCGAAACCGCCCATGCCCGGCCACATCTGCATGGCCCGCTCGAACATGGCCAGGTTCTGGCGCACGGCCTCCTCCATCAGCCCGCCGCCCGGCGCCTGGGCCAGGGTGCGGCTGAACTGGGCCCGCATCTGCTCCTGCTGGCGACTGAAGCTGTCCAGCGACATCTCCAGGTAGGAGGGCAGCACCGACTGCATCGAATTGCCATAGAAGCCGATCAGCTGGCGCAGGAACTGCACCGGCAGCAGGGCCTCGCCCCGGCTTTCTTCCTCAAAGATGATCTGGGTCAGGATCTGGCGTGTCAGGTCGTCATTGGTCTTGGCGTCATAGACCACGAATTCGGTGCCCTGACGCACCATCTGGGCCAGGTCTTCCAGCGTCACATAGGCACTTGTGGCCGTATTATAGAGCCGCCGGTTCGCATACTTCTTGATGACGACAAGGCCGTCTTGGGTTTTTCCGCCCTCGGATTTTCTGTCAGCCACGCTTGTTCTCGCGTTGTTGCAACGCCGTACTATCCCCCGTTGCGGGCGCGAAGGCCAGAGGGATCGCGAACGGCTCAGGTCGTGCCGATGACAGGGGCCAGGACGACCCCTATCAGGATGGCGCACCAGTGGACGCTGGCCCCGGCCACGACGAAGCCGTGCCAGATGGCGCGGCGGAACCTCAGCCTCTGGCTGATGAAGACCAGGACACCCGAGGTATAGATCAGCCCGCCGGCGACCAGCAGGCCGAGCGCCAGCGGATGGACGGTCTCGATCATCGGCTTGAGCGCAAAGATCGCGACCCAGCCGAACATCACATAGACCAGGCTCCAGAAGACGTCGGAGATGCGCGGCGCGAACATCTTGATCCCCGCCCCGCCCAGCGCCAGGACCCAGACCAGCAGGGTAAAGCCGATCGACCAGGCCCCCTCGAACCTCTGGGTGGTGAAGGGGGTATAGCTGCCTGCGATCATCAGGAAGATGCAGCTCTCGTCCAGCCGCCGCAGGATCGGCCGCGCCTTGCACGGGCGCGTCCAGTTGTAGACGGTCGAGGCCGACAGCATGGCGATCAGGCACAGGGCATAGATGGCGGTGGCCAGGACGGCGCTGATGTCGCTGTAGAGGCCGGCCAGCACGGCCATGATGACCCCGCCGATGGCCGCAAGGCCCAGGCCGATACTGTGGACCCACAGGTCCGCCATCCGTTCGGCGCGCGTCTGGTAATGCTCGATCATGTCGAGCTCGTCGGGGGTGCAGACCCGCTGGCCCAGGGATTTCAACCAGGTAAACATCACCCGCCAATTACGCCGCAGACCCGGCAGGCGTTCCCGTCATGGTGGTTTCACAAGGCCGTCAGATCAGGGTTATGGGTGACGCCGGGCGCAGAATGCTGCACAACAGCATAAAATTTCTCTGTGGAGTGAATATCCATGACCGACGTCGTCATCGTCTCTGCCGCCCGCACCCCGGTCGGCTCCTTCCTCGGCTCGCTGTCGTCGCTTCCGGCATCCAGGCTGGGCGAGATCGCCATCAAGGGCGCGCTCGAACGCGCCGGTGTCTCGGGCGAAGAGGTTGACGAGGTCATCCTCGGTCAGGTGCTTCAGGCCGGTGCCGGCCAGGGTCCGGCCCGTCAGGCCGCCATCAACGCCGGTATCCGCAAGGAAGCCGCCGCCTGGTCGCTGAACCAGCTGTGCGGCTCGGGCCTGCGCGCCGTGGCGCTGGGCTACCAGCAGGTGGCCCAGGGCGACGCCAACATCGTCGTCGTCGGTGGCCAGGAGTCCATGTCGCAGGCTCCGCACCTTCAGGTCCTGCGCAACGGTCACAAGATGGGCGCGGTGACGCTCGAGGACCACATGCTGCGTGACGGCCTGCTGGATGCCTTCCACGGCTACCATATGGGCCAGACCGCCGAGAACATCGCCGACAAGTGGGAGCTGAGCCGCGAAGAGCAGGACCAGTTCGCCGTCGCCAGCCAGAACAAGGCCGAAGCCGCCCAGAAGGCCGGCAAGTTCGCCGATGAGATCGTTCCGGTAACCGTGCCGAACCGCAAGGGCGATGTTGTTGTCGATCAGGACGAATACATCCGCCACGGCGCGACCCTCGAAGCCATGGCCAAGCTGCGTCCGGCCTTCACCAAGGACGGCTCGGTTACCGCGGCCAATGCTTCGGGCATCAACGATGGCGCTGCTGCCCTGGTGCTGATGAGCGCTGAAGAGGCCGCCAAGCGTGGTCTGGAGCCGCTGGCCCGCATCGCTTCGTGGGCGACCGCAGGCGTTGATCCGGCCATCATGGGCACCGGCCCGATCCCGGCCTCGACCCGCGCGCTGGAAAAGGCCGGCTGGTCGGTCGAGGACCTGGACCTGATCGAGTCCAACGAAGCCTTCGCCGCCCAGTCGCTGTGCGTGGTCAAGGAGCTGAACCTCGATCCGGCCAAGGTGAACGTCAACGGCGGCGCTATCGCCATCGGCCACCCGGTTGGGGCCTCGGGTGCCCGCATCCTGACGACCCTGCTGTTCGAGATGAAGCGTTCGGGTGCCAAGAAGGGCCTGGCCACCCTGTGCGTTGGCGGCGGCATGGGCGTCGCCCTGTGCGTCGAGCGCCCCTAAGCGCCTGAACGGGCTTCGGCCCAGAAAGAACGGCCCGGATGTCGCCATCCGGGCCGTTTGCGTTTCAGTGGCCTAGAAGCCGCGCCGCCAGCTGCCGATCAGGGCATAGCCCAGGGGCGCGCCGGCCCGGTGCTGTTCCTCGCGGATGGCCATGGCTTCCAGCTGCAGCAGGGAACCGCCGGGCAGGGGATGCAGGCTGCGCACCGAGAAGTCGATCTCGCGGCCCGACGGCGCGGCCGAGAAGCGGCGCTCCGAGAAGGTCACGGGGTCGAAGTAATCCAGCGGCACATCGGCCAGCAGGGCGCTGAACTCACCGCTTTCGATGCGCAGCGGCTGGGCCACCTGCCAGACCAGCTGGGAGCAGCCGGGGATGAAGCCGGGGCAGTCCGACTGCAGCGACAGCCGCCAGGTCGAGCTGATCGCCCGCTCGGCCAGGCTCATGAAGCGCCCGTCGATGTCGGTGCGGCCCAGGCCGATTTCGCCGCTCAGCACCAGGTTGCGGCCCAGGCTGTAGTTGGCACCGAAGGCGGTAAAGCCCGTGCGCGACGGCATGGCCAGGTCCGAGGCCACCGGCATATAGGCCCCCAGCGGCCCCATCTTCTCGTCCAGGGCCCCCAGGCTGAAGGACAGGCCGCCGCGATCGCCGCGCCAGTCGACGGCGGCGCGGGCATAGGACGAGACGTCCCGCTCGACCGGGGTCAGCATGGCCTGGCGGTCCCCTGAACCGCTTTCGGCGCTGAAGGTCAGGCGACCCATCTGCACGGCCCCGCGCAGGGCATGGTCGGCCTGGGCCAGGGCGGTGAAGC
>JAEYQX010000082.1 GCA_023409795.1 Pseudomonadota bacterium
CTGGGCCTGATCCTGTGCGCCCTGGCCATCCAGTTCATCCTGATGGGCCTGGGCGAGGCCCTGCCCGGCATGATCTCGACCGGGGTCACCACCCCCTACCCGTCCGGCAGCTGACGCCCGGACAGCAGAACGGCGGCCTGGCCAGGCCGCCGTTTTCGTTTCAGACCCGCTTCAGCCTGCGGGCATGGCGAGCGGCAGTCCTCAGCCCCATCCGGTCCGGCAGCAGCTTGGACGCCAGCCCCAGGGCCCGGTATCGCCGTCCGGGAATGCAGCGCGGCTGATTGGCCTCGACCGCGGCCCAGGCCTCGCGCGCCACGCGATCCGCCTCCAGCCACATCCACTTCGGATAGGCCGCCGACACCTGCTGGCGCGAGCCGTTGACGTCGTGGAACTCGGTATAGGTATAGCCGGGGCACAGGGCGCTGACATGGACGCCCGTCCCCTCGTTCTCGATCCAGAGCCCCTGGGAAAAGCGGATCAGGAAGCTCTTGATCGGGCCATAAAGGGTGTCGCCGCCGGTCGCCTGAAGGAAGCCGGCCATCGAGGCGACATTGATGATCCGGCCCCAGCCCTGGGCCTTCATGCGCGGCAGATAGAGCCGGCACAGCTCGACCGGCACCGTCAGCATGACGCGAAGCATGGCCGCCTGGGCCTCGGGGTCGGTCTCGGCAAAGCCGGTCGTGCGGCTGAAGCCGGCGTTGTTGACCAGGCCATCGACGCCCAGCCCGCGCGCGGCAATGGTGTCATGAAGAGCCTGGGCCGCGCCCGGCTCGGCCAGGTCCGCGGTGATGACATGGGCCCGGATGCCATGGGCCGCCTCCAGCTCGGCGGACAGGGCCTGCAGCGGGCCTTCGCGGCGCGCGATCAGGATCAGGTCATGGCCCTGGGCGGCACAGACCCGGGCCAGGGCGGCCCCGATCCCGGCCGAGGCCCCGGTGATGGCAATCGTCCTGCCTGTCCGCATCAAAAGCCCTCCCCCGGCGTTCGGAGCTGTTGCCTATTGCGCCAGCACCGCCGCGCAGCTCGCATGGGGGTCCAGCCCCTTGAGCGAGGCCGGGTCGGATTCCAGCAGGTCGGCAATGGTGATCTTGGACAGGGCATCGCCTGCGGCCTGGTCAGCGGCGGTCAGGGCCTTGGCGACCTGGCGCGGGATGTGCTCGCCCACCGGACAGCCCTTGGCCCCGGCGGGTGGCGAGCCCAGGTGGGCACAGCCGTTGACGGCGCGCAGCACCTCGTCCAGCCGGATCGTCTGCGGCTCGCGCAGCAGCCAGGATCCGCCCGAGGCCCCCGGACGGGTCGCGATCAGCCCGGCCTTGGCCAGCAGGGCCGTCACCCGGCGGATCACCACCGGATTGGTCGGGACCGAGGCGGCCAGCACCGCACTGGGGGCTGCATCGGCGGCCGAGAACGCCCCCTTGTGGGCCAGGTAGGTCAGGGCGTGGGCGGCGACGGGAAATCTTTGACTATCAGACATAAGGCTTGGCTCCAGTCCCAAAGGTAGGCGCTCACAACCGGTTTCACAAACCCAACCGCAACAAAAACTGTTTTCTATAAAGCGGAGCTATTGCGCAGCCGCCAGGGTTCCGCGCACGGCGGCGGCCCAACCCTGCCTCAGGCGCGTCCGTTCGGCGGCAGCCATCCGGGGTCGCCACACGGCCGGAGCCTCGGCCGGAGCGGTCCAGAGCCGCTCGGTCAGGCCCACGCCATAGGCCGCCAGCCGCGCCGCGCCCAGGGCCGTCATTTCCTGGAAGGCCGGGCGCTCGCCCTCGACCTCGCAGACGTCGGCCACGAACTGCATGGCCAGGCTGTTGGCCGTCACCCCGCCATCCACCTTGAGCCGCTTCAGCCGGGGGGCCCCGTCGCGCGACAGGGCGTCCAGCAGGTCGCAGGTCTGGTAGGCCAGGCTTTCCAGCGCCGCCCGGACCAGATGGGCCGGGCCGGTGTCGCGGGTCAGGCCGATGATGGCCCCGCGCGCGTCCGGCTCCCACCACGGCGCGCCCAGGCCGGTGAAGCCCGGCACCAGATAAACCCCGCCGTTGTCGCTCAGCCCCTGGGCCATGGCCTCCGAAGCGCGCGATTCCGACAGGATCTTCAGCCCATCCCTCAGCCACTGGATGGCCGAGCCCGCCGAGAAGATCGAGCCCTCCAGGGCATAGGCCGCCTCGCCCCTCGCCTCATAGGCCATGGTGCCCAAAAGCCGGCTGGTCGAGGCGACCGGGCTTTGCCCCACATTGGCGACCAGGAAGGCCCCGGTGCCATAGGTGATCTTGGCATCGCCCGGGCTGAGCGCCCCATGCCCCACCACGGCCGCCTGCTGGTCACCCGCCGCGCCATGGATCGGCAGGGCCTGGCCCAGCAGGCTCTCGTCACAGTCGCCCAGGTGGTCGGCGCAGCCCCGGATCTGCGGCAGGGCCGCCAGCGGCACGCCAAACAGCCGGGCCAGGGCCGGGCTCCAGCGCCGGGTCTTCAGGTCCATCAGGCTGGTGCGGGCGGCATTGCAGACGTCGGTGACGTGCTGGCACCCCCCGGTCAGCTTCCAGATCAGCCAGGAATCCACCGTCCCCAGCCTGATCTCGCCACGTTCGGCCCGCGCCCGGCCGTCCGGCACCTGATCCAGCAGCCAGGCATATTTCGAGGCCGAGAAATAGGGATCGAGGATCAGCCCGGTCGCCGCCTGGACCTCGGCCTCGTGGCCCTGTTCGGCCAGCTGGCCCGTCGCCTCGGCGGTGCGGCGATCCTGCCAGACGATGGCCCGGTGGAGCGGCTCGCCCGTGGCGGCATCCCAGATGACCGATGTCTCGCGCTGGTTGGTGATCCCGACGGCGGCAAAGCGGTGCACGCCGCCTGCCCGGCGCACCACCTCGCGGCAGGTCTGCAGGGTGGCGCGCCAGATCTCTGCGGCATCATGCTCGACCCAGCCCGACTGCGGATAGTGCTGGGCCAGCTCCATCTGGCTGACGGCGACGGCGTTCATCTGGCCCTGGGGGCAGACCTCAAAGGCAATGGCCCGCGTCGAGGTTGTTCCCTGGTCGATGGCAAGGATCATGGTGGCGTGCATAATCGCAGTTATGCAGAGATAGCCATCCAGGGTAAGCGCAAACCTCATGAACCAGCCCAGCTTCAAAGGCGTCCTCGATGCCGCCCGCCAGATCCGGCCCGCAGCCATCCGCACGCCCCTGCTGGAGCATCCGGCCCTGAACGAGGCAGTCGGCGGGCGGGTGCTGATGAAGGCCGAGACCTTCCAGGTGGCCGGGGCCTTCAAGTTTCGCGGGGCCTATAACCGCATCAGCCGGCTGACGGCCGAGGAGCGCGAGCGTGGCGTGGTGGCCTATTCCTCGGGCAACCATGCCCAGGGCGTGGCCGCCGCGGCCCGGGCCGTGGGCACGCGCGCCCTGATCGTCATGCCCCATGACAGCCCGGCGGTGAAGGTCGCGGGTGTGCGCCATTTCGGCGGCGAGGTGCGCCTTTATGACCGCTGGAACGAAAGCCGCGAGGC
The DNA here is from genome assembly GCA_023409795.1 of Pseudomonadota bacterium. Taxonomy (GTDB): domain Bacteria; phylum Pseudomonadota; class Alphaproteobacteria; order Caulobacterales; family Caulobacteraceae; genus Brevundimonas. The sequence goes on from JAEYQX010000082.1 coordinate 3,497, forward strand.
CATCGGGACCCAGATCGCCGCCGAGCGCGGCTGTGTCCTGGTCCCGCCCTTTGACGACCCCCATGTCATCGAGGGCCAGGGGACGGTCGGGCTGGAGCTGCTGGAACAGGCCGACGCCCCCATCGACCAGCTCCTGTGCGGGGCCTCGGGCGGCGGGCTGCTGGCCGGGCTCAACCTGGTCATGGCCGAGCGCAGCCCCCAGACGCGCGTCCTGGTGGTCGAGCCCGAGGATTTCGATGACACCCGCCGGTCGCTGGCGGCGGGCCACCGGGTCGGCCACCCCCAGGGCCGGCCCTCGATCTGCGATGCCCTGATGGCCCCCATGCCAGGCGAGCTGACCTGGCCCATCAACCAGCGCCTGGCCGGGGCCCTGGTCGTCTCTGACGCCGAGGTCGAGGCGGCCATGCGCTTTGCCTTCCGCTGGCTCAAGCTGGTGATCGAGCCGGGCGGGGCCGTCTCCCTGGCCGCGCTTCTGGCGGGGCGCATCGACGCAGCCGACCAGACCACGGCCATCATCCTGTCGGGCGGCAATGTCGATCCGGCCCAGTTTGCCCGCATCCTGGCGTCGGGCTGATCCGGGCTTAACGGTTGCGCGCCGCGCGGCCTCGGGCAATCCTGATGGCATAACAATCATCGGGGAACGCCATGACACCGCAGGAACTTCAGGGGCTCATCGGGCAGGAGGTCGGCCTCAGCCGCTGGTTCGAGCTTGACCAGGGCCGCATCGACGCCTTTGCCCGCATCACCGAGGATGAGCAGTATATCCACGTCGATCCCGAACGTGCCGCAGCGACGCCTTTTGGCGGGACCATCGCCCACGGCTTCCTGACCCTCAGCCTGGCCTCGGCCATGAGCATGGACGCCGTGTCCCCGCTGAGCGGCCTGGTCATGGGCATCAACTATGGCTTCAACAGCCTGCGCTTCCTCAGCCCGGTGCCCAGCGGCGCTCGGGTGCGCGGGCGGTTCCGCCTGGCCAGCCTGGAGGATCGTGGCGGCGGCCGCTGGCTGATCGGGCACGAGCTGACGGTCGAGATCGAAAACCATGACAAGCCCGCCCTTGTCGCCGAGTGGCTGAGCATGCAGGTCATCGAGGCGAATTGACCACCCCGGCCCGGCCTGCTGCGGTCAAGGCTGACAGGCCGGGGTTTTTGTGAAACCCTCAACGACCACGGCGTCGGGCCACGGGGAATGAGGGACCGTCCCCATGCACCACATGCATATCTTTTCGGTCTTCGGGGCCCTGTCGGTCGTGGTCGCCATCTTCACGGCCTGGACGGCCCTGGACCTGCTGAACCAGGTCAAGGAGCGGCACGGCTCGGCCCGCCTGCCCTGGCTGCTCACCGCCTCAGCCGCCATGGGCGGGGGCATCTGGGCCATGCACTTCATCGCCATGCTCGGGTTCGATCCCGGCCTGCCGGTGGCCTATGACCTGGGCCTGACCCTCCTGTCCCTGGGCCTGGCCCTCGCCGGCACCTCCCTGGCCTTTTTCATTGCCGGCTTCAGCCACAACCGCCTGCTGACCCTGGGCGGGGGCCTGGTCATGGGGCTGAGCATCAGCGCCATGCACTATGTCGGCATGGCCGCCATCCGCACCGATGCTGTCTTTGTCTATTCCCCGGGCCTGGTCGCCCTGTCGATCGTCATCGGGGTCGGGGCCTCGGTCGCCGCCCTGCTGGCGGCCGAGGAAGACGGCTCGACCCGGTGGAAGGTGTTTGCCGCCCTGGTCCTGGGGCTGGCCGTGGTGGGCATGCACTACAGCGGCATGGCGGCCCTGACGGTCCTGCCCGGAACCCCGCCCGAGGACCATATGCACGGGGCCTCGCCGCTGACGCTCGCCTTTGCCGTGGCGGGAGTGTCCCTGGCCATACTGGTCCTGGCCGTCATCGCCTCCATGCTCAGCCAGCGCGACAAGCTGATGGCCATCATCGACGCGGGCGGGATCGGCTACTGGGAGCTTCCCCTGTCCAGCCGCACCCCGTGGATGTCGCCCCGGGCGCGCCGCTTCCTGAACCTGCCGCCCGACGCCCGGTTCAGCGCCAGCGACCTGGAGGCCTACCTGCAGACGATCGAGCCCCAGGCCCGCAAGCAGGCGCTGGAACGGGCCCTTTATGGCGATGGCGAATATGACCTGGAATACTTCCTGCCCAGCTCGCGGCGCTGGCTGCACTTCCGCGGCCGGGTGCTGCGAAGCCGCACAGGCAAGCCGACCCGGGTGGCCGGCATCGTCATCGACGTCACCGATCGCCACATCGCCTTCTCGGCCCTGGAGACCAGCGAGCATCGCCAGCGGCTGCTGATCAATGAGCTGAACCACCGGGTCAAGAACACCCTGGCCACCATCCAGTCCATCGCCGCCCTGACGGCCCGGCGCACGACCACCACGGACGAGTTCATGGCCCTGTTCGAGGCACGGCTGGTCGCGCTTTCGGACACCCACAACCTGCTGACGGCCAATGGCTGGGAGCGCGCCCGCCTGCGCGACCTGATTCAGCAGGAGTTTCGTCCGTACGCGGATGATCAGCTGCGGATCGAGGGACCGGACATCACCCTGGGGCCCGAGCAGGCCCTGTCCATGGGCATGGTCCTGCATGAAATGGTCACCAATGCCGCCAAGTATGGGGCCCTCAGCACGCGCGAGAACCGCGGCCGCATCTTCCTGCGCTGGACCGCGCCCGACGACGATGGCGCCGTGCAGCTGACCTGGACCGAGGAAGGCGGGCCAAGGGTGGCCCCGCCCACCCGTCGCGGCTTCGGCTCGCGCCTGATCGAAACCAGTATCCGGGGCGTGCTGGGCGGCACCGTCGCCTCGGACTATTCCAGCGGGGCGCTGCGGTGCGAGATGCGCTTCTATCCGTCCAGCAACAACCGGCCCGAGCCGGAGATAGACCCCGGCGGGGCCTATTCCGCCGCGCCCGGCCCGTCCGGCTCGGTCGTCATTCGCCCGACGGTCACCAACCCGGGCCCTGGGGTCGGGGCGCGGATCGAGCCCTGACCCTGGCCTGGCAGCCTCAGCCCTGTTCGAGGCAGCGCAGGGCCACTTCCAGGTTGCGCAGGCCATCCTCGCCCGACACCGCCGCCGTCTCGCCGGTACGGATGGCGTGGACAAAGGCCTCGTGCTCCTTCTTCAGGGGCTCGGCCGGCCAGGAGTTCAGCATCCGCGTCGAATAGGACCCATCCGGCTGCTGGCCAAAATATTCGGTCACCTGGCGGGTGATCAGGTCCGCCACGACAAAGCGGTTCTTGGTCGCGACCTGCAGGGTGCGGGTCTTGTAGGGCGTGACCCAGTTGGTGGTGATGTGGGCGATCACCCCATTGTCCAGGCGGAACTGCAGCAGGGCCGAATCCTCGCGCGAGGCATGGGTGTGGCCCAGCAGGGACTGGACGTCCTGGATTTCCGCGCCGGTCAGGTGGCGGATGATGTCGATGTCGTGGACGGCCAGGTCGATGACCACGCCCACCTCGCCCATGCGCGGCGGGAAGGGGCCGACGCGAGTGATCTGGATCGAGATGATTTCATCGCCCTCGATGGCGCGCTTGACCGTCTCCACCGCCGGGTTGAAGCGCTCGACGTGGCCGACCATCAGGACCCGGTTGTTGGCGCGGGCCGCGTCGATCATGGCCTGGGCGTCCTCGGTCGTCGCCGCGATCGGCTTTTCGACCAGGACATGGACCCCGGCGTTCAGCAGGGCCACGCCCAGCTCGGCGTGGAAGCGGTTCGGCGTAGCGATGACGGCAGCGTCCAGGCCCGCGGCCACAAAGGCCTCGGCGGTCGAGACGGCGGTCGCGCCATAGGCGGCGGCCACGCCCTCGGCCGTCACCGTATCGGGGTCGAAGATGGTGGTCAGTTCCACTTCGCGCAGCTCGGCCAGGACGCGGGCATGGTTGCGGCCCATGACGCCGGCACCGGCGACACCGATCTTGAGGGGGGTCTGTTGCGGCATGGTCTGGCTTAACCCTTGAAGCTGGCGACGGCGTCGATGATCACGGCCTGGACCTCGGCCGTCAGGTCCGAGTGCATCGGCAGGCTGATCACCACATCCTTCAGGCGCTCGGTGACCGGCAGGCCACCCGCCCCGCGCGGGAAGTGCTCATAGGCGGGCTGCAGGTGCATGGGAATGGGGTAGTAGACCGCCGTCGGCACCCCCTTCTCCTTCAGGTGGGCCGCCAGGCCGTCGCGGTTCGGGTGCTCGATCGTATACTGGGCCCAGTTGGAGACATTGCCCTGGGGCAGGTCCGGCACCTTGGCCACATGGGGGCGCAGGCCCTCGTTGTAGCGCGCTGCCGCCGCCCCGCGCCACTCGATCTCCTCGCCAAAGACCTTCAGCTTCTCGATCAGGACCGCCGCCTGGATGGTGTCCAGCCGGCTGTTCAGGCCAATGCGCATGGCCAGGTATTTCGGGTCGTGGTCAAAGCTGCGCCCGTCCAGGTCCACGCCGACCGCCTTGCCGTGCACCCGGATGGAATCCATCATCTGGGCCAGCTCGTCGTCATTGGTCAGCACCGCGCCGCCGTCGCCATAGCAACCCAGCGGCTTGGCCGGGAAGAAGCTGGTGGTGGTCACATCGGCCCAGTTCAGCGGATGCTTGCCGCCGATGGTGCAGCCAAAGCCCTGGGCCGAATCCGAGACCAGCTTCAGCCCATGCTCGTCGGCCACAGCCTTGATGGCCGGATAGTCGGCGGGCTGGCCAAACAGGTCGACGGCGATGACCACGCGCGGGGTCAGCTCGCCCTGGGCCTTGATCCCCTCGATGGCGGCGGCCAGCTTGACCGGGTCCATGTTGTAGGTCTCGGGATCCACGTCGACGAAGACCGGCGTCGCCCCGACCCAGGGCACGATCTCGGCGGTCGCGGTAAAGGTGAAGCTGGGCACAAAGACCGCATCCCCCTCGCCGATGCCCCAGGCCATCAGCGGCAAGACCAGGGCCTCGGTGCCATTGGCGCAGCCCAGGGCGTGCCTGGCCTGACCGAACCGGGCCAGGTCCGCCTCGAACTGGCGCACCTGCGGGCCCATGACCCAGGCACCGCTGACGACCGCTTCCTGAACGGCCGCCTCGATCTTGCCGCCGAGGCGAAGGCGCTGGGCCTGCAGGTCAATGAAGGGAATGTTCATGGGAAGGGTCGCTCTCTTTACAGAGGCCACGCGGGCCAGATCACACGGCACGGCACGCGGCGGGGACAAAAGGCATTCGATATGTTGGGCGCGGCTTACCAAAGCCGGACGCCATCGCAAAACCCCCAAGGGTCACATCGCGTTGCCAGTTGCTACCAAGTGTTTCGCTTGGCAAAGCCCCTGCCCCTGCCCTAAGCCGGGCTCGACATGACCTGGTCCGCTACTCAGAACCGCCTTCGAGACTGGCTTCTTGGCCAGGCCCTGCCCCTGTGGGCCCGCCAGGGCCTGGGTGATCACGGCCGGTTCTATGAGAAGCTGGACCTGGCCGGCCAACCGGTCACCGGCCTGGCCCGGCGCACGCGCGTCCAGGCCCGCCAGGCCTATGTCTTTGCCGAGGCTGCCGCCCTGGGCTGGGCCCCCGGCGAGGCCATCGCCCGCCAGGGGCTGGACTGCCTGATCCGCGACCACGCCCGGCCCGATGGCCTTTGGGTTCGCACCGTCGACGACACGGGCGCGGTGATCGACGACGTGCCGGACCTCTATGACCTGGCCTTCGTGCTCCTGGCCCTGTCCAGCGCCCATCGGGTGCTGGAGGATCCGCGCGCCCGGCCGCTGGCCCTGGCGACCCTGGACGCCATCCAGGCCCGGATGGCCGAGCCCACCGGCGGCTGGTCCGAAAGCCTGCCGCCCGTCCTGCCGCGCCGCCAGAACCCGCACATGCATATGCTGGAGGCCCTGCTGGCCTGGCAGGAAGCCGCCCCCGACCCAGCCTTTGAACAGCCGGCCCGCGCCATCCTGGACCTGTTGAACCGTCATTTCCTGGACCGCGAGCACCTGGTGCTGGGCGAGTTCTTCGAGCGCGACTGGACGCCGCGCCCGGGGTCGGAGGGCCAGTGCATCGAGCCGGGCCATCACCTGGAATGGGTCTGGCTTCTGGGCGAGGCGCAACGACTGGGCCTGGGCGACCACAGCTCGGCCGCCCGCGCGCTCTATACCACCGCCCTGACCTGCGGCCTCAATGCCCAGGGCCTGGCCGTGCGCGAGATCAGCCGGATCGGCCAGGTCCGTGATGGCGGCACCCGCCTGTGGGGCCAGACCGAGCTGCTGCGGACCCTGACGGTGCGCGGCGAACTGCACAAGGCCAGCGCTCTGACCGAGCGCCTGTTCCAGACCCACCTGGCCACCGACGTCCCCGGCCTGTGGCTCGACACCTTCGACGCCCGGGGCGAGTGCCACGAGACCACGGTGCCCGCCTCCAGCCTCTATCACCTGATGACGGCCATCTCGGCCGTGCTGAGCCAGCCTGACCATGACTGACGACGCCCCGCGCCCCGCCGCCTTCCTGGACCGCGACGGGGTGCTGATCCCCGACAGCGGCTATCCGCACCGGCCCGAGCACCTGGTCCTGACCCCCGGTGCCGCCGAGGCGGTCAGGGCGCTGAAGGCTGCGGGCTATGCCACCGTCATCGTCACCAACCAGTCGGGCGTGGCGCGCGGGATGTTCACCGAGACGGTCATGCACGGTTTCAACCGGCACCTGGTCGCCCTGCTGGCCCGGGGCGGCGGCATCATCGACGCCGTCTATCACTGCCCCTTCCACAAGGAGGCGGTCGAGGCACGCTATCGCCACCCCGACCACCCGGACCGCAAGCCCAACCCGGGGATGCTGCTGCGCGCGGCCAGGGACTTGAACCTGGACCTGTCCCGCTCGCTGATGATCGGGGACCAGCCCTCCGACATGGAAGCCGCCCGCCGCGCCGGGGTCACCGGCCACCGCTTCGAGGGCGGCGACCTGGGCGAAAGGGTCCGCCAGATCCTGAACGCCTGATCGCAATTCGTCAGGCGATGAAATAAGCTCCCGGCAAAAGAACCGTAGGGAGTAAGCGAGATGACCACCGGATTTGCAGACCGTCGCTGGACCACCGTCGATGGCCTCAGCCTTCATGCGCGGGACTATGCCCCTGCCAGTGGCGCGGCGCGCCTGCCGGTCATCGCCATCCACGGCCTGACCCGCAACAGTGCCGACTTCGAGGGCATCGCCCCCCTGGTCGCCCAGTCGGGCCGCCGCGTCATCGCCGTCGATGTGCGCGGGCGCGGCCAGTCGGATCGCGCGCCCGATCCGATGACCTATCGCCCCGATGTCTATGCTCGCGACGTGCTGGAGCTGATGGAGCAGAGCGGCATCGACCGCGCCGTCTTCATGGGCACCTCGATGGGCGGGATCATCACCATGGCCATGACGGCCCTGAAGCCCCGGGTCATCGCGGCAGCCATCCTCAACGACGTCGGCCCCGAGCTGGCCCCCGAGGGCCTGGCCCGCATCGCCTCCTATACCGGCCAACCGGTGCAGGTCACGACCTGGGACGATGCCGCCGCCTATGCCCGGCGGATCAATGAGGCAGCCTTCCCGGACCATGCCGAGGCCGACTGGCAGGCCTTTGCCCGCCGCATCTTCCGCGAGGGGACCGAGGGCGCGCCGGTGCTCGACTATGATCCGGACATCTCGGTGCCGATCCGCGCCGATGCGGCTAAAGCCCTGGTGCCCAACCTGTGGCCCTATTTCCGCGCCCTGACGCGCAAGAAGCCGACCCTGCTGGTGCGCGGCGGCATCTCGGACCTGATCAGCCCGGAAATCGTCGCCCGGATGCGTAAGGCCGCGCCGCGCATGGCCTATGCCGAGGTCCCCGGCATCGGCCACGCCCCCATGCTGGACGAGCCCGAGGCCCGGGCCGCCATCTTCGAGTTCCTGGCAGGGGTGGAGTGACAACAGCCCCGCAAAGCCTTCTCCCCTCGTGGGAGAAGGTCGCGCGGCTGACGAGGCTTAGGCCTTCTTTACGAATTCCGTGCGCAGGACCAGGCCGCGCACCTTCTCGACATTGGCCTCGATCTCGTCGGGGTCGCCGGTCAGGCGGATGTTCTTGACCAGGGTGCCGCGCTTGAGCGTCACGCCGCCCGAGCCCTTGACCTTCAGGTCCTTGATCAGGGTCACGCTGTCGCCATCGGACAGGATATTGCCGTTGGTGTCCCTGGTGACGTCGTCGCTCATGATTGCCTCTCCTGAAGGATCGGGGCGGCCATCCTCATGACGGCAGCCCCTTTCCGACTGGCTTATTCGGCAGAGCGAGCCTGGGCAAGGTCGATGCGCGCGCGCAGGTGGGCATCAGAGCCCGAGGCGGCCGAGATCTCGTTGAAGCGCTCGATGGCCAGGCCCGACTTCTGGATGGCCTCGGCCATCTGGGCCTGCTGCTCGGCGTTGGGCTGGGCACCGTTCAGGGCCTGGGCGATGCCGGTGATCTCGGCCATAGCCGAGGCGAACTGGCCCGCTTCGACATCGGTCACGCCTGCGCCGACCGAACCCGGGGCCGACGGGGTTTCACCGGCGACGGCCACGCGGGCCTGCAGGACCTCGTCGGTCGAGACGGCGGCCGAGATGGCGTTGAAGCGTTCGATCGCCAGGCCCGAGTTCTGGACGGCCGAGGCCATCTCGGCCTGCTGCTCGGCGGTCGGGGTGCCGTTCTCGACGGCGGCGGCGACGGCGCGGACCTTGGCCATGGCGGCGGCGAACTGGGTCAGCTCGGCATCGGTCGGCTCGCCGGTAACCTCGGCGGCGGCAGGGGCAGCGGCCGGGGCGGCGGCAGCGGATTCAGCGTCCTGGGCGAGGGCCGGAGCGGCCGTCAGGAACAGGGCGGCCAGAATGGCGGTCGGGGCGGCGGCCGTTGCAAAACGCATGGCTTATCCTTCTGTGATCCCGAGCGCTCAGCCCACGGCTGACCCGACCGGTGTCGGGCTCTCCCGCGCGCCGGAACAGATATGTCTCTTGGAAAGGCGGGGAGGAGGTCAGGCTAAACCGAAGTTTAACCGTCCGTAAACCCGTGAAAACGGCCTTTAGCGGTCCGGTTCCCCCGTCTCGGGCACGCCTGCGTCCAGTTCATCCAGCCAGACCTGGGCCGAGGCATCCGACGGTGCCCGCCAGTCCCCGCGCGGCGACAGCGACCCGCCGGTCACCACCTTGGGCCCATTGGGCACGGCCGAGCGCTTGAACTGGCTGGTCTGGAAGAAGCGGACCAGGAACTTCCTCAGCCAGAACCGGATGGTCTCCAGGTCAAAGGCGATCTTCTCGTCTTTCGGCGTCCCGACCGGCCACAGGCCCCGCGCCGGGTCCGACCAGGCCTGATGGGCCAGATAGGCCACCTTGGACGGCTTCATGCCAAAGCGGCTGAAGTGATAGAGGAAGAAGTCGTTCAGCGCATAGGGACCGACAGTGCCTTCGGTGGACTGCAGCGCGCCATCCTCGCCGGCCGGCACCAGCTCGGGCGAGATCTCGGTGGCCAGGATGGAATAGAGGGTCGGGCTGGCCGTCTCGCCCACCACGGCCTTGTCAGCCACCCAGCGGATCAGGTGCCGGATCAGGGTCTTGGCCACCCCGCCGTTGACGTTGTAGTGGCTCATGTGATCGCCGACGCCATAGGTGGCCCAGCCCAGCGCCAGCTCCGACAGGTCCCCGGTGCCTAGGACAAAGCCCCGGTTCTGGTTGGCCAGGCGGAACAGGTAGTCGGTGCGCAGCCCCGCCTGCACATTCTCGAACGACACGTCATAGACCGGCTCGCCCTTGGCATAGGGATGGCCGATGCCCTCCAGCATGGCGCTGGCGGCCGGGCGAATGTCGATCTCGTGCCCCGACACGCCCAGGGCCTTCATCAAGGCCCAGGCGTTCGACCGGGTGCCTTCGGAGGTTGCAAAGCCCGGCATGGTATAGGCCAGGATCCCCGTGCGCGGCAGGTCCAGCCGGTCAAAGGCGCGGCAGGCGACCAGCAGGGCCTGGGTCGAATCCAGCCCCCCCGACACCCCGATCA
>JAEYQX010000160.1 GCA_023409795.1 Pseudomonadota bacterium
GGCAAGGTCACTGTGCGGTGCCACGTCAAAGGCCTGCCGGGCCAGGCTGAGCGCCAGCCCGACGCGGTGCGGCGGCTGGGCCATGGCCAGGTTGCCCAGATAGCTGGGGCTGCGTCGCCGCAGCGACCGCACCTGCCGCTCAAAGGCCGCCGGGTCCAGCTCACCGGACAGGGTCTGGAAGACCAGGGGCTTCAACTGGCCCATCTCGGCCAGGCTGGTCGTCACCGGGTGGCCGCCATAGGGCAGGCGAATGGACTGGATGGCGATGTCCTTGCGGATCATCTCGACGTGCAGGCGGTCCTCGATGCAGCTGTCATGGACCACGACCGGGATGGCCTGGGCCTTCAGCGGCGTCTCGAAGGCGGGCAGCCAACTGATGCGCCCGCTGGCCTGGCTCCAGCGGTGCTCGAAGGGGGCCAGGGCCGGGTTGATCGAATACTGCGGCGACAGGGCCAGGACGGCATTGGCCCCTGCCCCCTCGGCAAAGCGCAGGGCGGCATAGCCGCCCATGCTGGAGCCATAGGTCATGACGCGCTCGGCCCCCTGGACCGCCGCGCGCACCGCCGCCATGGCCTCGACCATCTCGGGATACTGGTACCAGTCATCGCCCACGCCCATGACGTGGATGGCGGAGATCCCCGAGGCCTGCAGGAAGCCCTGGCCAAAGCCAGGTCGGTCAAAGCCCGGGCCGATACCAAAATTGTCGAAGGTCACGACCCACCGGCGGGTATCCTGCGACGGGATACTGCGGACGAGGACGTGATCCGTACGGAAAAGTTCGATCATCAAACACCTAGCCGGTGGCTTTAGACCAAACTTCCGGCCTCCGCGATGGCTTGTTTGCAGAGGCCGGATTTGCGCGCCTTATCAAAGGTTCAGCAGCGCCGGGTCACCGCCCTGGGCGGCGATGTTGATGCTGATGGCCTTTTCGGCGGCGTAGCGAATCAGGCTGTTGGGGCCGCCGGCCTTGGGGCCGGTGCCGGATAGGCCCTCGCCGCCGAAGGGCTGGACGCCGACGACCGCGCCGATGATCGAGCGGTTCACATAGACATTGCCTGCCGGAACCAGCGCCATCACCTCTTCGGCGAAGGCGTCGATGCGGCTGTGGACGCCCAGCGTCAGGCCAAAGCCGCGCGCGGCCAGCTTGCCGGCCACCGCCTTCAGGTCCTTCGGATGGTAGCGGTAGATGTGCAGGATCGGGCCGAACACTTCGCGCTCGAGGAAGTCCGGCGTCGGGATCTCGGCGATGACCGGGGCGAAGAGGTCACCCTTTGAAGCGTCCGCAGGCAGGTTGCCACGGGCGATGATCCTGGCTTCGGTTTCCAGACGCGCGACGTGTTTTTCGAGGTTTTCGCGGCTCTCAGAATCGATCACCGGACCGATGTCGGTCCTGGGATCAACCGGGTCACCGATGACCTGGACATCCAGCGCGCCCTTCAGGCCGGCGATCAGGCCGTCGGCCGCATCGTGCGGCACATAGAGGACGCGCAGGGCCGAGCAGCGCTGGCCGGCCGAGCCGAAGGCCGACAGGATCGCATCGTCGATCACCTGTTCCTTCAGGGCCGTGGTGTCCACGAACATGCCGTTCAGGCCGCCCGTTTCGGCGATGAAGGGGATGATCGGACCGTTGCGGTTGGCAAGGCTGCGGTTGATGGCGTTGGCCGTGTCGGTACCGCCGGTAAAGGCCACCCCGTCGATCATCGGGTGGGCCGTCAGGGCCGCGCCCACCGTCTCGCCACGGCCCGGCACCAGGGCCAGCAGGTCGGGGTTCAGGCCCGCCTTGTAGTAAAGGCGCACAGCCTCGGCCGCGATCAGCGGGGTCTGTTCGGCGGGCTTGGCGACGACGGCATTGCCGGCAGCCAGGGCGGCCACGATCTGGCCGGTAAAGATGGCCAGCGGGAAGTTCCACGGGCTGATGGCGGCAAACACGCCACGGCCGTGCAGGACCAGCTGGTTCACCTCGCCCGTCGGGCCCTTCAGCGTCTCGCGACCGCCAAAATCCTTCTCGGCCAGCATGGCATAGTAGCGGCAGAAGTCGGCGGCTTCGCGCACTTCGGCGACACCGTCGTTCAGGGTCTTGCCCGCCTCGCGCGACAGTAGGGCGACCAGACGGTCCATGTCGGCTTCCAGAGCGTCGGCCATGGCCCGCAGGATCGGCGCACGGCCGGCCCCCAGCATCTTGTCCCAAGCCACCTGGGCCTCTGCGGCCTTTTTGACGGCCTGATCGACCTGTTCCGGCGTCGCGTCCGAAGTTTTGCCGACGACTTGAGCGCGGTCATACGGATTGGTGACGTCGCGGGCTTCCACACCCGTCAGCAGCTTGCCGCCAATGTTCGGCCCGGCCACCAGTTGCTCGGCATCCAGTGCCTTTACGGCGGCGGCATGGGCCTCGCGGGCTTCGGCGGTCGAATAGTCGCGGCCGAGGGAGTTCTTGCGGTCACCGTAGATGTTCATGGGTACAGGGATCTTCGAATGGCGGTCGGGCTGGGCCTCGACGGCAGTGATGGGATCAGCGGCGACCTCGGCCGCGGGAACGCGCTCGTCCAGCAGGGCATGGACGAAGGAGGAGTTGGCACCGTTTACCAGCAGGCGGCGCACCAGATAGGGCAGCAGTTCTTCATGGCCGCCCACCGGCGCATAGGCGCGCACGATGATGGTC
>JAEYQX010000113.1 GCA_023409795.1 Pseudomonadota bacterium
CGGCTCTCGATGCGCGGGTCGGTCGTATAGACGCCGTCCACGTCGGTATAGATGTCGCACGGCGCGCCGAGCGCGGCAGCCACGGCCACGGCCGAGGTATCCGAGCCCCCCCGGCCCAGGGTGGTGATGCGGCCCTCGCGGGTCACGCCCTGGAAGCCCGGCACCACGGCGATCTGGCCACTGTCGACGGCGGCCCCCAGGACATCGCCGGGCACGTCCTCGATGCGGGCGCGGCCATGGGCGTCGTCGGTGATGATCGGGATCTGCCAGCCCATCCAGCTGCGCGCATCCAGGCCCATGTTGCGAAGGGTCAGGGCCAGCAGGCCCGAGGTGACCTGCTCGCCCGAGGCGACCACCACGTCATATTCGTCATCCGACAGGGGCAGGCCGGCGGCAGCGGGGCCCGCGCCGTCGGTCCAGGCGACCAACTCATTGGTCTTGCCCGCCATGGCCGAGACCACCACGGCGATCTTCTTGCCCTTGGCCGCTTCGGCGGCGACGATCCGCGCCGCACGGCGGATGCGCTCCAGGTCCCCCATCGAGGTTCCCCCGAACTTCATCACCAGTCGTGTCGTATCGGGCCGCGTCATCGTCGCGTTTCGTCTCCGGCTTGCAAGGTCGACCAAGGCGGTTCATGCCTGTCGTATGTCCGCTTCTAACGACACCCACGACACACGCAAACCCCAAAGCGAAGAGGGTTTTTCATCCCCGGGCCTGGATCGGGCCGAAGGGCCGAGCATCGACCCGGCCGATGTGGCCCGTTTTTCGGCCCAGGCCGCCGAGTGGTGGGACCCCAAGGGGCCGTTCGCGCCGCTTCACCGCTTCAACCCGGCCCGGCTGAAGTTCGTGCGCGACCGGGTGGCCGCCCACTATGGCCTGAACCCCGACAGCCGCGCTCCGTTCCAAGGGCTGAGCCTGATCGACATTGGCTGCGGCGGCGGGCTGATCGCCGAGCCGATGCGGCGCATGGGGTTTGAGGTCACGGCCCTCGATGCCTCGTCCGAGAATATCGGCACCGCCCGCGCCCATGCCGAGCAGGTCGGGCTGGACATTACCTATCGCGCCGCCACCGTCGAGCAGATGCTGGAGGCCGGGGCCGGTCCCTTCGACGTGGTCCTGACCATGGAGGTGATCGAGCACGTGGCCGACCCGGGCGAGTTCGTGCGCACCTGCTCCAAGCTGGTCAAGCCGGGCGGCATCATGATCGTCGCCACCCTGAACCGCACGCTGAAGGGCCTTTTGCTGGGCAAGTTCGCGGCGGAATACGTCCTGCGCTGGGTGCCCGCCGGGACCCATGACTGGCGCCAGTTCCTCAAGCCCGGGGAAATCCGCGAAATGCTGGACTCCGAGCCGCTGAACGTCACCGGGCCGTTCGGGCTGAGCTACAACCCGCTCAACGACCGCTGGAGCGAGGGCGACAGCGACATCAACTACATGATGGTGGCGGTCCGGGAGGCATAGCCCCTTCCCCGGCCCTGCCCGGCCTCAGTGCCGGGTCTCGCGCAGCAGGCTGAGGTCATAGCCCATGGCACGGGCGCGGGCGTAAAGCGCGTCGCGCACCGCCTGGGACGGCCGGGCGTCACGGCTGAGGATCCACAGGTTGCGGCCCGACGGCTCGCCCACGAGCGACCAGCTGTTGTCGTCGGCGTGATCCAGGAACCTGTAGTCGCCGACATAGAAGGGGCCAAAGAAGGACAGCTTCAGCTTGGCATTGTTGCTGCCCTCGACCACCTTGCCCCTGGCCTCGGCCTTCTTGTAGGGGCCGTCGACCGAGCCTTCGCGGCAGGCGTTGACGACGCCGATCTTGCCGTCCTCCAGCAGGCGATAGTCGGCGGTGACCGCCTCGCAACCCTTCTGGAAGCCGAATTCATAGCGGGCCAGCTCATACCAGCGGCCCAGGTAGCGATCCAGGTCCACGGCCTTGGCGGGCTCTGGCACCTGGGCATTACCGGACGGGCCCTGGCGGGTCAGGGTGGTGCAGGCCCCAAGGGCCAGGGCACCGGCGGCGGCAACCGTGCCAACAAGCAGCAGGGTCGGGATACGGGATCGCTTGTGCATACCCGCACAATCGCGACCGGCCCGGTTGGTTCCGCCCTAGCGCAGGGAACGCGCCATATAGCGGGCATCCTCGCCATAGCTGGCCAGTTTCTGGGCCATGCCGGGCGGGTCCTGGGGCTCAAAGCCCATGCGCGCCCAGAAGCCGCTGGCATCATTGACCGCGACCAGGGTGATCTCGGGCCAGCCGGCGGCCGTGGCCTGGTCCGCCAGCCGCTCGACCACCGCCCGGGTATGGCCGCCGCCGCGCACCTCCGGATGCAGGGCCAGGTCGTGCAGGTAGATGACCTCGGGGTTTTCAGGAATCTGGCCGATCAGGCTGTTCAGCGGCGGGGCCGCGTTTCGCCGATAGGGATAGGCGACGAGGTAGCCCCGGATCGCGCCATCGGGGGCGCTGAGGACAAAACAGGATTCCGGGGCCAGGCGCTGGCGCTCGGCGAAGCAGTCATAGCCCTCGAAGTGATCGGGGAAGCTGAGGCGCGCGACGGCGACCACCCCGTCCAGGTCCTGGGGGTTCATGGGCCGCCAGTCGAGAGACGCGGGGGTTTCAATAGAGCCAGCTTGGCCAGCCATGGCGCACTCCGTTCAAGGTCTTTGGTGTCGGGCCCCGCCGATAGCCGGTGATCAGGACATCACCGTGACAGGGCAGGCCTTCCGGCGCATCGGGGCCAGGGCGTCAGTTGGCCTTGGAAGGATCGGGCGGCAGGCTGGGCAGCGGGGCGCAGGGCACGCCGTCCTCCTTCAGCCTGCGGATCTCGGCGGGGGTGGCCTCGCCATAGATCTCGCGCCTCTCGGAGCGGCCCTCGTGGATGTCGCGGGCCTCGCGCGCGAAGGCGTCGCCGACATAGTCGAAGTTCTGCTCGACGTGCTCGCGCACCTCGCGCACCGCCTGGGTCATCATCTGGCGGACCTTCTGGGCTTCCTCGGCGGTGAAGGCCGTCTTCTTGGTGCCGGCCACGGCCGGGGCCATGACCTGCTTGCGCACCTTGACCGAGGCGCAGAAGGGGCATTCGACCAGTCCGCGGCGGGCCTGGTCGTCATAGTCGCCGGAGGAGCTGAACCAGGCCTCGAAGCCATGGTCCTGGTCGCAGATGAGAGCGTAGCGGATCATTGCGGCGGATGAAGGATACGGTCGTGCGTCAGGGCCGGGACGGCGCGGCGCGCCTTGTCGACCGCAGACAGGTCAAGCCGGGCGTGAAGCACTGCCGGGTGGTCATGGTCAAGCCTGGCGACCACCTCGCCCCACGGAGCCACGACCAGGGAATGGCCCCAGGTGCGCCGCCCGTCCTCATGGGTGCCGCCCTGGGCGGGGGCCAGGACAAAGCTGCCCGTCTCGATGGCCCGGGCGCGCAGCAGCACCTCCCAGTGGGCCTCGCCGGTCGGGCGGGTAAAGGCGGCCGGGACGGCGATCAGCCGGGCCCCGCCCTGGGCCAAGGCGCGGTGCAGGTAGGCAAAGCGCAGGTCATAGCAGATGGTCAGGCCCAGACCGCCCCAGGGCGTGGTGGCCACCACCGTCGCCTCGCCCGGCCGGATGACGGCGCTTTCGCGCCAGCGCTCGCCGGTGTCCAGGTCGACGTCAAAGACGTGCATCTTGTCATAGCGGGCCATGACCTGGCCGTCGGGGCCGATCAGCAGGCTGCGGTTGGCGGCGCGCCCGTCGTCCGCGACGCCCGCCTCGACGATGACCGAGCCGACCAGGAGCCAGACCTTCAGCTCGGCGGCCAGGGCCTTCAGCCCCCTGACGCAGACATCGTCCGCCTCGGTCGACAGGGCCGCCTCGCGCAGGCCCTTCCTCTGTTCCAGGAAGTTGGTGCCCTCGGGCGTCAGGATCAGCTGGGCACCCTGTGCCGCCGCCTGGCGGATCAGGGGCTCGACATGGGCCAGGCCCGCCGCCGCCGTGGCGGGCGTGCAGGTCTGGATCAGGGCCACATCCAGCCCCATGCCCCTGTCGGCCCCGTCACTCATCGGGTGTCAGGCCGCCAGCAGGGGATCAAGGCCGCCGCGGGCGTCCAGGGCGTGGATGTCGTCGCAGCCGCCGACGTGCTGGTCGTTGATGAAGATCTGGGGGAAGGTCGCCTTGCCGCCCGAGCGCTCGACCATCTCGGCCTTCTTTTCCGGGTCGCTGGAGGCCACGATCTCGGTATAGGCCGCGCCCTTGCGGTCCAGGAGGGACTTGGCGCGGATGCAGTAGGGGCAACCGGGCTTGGTGTAGATTACGACTTCGGCCATCAACAATCTCCGTAAAGGGGCTTGGCCCCTACTTAGGTAGGTCACGCGCGGTTCGCACCCTTGCGACCACGGCTAGGTCCACTGCCCGTGCTCCTGCCGCCATAAGCGCGCGGGCGCAAGCCTCGGCAGTGGCCCCTGTGGTGAACACATCATCGATCAGGAGGATGCGGCGGCCCTTGATCCGGCGTCGCCCCGCCTCGCTCACGGCAAAGGCCTTCTTGACGTTCAGGCGACGGCCCCGGGCCGACTTGCCGCCCTGGGTGGCGGTGGCCGACACCCGCACCAGGGCGTCGGGCAGGTAGTCGAGCCGGGCCTGGCGGGCCATGGGCCGGGCAATCTCGGCGGCCTGGTTGAAGCGGCGGGCCAGCAGGCGCGAGCGGTGCAGGGGCACGGGCACGATGACGTCGGCCTCGGCCAGCAGGGGCGCGGCCGCGCGGCCGACCCAGCGGGCGAACAGGGCCGCGAACGGCGGGTGGTCGCCATGCTTGAAGCGCAGGATCAGCGGGCGCGAGGCCTCGTCATAGACACAGGCCGCGCGCGCCCGCTCAAAGGCAAAGGGCAGTTGCTGGCAGACCAAGCAGCGGCCCTGGGCAAAGGCCGCCTCCTCGATGTCGAAGGGCGCGCTGCAGCCGTCGCAGACCGGGTCCTCCAGAAAGACGATCCGGCTCCAGAAGTCGGGCGACAGGCCCATGGAGGCGGTGGCCTCGCGGCTGTCATGGGCCATGGGCGGCAGCAGCAGATCAACCAGCCCCGTCGCCAGATCACGCGCCCCTGACGAAATAAGCCGGCCGGTGCCTTTCAATCCGGCGCGCCAGTCCCCATCCTGCACCGCCATGAGTTCCCCCTCCTCCGGTCCCCCGATCATCTTTGACACCGCCCGCCGCGTGGCCCGCCTTCGACGTGCCCAGGCCACCTTCCCCCAGGCGGACTTCCTGCATCGGCGCGCCGCCGACAATGCGGTCAACAGCCTTGAGGTGATCCTGCGCGAGTTTCACGCGCCCGTCGACCTGTCACCCCATCCGGGCGTCCTTGCCCAGGTCCTGGCCGACAGCCCCGCCCGCGACCGGGTGGCCGAGATCAGGGCCCCCGGCACCCTGGAGGACCGGGCCGCTCCCGGCAGCGGCTTCCTGCCGATCGAGCACGGACAGGCGGACCTGGTGGTCAACCTGCTGGGGCTGCACTGGGCCAATGATCTGCCGGGGGCCCTCAGCCAGGTCCGCCGCGCGCTGAAGCCCGACGGCCTGTTCATCGCCAGCCTGTTCGGGGCCGCCACCCTGAAGGAGCTTCGCGGCGTCCTGACCGAGGCGGAGCTGGAGGTAAACGGCGGGGCCCAGGCGCGGGTGTCGCCCTTTGCCGATGGCTATGACGGGGCCGGGCTGCTGCAGCGGGCCGGCTTTGCCCTGCCTGTCACCGACGTCGACCGCTTCACCGTCCGCTATCGTGACCCGCTGTCGCTGATGAGGGACCTGAGGGCCATGGGCGAGACCAATGTCCTGGCCGGACCGGTCCGGCCGCTGGGCCGCGCGGTCCTGGCGCGGGCCATGGAGCTTTACGCCCAGCGCCATGCCGAGCCCGACGGCCGCATCCCGGCCACCTTCGAGATGGTGCACCTGGCCGGCTGGGCCCCGCACGAGAGCCAGCAGAAGCCGGCGAAACGCGGCTCGGCCCAGGTCAGCCTGGCCGATGCCCTGCACGCGCGCCGTCCCGGTGGCGCGGCTGCGGACTGATCAGCCGTCCGGGCCGGCGGGGGCCTCGCCACCCTCGCCGCCTTCGCCACCGCCGGACAGGGCCGTGTCTATGGCCGCGACGACCGCCTTGCCAACGCGGGCGAACATGCCGCTATTGCTGTCGCCCAGCAGCGACAGGCCGCCGATCAGGGCGACAAAGATCAGGCTGGCGATCAGGCCATATTCGATCGAGGTGGCGCCGGACTGATTGCGGCGAAATTCCTGCAGATGCTGACGCATACCCGTGGCCCCCTCCCGCGGGCGGCAATCACAAGAGATCGCGTAACCAGGCGACCAGAGGTTCATCGGCCGGCGGCATGGCATACTCGCCCAACCGGTTCGGCCTGACCCAGGCCAGGCCTGAGTGCTCGCGCGCGGTCACGACACCCGACCAGCGACGGCACAGGTAAAGTGGCATCAGAAGATGAAAATTTTCGTAAGCGTGACTGGTAAACACGAAGGGGGCCAGGCACGCCTCCTTGACGTCGATGCCCAGCTCTTCCTTCAGTTCACGGATCAGGGCCTGCTCGGGCCGCTCGCCCGGCTCGACCTTGCCGCCAGGGAACTCCCACAGGCCCGCCAGCTGCTTGCCCTCGGGCCGCTGGGCGATCAGGACGCGGCCGTCCGGATCGACCAGGGCGACCGCGACGACCAGGACCGTGGGGACCGAAGCCGTCGTCCCGGTCACGAGCGATAGTCCCCGTTGATCTCGATGTAGCGCTTGGTCAGGTCACAGGTCCAGACCGTGGCCGAGGCGCGGCCCGAGGCCACGTTGACGGTGATGTCGATGTTGGGGTTCTTCATGTAGGCGCTCATCACCGCCTCGTCGTAGTCGGGGGCCGGGGCCCCGTCCACGGCGGCCACGTGGGGGCCGAAGTTGATGGCCAGGCGGTCGCGGTCGACGGCCTCCTCGGTCTTGCCCACAGCCATGACGATACGGCCCCAGTTGGCGTCCTCGCCGGCGATGGCGGTCTTGACCAGGGGGCTGTCGGCAATCGACTTGGCCAGCTTGCGGGCCGAGGCCGGGGATGCGGCGCCATCGACGGTGACCTTGACGAACTTGGTCGCGCCCTCGCCGTCCTTGACCAGCTGGTGGGCCAGGTCGAGCATGACCTTTTCCAGGGCCAGCGAGAATTCCTTCAGGCGGCGGTCGCCGACGCGGCCGATGCGCGGGGCGCCCGAGGCCCCCGTGGCAAAGATCAGGGCCGTGTCATTGGTCGAGGTATCGCCATCGACGGTGACCGAGTTGAAGGTGGTGCGAACGTGCAGGTTCAGCATGGCCTTCAGCACCGAAGGGGCGATGTTGGCGTCGGTGACGATGAAGGCCAGCATGGTGGCCATGTCCGGCGCGATCATGCCCGAGCCCTTGGCGATGCCGGCGATCCTGACCTTGACGCCCTCGATCTCGCACTCGGCGTAGGAACCCTTGGGGAAGGTGTCGGTGGTCATGATGCCCAGGCCGGCGCGGGCCCAGTTGTCGGCCTGCATCCCCGCCTTGATGTCCGGCAGGCGCGCCGTGATCTTGCCATCGTCCAGTACCACCCCGATCACGCCGGTCGAGGCCAGCATGACGTCGCGCTGGCGACAGTCGAAGCGCTTGGCCGCCGCCGCTGCCGTGGCCTTGGCCGCATCGGCCCCGGCCTTGCCGGTAAAGGCGTTGGCGCAGCCGGCATTGACGACCATCAGGCGCACGCCCTCGCCGCCCTTGTCGGTGTCCAGCTGCTTCTTGCACCAGTCGACCGGGGCCGAGCCCACCTTGTGACGGGTAAAGACGCCCGCGCAGCTGGCCCCCTCGGGGAAGTGGAAGACCACCAGGTCATCACGCTCGTGCTTGTAGAAGCCGGCGCGGGCGGTGGCGATCTCGACCCCGTCGATCGGGGGAATGGTCGGGAAGGGCACGGCCAGGGGCGAGACCATCAGGCCGGGCTTGCCGGGCGAGGCCGCCTTGGCCGGGGTCGGCTGGGTGGCGCGCTTGATGACCGAGGCCAGCGGGTCCAGGGCCTTCTCGATGGCCGATTCAATCTTTTGCGTGGTCGTGCCGGACCGGGAAACGGGAGGGCGGTTCATCAGGCTTTCGCTCCGTCAGGAGGTGCAGAAACAGAAGGCGGCGTGGCCGGTGCAGGCGGCACGGCATCGCCGGATTTTTGAGCAGGATTGAGGAAGACATCGACCTTGGCCTTGCCGCGCAGCTGCTCCAGCAGCTGGCGCACGCCCTCATAGGTCAGGTAGCGCACGATCAGGGGCCGGGCCTGCTCCAGCGTCGGCGGGGTCTCCAGGCGGCGGTCCTCGATGCGCAGGACGGCCCAGCCATTGGCCGCCTCGACCGGGCCGATCACCTTGCCATTGGGCTGGCCGCGCAGGGCCGCAGCATAGTCGTCCGGCAGGACATCCAGGGTCGAATAGCCCAGGTCGCCGCCGGAATAGCGGGTGGCCGGATCGGTTGACCTCTGGGCCGCCACGGCCTCGAAGGCCGCACCCTGGGCCAGGATGGCCATCACCGCCTCGGCCTGGGCGCGGGTCTGCGACAGGATCAGGCGCACACGCAGTTCCTCGGACGTCCGGGCCCGGCGCTGCTGTTCCTCATAGAGGCGCTGGATGGCCTGCTCCGAGACGGCCCCCTCGACCACGGCCTCGACCAGCATGTCGCTGAGGATGCGCTCGCGCACCGCCTCCAGGCGGCGCTGGGCGGCCTCGCTCTTGTCCAGTCCGCGACGCTGGGCCTCGGCCGCCAGCAGCTTCTGGTCGATCACCTCGTCCAGCACCCGGCGGAAAAGTTCGGAGTGGACGTCCAGCGGCTCGGCCTCAGTCACCAGGCCCTGGGCCACCGCCTCGCGCTTGACGTCAGAGGCCCAGACCGACTGGTCCATGACCCGGGCAACGACCAGGTCGTCCTTTTGCGGCGGCACCTCCGTCCCCCCCTGGCCACAGGCCGCAACCAGCGCCAGGCTTGCCGCCAGGGCAAGGCCCGCCAGCGGATTCAGACGGCCCCCCTTCCCGGTTTCGGGACGGGACCGGGAGGGACGCGACAAGCTCATCGGACGCTCCGGGTGGATGGAAAGTCGGTCGCGGGGGACCAGGATTTGCATATCCTTAGTATGGCCCTCGCGTTGACAGGAATAGGGGCGGTGCTTAAGTCCGGCCTGCGCCCAAGTCGAGGGGTTTTCGATCACCTGCGCGGCCCCTGCGCTTTCGCCCTGTTCGGGCAGTCTGTCGGGGCCGGGATGATCGGGCCATTCTTCGATCAGGACGTCCTTTTTTATTTGAGCCTTTAGCCGCTCGACCGCCTTTACCGGATCGCCCATGCTCGGCTTTGCCAAGAAACTCTTTGGTTCTTCCAACGACCGCAAGGTCAAGGCCTTCATGGCCGAGGTGCAGAAGATCAATGCCCTCGAAGCCAAGTTCGAGGCTCTGTCCGACGACGAACTGCGCATGATGACGCAGACCTTCCGTGACCGGATCGAGGCAGGCGAAAAGCTGGACAAGCTGCAAAACGAAGCCTTTGCCGTGGCGCGCGAGGCCTCCAAACGCGTCCTGGGCCAGCGCCAGTATGACGTGCAGATGGCCGGCGGCATGATCCTGCACGAGGGCGGCATTGCCGAGATGCGGACCGGCGAGGGCAAGACCCTGGTGGCCGTGGCACCGGTCTACCTGAACGCGCTCCAGGGCAAGGGCGTCCACGTCATCACCGTCAACGACTACCTGGCCCGCCGCGACGCCGAGACCATGGGCCGCGTCTATCGCTTCCTGGGGCTTGAGGTCGGCGTGATCGTCAATGGCCTGTCGCAGGGCCAGCGCCAGGCGGCCTATCAGGCCGACATCACCTATGGCACCAACAACGAGTTCGGCTTCGACTACCTGCGCGACAACCTGGTCTATGACCGTCGCGAGATGGTCCAGCGCGGCCACCACTTCGCCATCGTCGACGAGGTCGACTCCATCCTGATCGACGAGGCCCGCACGCCCCTGATCATCTCGGGCCCGACCGAGGACCGCTCGGACCTCTACAAGATCGTCGATGCGATCGTGAAGGAACTGGTCAAGGACGAGGCCACCTATGACCTGGACGAGAAGCAGCGCCAGGCTCTGCTGACCGAGCTGGGCTCGGAACGCGTCGAGGATATGCTGAAGGCCGCCGGCCACTTTGCCGAAGACACCGAGGACCTCTATGACCCGGCCAACGTCAGCCTGGTCCACCACGTCAACCAGGCCCTGCGCGCCAACACCCT
>JAEYQX010000200.1 GCA_023409795.1 Pseudomonadota bacterium
CCTGGTCGATATCGCTGCGCAGGGTGGTCAGCACCTGGCCCGTCTGCTGGGCGGCCAGGGCGGTCGGGCCGATCATGGCCTCGGCCAGGTCGCGGGCACGGCGGGTCTCGCGGGCCAGGCCCGAACCCTGGCGAATGGCGTGGGCCAGCAGGATGGCCAGGCCCGCAGGGGCCAGGGCGATCATGGCATAGACAGCCAGGCGCAGCGGCTCCAGGTCCACGGCGCCCGAGCCGAACTCATAGGCGAACCAGGACGCCACGCCGCCGATCCACAGGGCCGCCGCCACGCCGGCCATCAGATAGGCAGGGCCGCCGCTGCTTTCCTTCTTGCGCGGGGTGATGGTCGCGGCCGGAAGCTGGGGCTCGGCCGCAGGCACCGGCGGGGCATCGGCCGAGGTCGCCAGGGGCGGCAGCTCCGGCTGGGCGGCCATCTGGGCGGCGCGTTCCTCGGCCATGCGCTGCTCGGCCATCAGGCGGCGACGCTGACGCTCCGACATTGGGCGTTCGGTGACCGGAGGCTCGACAGGTGCGGGCGCGGGCTCGGCCTGGGGCGCAGCCGCGGGGGCGGCCTCCGCCTCGGTCGGGGACTTGGGGTGATCGTGGGCCGTCTCAATCGGGTCCGACTTGGCCGGGCTCAGACCGGGTTCCGGGTCGGTGAGATTGAGCGGCGGCCGATGGGCATAAGACATGGGCGTCAGTCTCGATCACGGGCCGCCAGATGGCGGCGGGGGAGCGCGCGAATTGACCGGAACCTAACCGCTTGTCCAAGCCGCGCAAAGTCACTGCACGGAAAGAACAGGAAATTTGCGGGGGATTAAACCACCAGCCAGCCGGTTTCAGCAGGCGGCCGGAGCCTTGACCTTGACGGTAGAGGAGGGCGCAGGCGGGCAGGTCTGGGTGCGCTCAATCTCGCGGTCGGCCGGGCGCGGCATATCAAGATCGACCCCGAACTGCGACAGGGCCGCAGCTGCCAGAAGGGCGATCAATCCGCTCAGGAATTCGACCAGAAATTGCATGGCCACAAGTATGGCAGAGAAATGGTCCCAAAACAACCAATCCAGCTGAAAGGCCCTGTCCGTGGCGGAACCAAAAGGGGCGAGAAAGCGTCAAGCTGGTCAGGGCGTGTGATCCTGTCACGCGAATCGGGCATTCAAAACCGCATGACCATCGGGTCCGACCATGAAGACGCAGGCCCGCTTCGAGCCGGCCCTTCGCTGTGGCGCGTAGAGCCGGCGCACCGGCTGGCCGTCCTGATGGAGCACGATGAATATTTCGATGCCCTGTCGGAAGCCCTGCACCAGGCCGAGAAGTCGATCATGGTTCTGGGCTGGCAGTTCGATCCCCGCACCCGGCTGGAGCCCGAGGCCCCGTCGCGGCGGCGTCAGGACCAGGTGGGCCAGATCCTGCGTCGGCTGGTCAAGCAGAAGCCCGAGCTTGAGGTGCGGCTGCTGATCTGGAAGTCGCCCCTGCTGATCGCCGCCTCCCAAGGCTTTTACCCGCACCGGGGGCAGAAGTGGTTCCGTCGGCGCTATGTCCACTTCCGGCTGGACATGGCCCGTGTCATCGGGGCCTGCCACCACCAGAAGGTCGTGGTGATCGACGATAAGCTGGCCTTTTGCGGCGGCGGGGACATTGCCACCGACCGCTGGGACACGGACCAGCACCTGGACGACGATCCGCGCCGCTGCCAGCCGTCAGGCCTCTATAGTCCCCCGCGCCACGAGGTCATGTGCCTGATGCAGGGGCCGGTGGCCAAGGCCCTGGGCGACCTGGCGCGCGAGCGGTGGCACCGGGCAACCCATGAACGGCTGGAGCCGGTGGGGCCGACCGAGAGCGATCCCTGGCCGACCCGCTTCGAGCCTTTGCTGGAACAGGTTCCGGTGGGCATTGCCCGCACCGAGCCTGGCCTGCGCAACGCGCCCGAGGTGCGCGAGAACGAAACCCTCTACCTGGAGATGATCGCCCAGGCACAGAAGCTGATCTATCTGGAAAACCAGTATTTTACCTCGCCGACGATTGCCGAGGCCCTGGCAAGGCGGCTGGCCGAGCCGGACGGGCCCGAGATCGTCCTGGTCTCGACGGCGGTCAGTCCCAGCTGGTTCGATGGCCTGACGATGGACACCGCCCGTGCTGCGGTCCTGCACCGGCTGGAGCAGGCGGACATCCATGGCCGGTTCTATGCCTTTTGTCCCCGCACCCGGGGCGGCGAGCGGATCATTGTCCATGCCAAGATGGCCATCGTCGATGACCGGCTGCTGCGGATCGGCTCGACCAACCTGAACAACCGCTCTCAGGGGCTGGATACCGAATGCGATGTGGTGACCGAGGCGGCCGATGAAGAGGGGCAGGCCGCCATCCGCCGCTTCCGCCACCGCACCATTGGCCACTTCCTGGGCGTGTCGGCCAAGGACATGGCGGCGGCCGAGGCGGTGATGGGCAGCGTCGGCCATACGATCGAGACCTATGGCGGCGAACGGATGAAGGCCCTGGGTGCCGAGGAGCCCTCGCGCATCGAGCGGTTCATTGCCCAGTGGCAGCTGGGCGATCCCCGCTCATCGCATGACGCCTGGCGGCCCTGGCGGCGGGTGGGGTCGCCCCGCGCAGAACTCAGCGCGGATCCGCCGGCACCACCTCAAAATCCATGACCAGCGGCAGGTGATCCGAGGCGCTGCGGGTCAGGGGATCGGTCGGCGTGGCCATGGCCAGGACGCGGATTTCCCTTGAGACGAAGCAGTGGTCGATGCGGATGGCAGGGAAGCTGGACGGAAAGGTCTTGATCGACGGCTTCAGCCCCAGCTCGCGCTGGGCATCCCTCAGGTGGCGCGTCAGCGTCTGGTAGGGGCGGGTAATCGAGGTGGCGTTGAAGTCGCCCGCCAGGATGGTTGGCCCCTGGCATTGCGGCGAACCCAGCCAGTGCGACCCGGCCAGGGCCCGCGACTGGGCTCTCTGTTCACGCGGGACCAGCCCCAAGTGGGTGTTCAGGATGTTGACCGCGACCCCATCCAGGTCAATGACCGACCACAAGGCACCGCGCGGCTCCAGCCCGCGCATCCGCGGCAGGGTCGGCAGGGCCGCCGCACGCACCTGGCGCTCGGGCCAGCGGGTCAGGATGGCATCGCCGTAAAGCTCGGCCTCGATCTGCATGGCCGGGTGGAAGCGCATGTTCATCGACAGGCTCTGCGCAATCGAGGCAGCCTGGTCGACGCCATTGGTGCGCGCCCGGCCCACGTCCAGTTCCTGCAGGCAGACGATGTCAGGCGACTGCGCCGCGATCACATCGGCGATCCGCTTGACGTCCAGTCGGCGATCGGTGCCGACGCACCGGTGGACATTATAGGTCAGAAGTCTGGGCATGATCCTCGATGCAGGAAAAGCGTGGCCGGGATTGCGTCGGCTCTTCCCATAAGCGCCCTAGATGACAACCAGTCGGTCCGGCAGCTCATTGCTATCAGCGGGCCGGGGCGGAAACTGTTCCGACAGGGCCTGGCCGCACAGGCGGATGGCGTCCTCCAGTCCCTCGACGGGCTGGTCCTGTCTCAGGTGGCGGGTCAGGGTGGCCACGGCCTCGGCCCAGATGCCAGGCTCGACCCGGTCGTGGATACCCTGGTCGGCGATGACCTCGACCTGGTGGTCCGACAGGGCGGTGAAGATCAGGACGCCCGTGCGGTCGCGCGTGCTGTGCAGGCCGTGCGACAGGAACTGCTGCAGGGCCACGCGGCGCACGCGGTTGCGCCGAAAGCCGGCGGGCGTGACCAGGCGCGTGACCGCCGGGATGCGGGTAAGCAGATAGACGGCCCCGAAGACCAGGGCCTGCACCAGGCCATAGGCGGCCAGGGCCCGGCTGATGACCTGGGCATCGGACAGGTCATGGGCAGCCTGCCAGCCCCCTGCGCCCAGATGGGCCGGGTCGGGCAGCCACCGGCCGTCAAAGCCAAGCGGGATCAGGCCCAGCGGCAGGATCAGGGCGGCTGCTGCGGCCCAGGCCAGGCTGACCGAGCGGTAACGGCTGACCTGGCGCGCGACCACGCAGAAGATCTCGCCCGAGGTGGTGGCCTCGGCCCGGGCAATCGCCTCGGCCACGCGATGATGGTCCTGTTCCGTAAACTGCATCACCAGCCTCCCGAAGCGCCGCCGCCGCCGAAGCCGCCGCCGCCTCCACCAAATCCACCGCCGCCAAAGCCGCCTCCGCCGAAGCCGCCACCGCCGCCCCAGCCGCCGCCATGGCGGTCACGCAGGGCTTCGCTGGCGGCCCAGATCAGGATGGGGCCCAGGCCATCGGCCGCGCGTCCGCGATGACGGCGACCGCCACCCAGGACGGCACCGGCCAGGCTCAGGAAAAAGAAGCCCATGACCAGCAGGACGACCAGGGCCGGCAGGACCGGGGCGCGCGGCTGCGCCATGGCCTGGCGGGCCTCCTCGGCGCGGGCCGCAGCCTCGGCCGGATCGGCGGTCAGCTGGCCGATGATGGCATCGGTGCCCGCGATGATCCCGCGCGGATAGTCGCCCTCGCGGAAGGCGGGCAGGATCTGGTTCTGGATGATCAGGGCCGACCAGGCGTCGGTCAGGACGCCTTCCAGGCCATAGCCGACCTCGATCCGCACCTTGCGCTCATTGGGGGCCACGATCAGCAGGGCCCCGCCGTCATTCTCGGCCTGGCCGATGCCCCAGTGGCGGCCCAGCTGATAGCCATAGTCGGCGATCTCCTGGTCCTGGAGCGTCGGCAGGGTGACGACGACCAGCTGATCGCCGGTCTGCTGTTCCAGGCTGGCCAGCCGGGCCGTCAGGGCCTGTTCCTGTTCCGGTGACAGCAGCTGGGCGTCATCGACGACCCGCCCCGTCAGGGCCGGGAACTGGATCGCCGCCATGGCCGTGCCGGGCGCAAGGACCAGCAGCAGGGCCAGAAGCATCAGCAGGTGAAGGCCATGGGCCCATGCTGCCGTGCCCCGCCGGACGAGGATACGGGTCATCTCGGGCGTCAGGCGGCCGGGGCTGCGGCGGGCGCGGCAGCAGGCGGGGCAGCGGGCGGGGCCGAGC
>JAEYQX010000238.1 GCA_023409795.1 Pseudomonadota bacterium
AGGTCGGGGCTGATGGCGTGCACCTGCCCGAACGCGACCTGCACCGGGCCGGGGACCTGCGCGCGGCCCGGCCCGACTGGCTGGTCACGGGCGCGGTCCATGGCGAGGAAGCGCTTGCGCAGGCAGCCCTGCTGGATGCGGCGGTCATCTCGCCCGTCTTTCAGGCCGGCGGGACCTCGGCGGCCAAGCCGGCGCTGGGGGTGGCGCGCCTTGCCGCCCTGTGCCGCCTGGCCCCCTGCCCCGTCTATGGCCTGGGCGGGCTGACGCCGGCCAATGTCGAGCAGCTGCTGGGGACAGGCGCGTGTGGGATCGCTGGCGTCGAGCCCATCCAGGCTGCCTTCAGCGCCGGATAGGCCCTAGAACTTGAAGATGGTTTCCAGGCGCACGCGCGGCTGGGCGCGGCGGTCGGATTCGGTGGCGCGGGCCGGGTCGACGTCCGGCGTGGCCAGGTTGGCGGCGGCCCCGACGCGCAGGCGCGGGCTGAGGCGATAATAGGCCCCGGCTTCAACATCGCCCCATTCGGTCTCGCGACCCACGGGTTCCTTGAGGTTGAAATTCAGGCCCCAGCGGCCGCTGTCATTCCAGCGCAGGGCGCGGCGTTGCGAGGACACGGTCGGCGAAGAGGCGGCAGCGGTTTCAGCCAGGGAGACCGAAGGGGCGCGGTTGCGGGTCTGGGCCGAGGCATCGCCAGCCATCCCGGCCAAAGCCAGGCTGCCAACAGTCGCAGCGATGATCGCAACGAGACGCATCTTCCAACCCTTGTTGCGGCGTTTCTGCCGCCCACGCTCAAACCACCAGTTCGTCCGCTGGTTCTGGAGCCGATTAGACACTGCTTATCCACACGGTCAACGCAACGCCCCCCGGTTTAGGCAGTTCCGCACGACTCTAGCCAGGGCCTGTGGCTGTGACACCACGCCCACGCCGGGCCCCCGCCGAAAGAGCCCTGATATCCGGCAGCAGACTCTCAGCGCCTTGTCACGGCCCCTTCGCACCGTGTTATAGAGCTTTGATGCGGCGCAGACGCAGGCAGTTGGCTGCGTTTCGACCTGAACCTTTACGGAGTTTCTCGCACATGGCTTTTGTTCGCAGCGCTGCGATCGCCCTGATCACCTCGGGTCTGCTGCTGGGCGGCTGCTCCAGCCTGCCTTTCGTCGGATCTTCGGACAAGGCTCCCAAGCAGGACGTGCAGCAGGGCATTGGCGTCAACGCCTATCTGTGGCGCGCCACCCTGGACACCCTGTCCTTCATGCCGCTGGCCAGCGCTGACCCGTGGGGCGGCGTGGTCAACTATGACTGGTACGTCAATCCGCAGGTGCCGAACGAGCGCTTCAAGGCGACCGTCTTCATCCTGGACCGCCGCCTGCGTTCGGATGCCCTGAACGTCTCGGTGACCAAGGAAGTGCGCGACGCATCCGGCGGCTGGACCTCGGCACCGGTGTCGGCCCAGACCGAGACGGACCTGGAGAACTCCATCCTGACCCGCGCCCGTCAGCTAAACCTTGCCAACGCGGCTCGCTAAGAGCCGCCCTCGCCTCCCCAACCGTAGATCATTTCTAGACCTCAGGGCTGCCTCAAGTTTCGCACCTTGGGGCAATACCTCAGGATAGACCGTGGCTACTCGTTACGAGCCGAAAACCGCAGAACCCCGCCAGCAGGCCCGCTGGGCGGAGGCTGACGCCTTCTCCGTTTCCAACGACGATACCGGTCGTCCCAAGTACTACGTCCTGGAGATGTTCCCCTATCCGTCGGGCAACATCCACATGGGCCACGCCCGCAACTATGTCATGGGTGACGTGGTCGCCCGCCACAAGCGCGCCCAGGGCTTTGACGTCCTGCACCCGATGGGCTGGGACGCCTTTGGCATGCCTGCCGAGAACGCCGCCATGGAGCGCGGCGTCCATCCGGGCGACTGGACCTATTCCAACATCGACAACATGCGTTCGCAGCTGAAGCTGCTGGGCCTGTCGCTGGACTGGTCGCGCGAACTGGCGACCTGCGATCCGGAATATTATGGCCAGCAACAGGCCTGGTTCCTGGAGCTGATGAAGCGCGGTCTGGTCTATCGCAAGGAAGGCACCGTCAACTGGGACCCGGTCGACAATACCGTTCTGGCCAACGAGCAGGTGATCGACGGCCGCGGCTGGCGTTCGGGCGCACTGGTCGAGAAACGCAAGCTGACCCAGTGGTTCCTGCGTATCACGGACTATGCCGATGACCTGATCGACGGCCTGAAGGAACTGGAAGGCCGCTGGCCCGACAAGGTCCGCCTGATGCAGGAAAACTGGATCGGCCGTTCCAAGGGCCTGCAGATGACGTGGGCCTTTGCCGGCACCGCTCCGGCAGGGTTCGAAGATGGCGTGGAAATCTACACCACCCGTCCGGACACCTTCTATGGCGCATCCTTCGTGGGTCTGGCCCCCGATCACCCCATTTCCAAGCAGCTGGCCGATGCCGACCCCAAGGTCGCCGATTTCGTCGCCGAATGCCGCAAGGGCGGTGCCTCGCAGGCCGAGATCGAACAGGCCGAAAAGATCGGCTGGGACACCGGCCTGAAGTGCAAGCACCCGTTCACCGGCGAGGAAGTGCCGGTATGGATCGCCAACTTCATCCTGTCGGAATACGGCACTGGGGCCATCTTCGCCTGCCCGGCCCACGCCCAGCGCGACCTGGACTTCGCCCGCAAATATGGCCTGCCGGTCAAGGCTGTGGTGCGCCCGCACGATGCCGACGAAAGCTTCACCGTCGGGGACGAGGCCTATACGGGGCCCGGCGTCCTGTTCAACTCCGACTTCATGAACGGCATGGAGATCGAAGCCGCCAAGGCCGCCGCGATCGCCAGGATCGAGGAAGCCGGCACCGGCAAGGGTGCCACCATCTATCGCCTGCGCGACTGGGGCGTCAGCCGCCAGCGCTACTGGGGCTGCCCGATCCCGGTCATCCACTGTGAAGACTGCGGCGTGGTGCCGGTGCCGAACGACCAGCTGCCGGTCGAGCTGCCCAGGGACGTCACCTTCGACGTGCCGGGCAATCCGCTGGACCGCCACCCGACGTGGAAGCACGTCAACTGCCCGACCTGTGCCAAGCCGGCCCGCCGCGAGACGGACACGCTCGACACCTTCGTGGATTCCAGCTGGTATTTCGCCCGCTTTACCGACCCGAAGGCCTCGACGCCGATCAACAAGGCCGCAGCCTCGCGCTGGCTGCCGGTTGACCAGTATATCGGCGGCATCGAGCACGCCGTGCTCCACCTGCTGTACGCCCGCTTCATCACCCGCGCCCTGTCGGATGCCGGCCTGATGGACGTGAAGGAACCGTTCGCCGGCCTGTTCACCCAGGGCATGGTGGTGCACGAAACCTATTTCGACGGCCATGAAGACAGCGGCAAGCCCCGCTGGGTCGAGCCGACCGACGTCCATATCGAAACCGTGGATGGCAAGCGTATCGCCAGACGGCTTTCGACCGGTGCCGAGATCAGCATCGGCGAAGTCGAGAAGATGTCGAAGTCGAAGAAGAATGTCGTCGCGCCCGTCGACATCATCGAGACCTATGGCGTCGATGCCGGTCGCCTGTTCGTCCTGTCCGACAGCCCGCCCGAACGCGACGTCCAGTGGTCGACCGGCGGCGTGGAAGGGGCTTCGCGCTTCGTCCAGCGCGTCTGGAACGAGTTCGATGCCTATGACGCCTCGGCCCCGGCCAATGCCGATATAGACGCCAGCCTGGTTCGCGAAACACACAAGGCGATCAAGGCCGTCAGCGAAGGCATCGAGGGCTTCCGCTTCAACTCGGCCATTGCCAAGCTCTATGCCTTCCTGGCCACCATCCGCCAGCACGACAAGGCCGGGGCCGAGGCCCGCAAGACGGCCCTGGCGGCCCTGGCCCGCCTGATCGCGCCCTTTACCCCGCACCTGGCCGAGGAAGCCTGGACCCGCCTGGGCGAGGACGGCATGGTCCTGGATGCGCCCTGGCCCGTCTATGACGCCAAGCTGGCGGCCGACGACCAGGTCACCCTGCCCGTCCAGATCGGCGGCAAGCGTCGCGGCGAGGTCGTCATGGCGCGCGGGGCCGATAATGCCGATGTCGAGGCAGCGGCTCTCGCCAATCCGACCGTCCGCGCCTACCTTGAGGCCAACAACCTGACTGTTCGCAAGGTGATCGTGGTGCCCGACCGTATCGTCAACCTGGTGGCCAACTGATGCGCCGCGCCCTGCCCGTGATCGCCCTGATGGGGGCTGGCCTCCTGGTCGGCTGTGGCTTCACGCCCGTCTATGGCGAGCAGGGGCTGGGCAGCAACCTGTCGCGCATTGCGGTGACGACCCAGGATGACCGCCTGGGCTATCGCCTGCGCGAACAGCTGGAAGACGCCCTGGGCTGGAACGGCACCGCCGCCCCGGCCTGGCGGCTGCAGACGGCGGTCAGGCAGGAACGCCGGCCGCTGGGTCGCCGCATCGACGATACCGCCAGCCGCTATGAGTTGACCGTCATCGCCGACTGGACGCTGACCCCTGTCGGCGGCGGCGAGCCGGTGACCGGCACCCAGACCGCCACCGTCACCTATGCCTCGGCCGACCAGCCCTATGCCGCCATCGCCGCCCAGCAGGATGGCGAGGAACGCGCCGCGGCCGACCTGTCGCGCCTGATCCGCCAGGATCTGATGCGGGTCCTGGCCACCCAGTAATGGCCAGACCGGGCAGTCCCACGTGATCCTGAGCAAGAGACCCGATGTCGACCGGTTCCTGAAGGCACCGGACGCCGCGATCCGCGCGGCCCTGATCCACGGCAAGGACCGCTCGGGCGTCAATGAAAGGGCGCAGGTGCTGTGCCGGGCGATCACGCCCGACCTGAACGACCCGTTCAACGTCACCCAGCTGACCGAGGCCGACATCGACAGCGATCCGGTCCGGCTGGAAGAGGCCCTGACCGCACTCAGCATGATCGGCGGCCGTCGCCTGGTGCGCATCCGCCTGTCCGATTCCAGGGCGAGCGTCGACAAGACCATTGCCGCGGCCCTGACCGCCCATGCCGAGGGCCACTACAACCCCGACGCCATGCTGGTGATCGAGGCCGGGGCCCTGGGGCGGGAATCAGCCCTGCGCAAGGCCGCCGAGAAGGCCAACGGGGCCGTCGCCATCGCCTGCTACGAGGACGAGGTCGGCGATGTGGCCCGCATGACGCGCGAGGCCTTGGCCGCCGAGAAGGTGGGCCTGAGCAGCGACGCCCTGGATCGCTTTGTCGCCCGCCTGCCGCGCGAACGGGGCCTGATGCGCCAGGAAATCGAGCGCCTGGTCCTCTACATCGGCCCCGGATCGGGCCGCACGATCGACCTGGACGAGTTGGACGACCACCTGGGCGTCGAGCCCGACGCCTCCCTGTCCGACGCGGCGCTTCAGGCCTTTGGCGGACGGCCGGGCCCGGCCCAGTCGGGCCTGCGACGGGCCTTGGCCGAGGGTGAAAGCGCCGTCATGGCCGTGCGCATGGCCGCCCTCCACCTGGGCAAGCTGCGCCGGATCAATGTGCTTCAGGCCAATGGTGCCGGGGCCAAGGAGGCCGCCAAGGCCGCCGGGGTCTTCTGGAAACAGGAGGCCGAGATGCTGCGCCAGGCCCGCGCCTGGCGGCTGGACGTGCTGGATGAGGTCCAGGACAGCGTCAATGCCGCCGATGTCGCCACCAAGACGACCGGCATGCCCGAAGCCCTGATCGCCGAACGCCTGCTGCTGGAAATCTCGGCCCGGGCCCGCCGCATGGGGCTCTAGGCCCTCAGGTCAGCCGCGCTTGGAGGCCTTGCGGAAGGCCGGCTTGTTCAGGGCCGCCGCCTGGCGCTGCATGAATTTCTCGGCCCCGCGCGCGCCGCCCTTGGTCCCGGCCGGACCGGGCTGGCTGCCAGCCTTCTTGGCCGCCAGGGCGCGTTTCAGGGCTTCAGTCGCCGCGGATTTGTCAGAGCTGTCGGTCATCGCGCCACCCTATCACGAAGGGGCGACGGTGGGGCCCAAAAGACGAAGGCCCGCCCCGTTTGCCGGAGCGGGCCTCAAAAGGTCCATCAGACGGGATCAGCCGCGCATCAGGCGGCGGCACAGGTCGTCCAGCTGTTCCAGCGTGCCATACTTGATGGTGATCTCGCCCTTGCCGCCCTTGTCCGACAGGGCCACCTTCAGGCCCAGGGCGTCGGCCAGGTCCTGTTCCAGGGCCGCGACGTCGGCAGCGCCCTCGCCGGTATGGCCGGGCTTGGCCTTGGCCTTCCGGGGCCCCTCGACCGTGCGGCGGGCCAGGGCCTCGGTCTGGCGCACGTTCAGGCCCTTGGAAATGACCTGTTCGGCCAGGGCCTCGGGATCGGGGGCGGTGATCAGGGCCCGGGCATGACCGGCGGTCAGGCGGTTTTCCATGACGTGGTTCAGCACGGCATCGGGCAGTTGCAACAGGCGGATGGTGTTGGCCACGTGGCTGCGGCTCTTGCCGACCACCCCGGCCAGGGCATCCTGGGTCCGGCCAAAGCGCGACATCAGCGAGCCATAGGCCAGGGCTTCCTCGACCGGGTTCAGGTCCGAGCGCTGGACGTTCTCGATGATGGCCACCTCCATCACCTCGACGTCATTCATCGGACGCTCGATGACGGGCACCATCTTCAGGCGAGCCGCCTGGGCCGCGCGCCAGCGACGCTCGCCGGCGATGATCTGCCAGACACCCTCCTGGCCCGGCTGGGCGCGCACCAGGATCGGCTGCAGCACGCCCTTGTCACGGATCGAGGCGGTCAGCTCTTCCAGGCTCTCGGCGCTGAAGTGCTTGCGCGGCTGGTCCGGGTTCGGCTTCAGCGTCTCGATCGGCACCGAGCGCACGCCCGACGGCTGCGCCTCACCATTGACCGGTGCGCTCTCGGCGACATTCTCTCCCAGAAGAGCCGAAAGGCCCCGGCCCAGACCACGCTGACGTTCGGACAAGATCTTGTTTCCGTTCTACTTCTAACCAGGGACCGC
This sequence comes from Pseudomonadota bacterium, assembly GCA_023409795.1. Taxonomy (GTDB): domain Bacteria; phylum Pseudomonadota; class Alphaproteobacteria; order Caulobacterales; family Caulobacteraceae; genus Brevundimonas. The sequence goes on from JAEYQX010000238.1 coordinate 6,966, forward strand.
CAATCAGGCGGCGATGGCTTGGCGCCGCTGACGCTCACGCGCCACCAGCTCTCGCGCCAGTTTCAGATAGGCCTGACTGCCGGTGCATTTCAGATCATAGATCAGGGCCGGCTTGCCATAGGAGGGGGCCTCGGACACGCGCACGTTGCGGGGGATGACGCTTTCATAGACCTTGTCGCCAAAGTGGCTGCGCACATCGGCGGCCACCTGGCCCGACAGGGCATTACGGCGGTCATACATGGTCAGGACCAGGCCCTGGATTTCCAGCGCCGGGTTCAGGCTGTGCTTGACCATGTCGATGGTCCGCATCAGCTGGGTCAGGCCTTCCAGGGCAAAGAATTCGCACTGCAACGGCACCAGGACGGCATCCGCCGCGGCCATGGCATTGAGGGTCAGCAGGTTCAGCGATGGCGGGCAGTCGATCAGGACATAGTCATACCGCGAATGCCCCTCCCCGCCCTGGGCCGCCAGGGCGTCGCGCAGGCGATAGGAGCGGCGGTCAGCCTGGCTCAGCTCGATCTCGACCCCCGACATATCGGCATCGGCCGGGACGATGAACAGGCCCGGCACCGCTGTCTCGACCGCCGTTTCGTCGATGCCGCGACCATCGACGATGACGTCGTAGATCGTCACCTTGCGTGTTTCACGTGGAACACCCAGGCCGGTGGAGGCATTGCCCTGGGGGTCCATGTCGACGATCAGGACCTTCTCGCCAATGGCGGCCAGGGCCGTGCCCAGGTTGATCGCGGTCGTGGTCTTGCCCACCCCACCCTTCTGGTTCGACACGGCCAGGACCCGCGTCGGCTTCAGATTGGTCGAAAGGTCGTGGTCAACGGGCACGGCGGACACTCCGAATCTGAACGAGACGTCCGCGAGGGTCACTCCGCGAAACCGTCAGCTGACTCTCAAGATGCCAGACCTTGGCCGCTTCCTGCAACTCGGCTTCCGCCTTCTCGCCCTTCAGAAACAGGCCTTTTGCACCGCGTTTGAAATAGGGCTGTGCATAAGCCAGCAGTCGGTCCATCGGTGCTACGGCGCGCGCCGTCACGATATCGACCGTCACCGACTGGTCCTCGGCGCGGCCATTGATCACCGTGGCCGGCAGGTACAGGGCGTCGACCACCTGCTGCAGGAAGCGGCAACGCTTGCCCAGGCTGTCGATCAGCCAGACGTGGGCCCCTTCGCGCCCCTTCAGCATGATGGCCAGGACGACGCCGGGGAAGCCCGCCCCCGCCCCCAGGTCGGCCCAGGTCAGGGCCTGGGGCTCCAGGTCCAGCAGCTGGGCACTGTCCCAGGCATGGCGGTTCCAGAAGTCGGGGATGGTCGCCGGGCCAACCAGGTTCATCACCTCATTGACCTCGGTCAGCATCTCCAGGAACCGGCTCAGGTCAGCAATCTGCTGGTCCGTGGCCTGGGTCTGGGCACGGAATTGGGCAATGGCGGCCTGGTTCACGCGACGATCGTCTCTGCATCGGCGGCCACGGCCGCAGTCTTCTTCACATGGGCCAGAAGGGCCGTCAGGGCCCCCGGCGTCATGCCCTCGATCCGCCCCGCCTGACCCAGGGTCAGGGGCCGCACCATCGACAGCTTCTCGCGGATCTCGTTCGACAGGCCCCCGATGGCGGCATAGTCGAGGTTGGCCGGCAGGCCCAGCCCCTCCTCGCGCCGCAGGGCCTCGGCGTCCTGGGCCTGGCGGTCCAGGTAGCCGGCATAGACGGCATCGATCTCGACCTGCTCGCGGATGGCGGGCGACCACTGGGCGATCTCGGGGCGCACGGCGACAAACTGGTCCAGGCTGACACCCGGGAAGGACAGGAGGTCACGGATCGAGCGACGCTGGCCGTCGGCATTGACGCTAATACCCAGCGCCCCGGCCTCCTTGGGCGTGAAGTTGGTTTCACGTGAAACACGGGTCGCCGAAGCCAGGTCAGCGGCCTTGGCCTCCCAGGCCCGGGCGCGGCTGGTGCCGACAATCCCCGCCTGGAGGCCCAGGGGCGTCAGGCGCTGGTCGGCATTGTCGGCCCGCAGGGTCAGGCGATACTCGGCACGACTGGTGAACATACGATAGGGCTCGCTCACGCCCTTGGTCACCAGGTCGTCGATCATGACGCCGATATAGGCCTGGTCCCGGCCCAGGATCAGCGGGTCCAACCCGGCCGCCGCCCGGGCCGCGTTCAGCCCGGCGACCAGGCCTTGGGCCCCGGCTTCCTCGTAGCCCGTCGTGCCGTTGATCTGGCCTGCCAGATAGAGGCCCGGCCGTTTCTTCACTTCCAGGGGCGGGGTCAGCTCGCGCGGGTCGACGTAGTCATATTCAATGGCATAGCCGAACCGGAAGACCTCGACCTTCTCCAGCCCCGGCATGGTGCGCAGGAAGGCCATCTGGGTCGCGTCGGACACCGAGGTCGAGATGCCATTGGGATAGACCGTCGGGTCGTCCAGGCCTTCCGGCTCCAGGAAGACCTGGTGGCTGGTCTTGTCGGCAAAGCGAACCACCTTGTCCTCGATCGAGGGGCAATAGCGCGGGCCGCGCCCGGACAGGCGACCGCCATAGACGGCGCTTTCGCCCAGGGTGTCGGCGATGATCCGGTGGGTTTCCTCGGTCGTATGGGTGATGCCACAGGCGATCTGGGGCACCTCGATCCGGTCGGTCAGGAAGCTGAAGGGTACCGGCTCGTCGTCGGCAGCCTGCATCTCCAGCTGGTCCCAGGCGATGGTGCGACCGTCCAGTCGCGCCGGGGTGCCGGTCTTGAGCCGCCCCATCATCAGGTTGGCCGAATGCAGGCTGGCGGCCAGGCCCGTCGAGGGATCCTCGCCATAGCGGCCAGCCGGGATGCGCAGGTCGCCGCGATGGATGACCCCGTTCAGGAAGGTGCCCGTCGTCAGGACCACGGCCCCGGCGCGCAGGCTGGCCCCCTCGCCCGTCACCACGCCAACGACCCGCTCGCCGTCCAGGATCAGGCTTTCAGCCGTCGAGCCCATCAGGCTGAGATTCGGATAGTCGGCCAGCTCGGCCTGCATGGCCTCGCGATAGAGCTTGCGGTCGATCTGGCTGCGCGGGCCGCGAACCGCCGCACCCTTGGAGCGGTTCAGCAGGCGAAACTGGATGCCCGAGACATCGGCCAGGCGTCCCATCAGGCCATCCAGGGCATCGATCTCTCGCACCAGGTGTCCCTTGCCCAGGCCACCGATGGCCGGGTTGCAACTCATCTCGCCGATGGTTTCCAGCTTCTGGGTCAGCAGCAGGGTCCGCGCCCCGGCGCGCGCTGAGGCGGCTGCGGCTTCGCACCCGGCATGGCCACCGCCGATGACGATGACGTCAAAACTCGTGGGAAGGGTTGCACTCATGGGCGTGGACATAGTCCATTTAGCCCCGCACCGCCACCATCAGCACCCGCTGTTCCACGTGAAACAACGCCGGTGTGTCACCTATTTGCCGATGCAGAAGCTGGAGAAGACCTCGCCCAGGATGTCTTCGACGCCGATGGCCCCGGTCACCCGTGCGAGGGCATCGGCGGCTCGGCGCAGGTCATCCCCCGCCATTTCAGGGGCCAGGTCCAGGGCCCGCCGCCCGGCCTCGACCGCCTCCAGGGCTTCTGCCAGGCGCCTGCGATGGCGTTCGCGCGTGACCGCCGGGAAGTCCGCCCCCGACAGGTCGCGGGCCAGGCGGGCGGCGATCCAGTCGTGCAGCTCGGCCAGCCCCTGCCCCGTCGTCGTGCTGAGCGCCAGCGTCTCCAGGCCGGGCCGCGCCTCTGCAGCCCCCAGGTCCGCCTTGTTCAGCAGCTGCAGGTCATCAGGCCGGACAAAGGCCGCAGCCGGGTCCTCGCCCTCGGTCGTGCCGGGTGCGCGAACCCATACTCGCAGGTCCGCCTTCTCGGCCCGCAGCCGGGCGCGGCGGATACCCTCGGCCTCAACCACATCCTCGCTGTCCCTCAGCCCCGCCGTGTCCGACAGGGTGACGGCATAGCCCCCGATCATCAGCTCGGCGTCAAGCACATCGCGGGTCGTGCCGGCAATGGGGGTGACAATGGCTGCCTCGCGCGCTGTCAAGGCATTGAAAAGGGAAGACTTTCCAGCATTGGTCTCACCGATCAGGACGATGCGGTAGCCCTCGCGCACCCGGGTGCCGCGATCGGCGTCCGCCAGGGCCGCGCGCAGGTCGGTCGCCAGCTGGTCCAGCACCGGGCCAGCGGTACGGGCGAGGTTGTCGGGCACCTCCTCGTCCGGGAAATCAATCTCAGCCTCGACCAGCGACAGGGCCTTCAGCAGGTCAGCGCGGAAGCCGGCATAGGCGGCGCTGAGCGCTCCATCCAGCTGCCCCAGGGCCTGGGTCTTCTGGGCCTCGGTCTCGGCGTCGATCAGGTCGGCCACGGCCTCGGCCTGGGCCAGGTCCATCCGGCCATTCTGGAAGGCGCGGCGGGTAAACTCGCCCGGCTCGGCGGGCCGCAGCCCCAGGGCGATCAGGGCCTCACTGGCCGCCTCGATCACCGCCCGGCCCCCATGCAGGTGCAGCTCGGCCGTGTCCTCGCCGGTATAGGAATGGGGCCCGACGAACCGCAGCACCAGGGCCTGGTCGATCAGCCGCCCGTCATGGATCAGGTTCCGCACCGAGGCCAGGCGCGGCTTGATCCCGCCTGCCCCCAGCCGCTCCAGGACCGTCGCGGTTTGAGGGCCAGAGATGCGGATAATGGCCACGGCCCCGCGACCAGGCGCGGTCGCAAGGGCAAAGATGGTGTCAGTCATCAGGGAGCACTCAGCCCTTGGTCTGGCCCGCGACGGCGGTTTCCATCAGGCGGCGGAACTGGTCCTGGGCCTGCAGGCCAAAGCTGGTCCAGGACTTCATCAGTTCTTCAGGCTGCATGGCGGCCATGTTGGCCTCCATGCGCCTTTGCATTTCGGCGACCAGGTGGTCGTTGAGCGGCGTCACGTCGGGCAGGCCCAGGAAGGCGCGCGCCTCGGCAGGGGTGCAGTCGATTTCGATATTCAGCTTCACGACGCCGCTCCTGTTTCACGTGGAACAGGGAAAGGTGAAATCGCCTTTCCCTGTCCGGCCACCCTATCAGGTATTCATCGACTGGAAGAAGTCGCTGTTGTTCTTCGACTGGCGCAGCTTGTCGAGCAGGAACTCGATCGCATCCTGCGGGCCCATCGGGTTGAGGATGCGGCGCAGGCCATAGGTCTTGGCCAGCTGGTCCTTCGGCGTGATGAGGTCTTCCTTGCGGGTGCCCGACTTGAGCACGTCGATGGCCGGGAAGATGCGCTTGTCGGCGACCTTGCGGTCCAGGACGATTTCCGAGTTGCCGGTGCCCTTGAACTCTTCGAAGATCACCTCGTCCATGCGCGAGCCGGTGTCGATCAGGGCGGTGGCGATGATGGTCAGCGAACCACCCTGCTCCACATTACGGGCCGCACCGAAGAAGCGCTTCGGACGTTGCAGGGCATTGGCGTCCACACCACCGGTCAGGACCTTGCCCGACGACGGGACGGTCGCGTTATAGGCGCGGCCCAGGCGGGTGATCGAGTCCAGCAGGATCACGACGTCCTTCTTGTGCTCGACCAGGCGCTTGGCCTTTTCGATCACCATTTCGGCCACGGCGACGTGGCGCGAGGCCGGCTCGTCGAAGGTCGAGGCCACGACCTCGCCCTTCACCGTGCGCTGCATGTCGGTGACTTCCTCGGGGCGTTCGTCGATCAGCAGGACGATCAGGAAGACCTCGGGGTGGTTGCGCTCGATCGACTTGGCGATGTTCTGCAGCATCACCGTCTTACCGACGCGCGGCGGGGCGACGATCAGGCAGCGCTGGCCCTTGCCGAGCGGCGCGACGATGTCGATGACCCGCCCGGAGCGATCCTTCAGGGTCGGATCCTGGATCTCCATGTGCA
>JAEYQX010000120.1 GCA_023409795.1 Pseudomonadota bacterium
CCGCCTTCACCGAGGATCGGGTGTTCCGCATCGACCATTATCTGGGCAAGGAGACGGTTCAGAACCTGATCGCCCTGAGGTTCGGCAACACCATCTTCGAGCCGCTGTGGAACAACCTGACCGTCGACCATGTGCAGATCACGGTCGGCGAGACGGTCGGGGTCGGGGACCGCTGGCCCTACTATGACGAATATGGTGCCCTTCGCGACATGCTGCAGAACCATATGCTGCAGCTGCTGTGCCTGGTGGCCATGGAGCCGCCCAGCGACCTGGACCCGGACTCGGTGCGCAACGAAAAGGTCAAGGTGCTGCGCTCCTTGCGCCCCATCACGCCCGAGGAAGCCGAGCGCGTCACCGTGCGCGGCCAGTATGTCGAGGGAACCAGCGAGGGCCAGCCGGTCCCGTCCTATGAGCAGGAACGCGGCCAGGCTTCGGACACCGAAACCTTTGTCGCCATCCGCGCCGACATCGACAACTGGCGCTGGGCGGGCGTGCCCTTCTTCATGCGCACCGGCAAGCGCCTGTCGGAAAAGCGCACCGAGATCGTCATCCAGTTCAAGCCGGTGCCCCACTCGATCTTCGACCACGGCGACCGCGGTGCCATCGAGGCCAACCGCCTGGTGATCGAGCTGCAGCCGGATGAGGACATCTCCCTGTCGGTGATGAACAAGAAGCCGGGCCTGGACCAGAGGATGCAGCTGCAGCCCATCCGCATGAGCCTGTCGTGGGGCATGGACGGCAAGGAGGCCAAGCCGCCGCGTCGCCGCATCGCCTATGAGCGGCTGCTGCTGGATGCCATGGCGGGCGATTCTACCCTGTTCGTGCGCCGCGACGAGGCCGAGCAGGCCTGGAAGTGGGTCGACGAGGTGTCCGAGGCCTGGTCCAATGCCGACCTCAAGCCCCTGGCCTATGACCCCGGCACCTGGGGGCCCGAGGCTTCGGACCTTCTGCTGTCCCGCACCGGACGGGCGTGGAATACCGGCGATGACTGATCCGGTGCCCTACAGCCTGGCCGGTCGGCCAGCCGCCCGGCGACAGGAGACCTGAGCCATGATCCAGATAAAGACCCTGGCCAGTGCCGCCGACTGGGCCCAGGCCGCCGCCGACCATCTGACGGGAACCCTGGGCCAGGCCATCGACGAGACGGGCCAGGCCCTGTTTGCAGGGTCGGGCGGCTCGACCCCCGCCCCCATCTATGGCCGCATGGCCGCCGCTGGCCTGGACTGGTCGCGCGTCACCGCCACCCTGGTGGACGAGCGCTATGTGCCCGAAAGCTCGCCCGATTCGAACGCCGCCCTGCTGAAGCAGACCCTGCTGACCGGACCGGCGGCGCAGGCGCGCTTTCTGCCGCTCTATTCGTCCCAGGTGACGGTGGACCGCGCCGGGGCCGAGGCCACCCGTCGGCTGGACCGGGCGGGCGGACGCATTGATGCGGCGCTTCTGGGCATGGGCGAGGACGGCCACATCTGCTCGATGTTCCCGCACAGCCCGACGCTGCGGACCCTGCTGACGCCGGGGCTGAAGCCGGCCGTCTATGGCGTGCCGACCGGCCGCGACGGCCTGGCCCCCTCGCTGGAACGCCTGACGATCAACCTGCCTTACCTGATGGGGGCGCGCCTTGTGGTCCTGGCCCTCAAGGGGGCCACCAAGCGCAAGGTCCTGGAGCGCGAAGCCGCCGGCGACCCCGCCATCCATCCCATCGCTGCCCTGGTCGCGGCGAAGGTCAATCTTGAAGTGCTCTGGACGGAGGCCGACTGATGGCCAGACCGCAAATGAACCCCGTGGTGACCCGCGTCACCGAACGGATCATCGAACGCAGCCGCGAGACGCGGGCCGACTACCTGCGCCGCATGGACGCCGCCAGCCAGTCCGGCGCGGGCCGGGCCAAGCTGTCCTGTGCCAACTGGGCCCACGCCTTTGCCGGCCAGACCCTGGCCGACAAGCTGACGGCCATGGATGGCTCCAAGCCCAACCTGGGCATTGTCACCGCCTATAATGACATGCTGTCGGCCCACCAGCCGTTCGAGCGCTTTCCCGCCGTGATCCGCGAGGCGGTGCGCCAGGTCGGGGCCACGGCCCAGGTCGCGGGCGGCACCCCGGCCATGTGCGATGGCGTGACCCAGGGTCGTCCCGGCATGGAGCTGAGCCTGTTCAGCCGCGACGTGATCGCCATGTCCACGGGCGTGGCCCTGACCCATGATGCCTTTGACGCCGCCCTGATGCTGGGGGTCTGCGACAAGATCGTGCCGGGCCTGTTCATGGGCGCGCTGGCCTTTGGCCACCTGCCGGTCGTCTTTGCCCCCGCCGGCCCCATGCCGTCGGGCATTCCCAATGCCGAGAAGGCGCGGGTGCGGGCCCTCTATGCCCAGAACAAGGTGGACCGCGCGACCCTGCTGCAAAGCGAGGTCGGCAGCTATCACTCGCCCGGCACCTGCACCTTCTATGGCACGGCCAACTCCAACCAGATGATGATGGAGCTGGCAGGCCTGCACCTGCCCTCGACCGCCTTTGTCCATCCCGACACCGGCCTGCGCGATGCCCTGACGGCGGCGGCGGGCAAGCGGGCGGTCGAGCTGGCCCGCAGCGGCAAGGGCCGCATGGCCGACGTCATCGACGAGAAGTCCATCGTCAACATGATCGTGGCGCTCCTGGCCACGGGCGGCTCGACCAACCACGCCATCCACCTGGTCGCCATGGCGCGGGCGGCGGGCATCCTGATCGACTGGACCGACATGGACGAGCTGTCCTCGGTCACGCCCCTGCTGGCGCGGGTCTATCCCAATGGCTCGGCCGACGTGAACGCCTTCCAGGCGGCCGGCGGCGTGGCCTTCGTGGCGCGCGAGCTGGCCCAGGGCGGCCACATCCACTCGGACGTCACCACCATCATGGGCGAGGGCATCGAGGCCTATTTCCAGGAGCCGTCCCTGGTCGATGGCGAGCTGGTCTGGCGCGACGGCGTGGCCGAGAGCCTGGACCTGGATATCCTGCGTCCGGCCTCTGACCCCTTCCAGAAGGATGGCGGCCTGCGACTGGTCCAGGGCGACCTGGGCCGGGCCGTGATCAAGGTCTCGGCGGTCAAGCCCGAGAACCGCATCGTCGAGGCCCCCGCCGCCGTGTTTGAATCCCAGGAGGATGCCCTGGCGGCCTTCAAGGCGGGCGAGTTGAACCGCGACGTGGTGGTGGTCCTTCGCTTCCAGGGGCCGCGCGCCAACGGGATGCCGGAGCTTCACTCGCTGTCGCCTGCGCTCAGCGTGCTTCAGGACAAGGGCTTCAAGGTCGCCTTCGTCACCGATGGCCGGATGTCGGGGGCCAGCGGCAAGACGCCCGCCGCCATCCACGTCAGCCCCGAGGCCCTGGCCGGCGGCCCCCTGGCCCATATCCAGGACGGCGACTTCATTCGCCTGGATGCCGAGGCCGGCGTGCTGACCACCGTGGGCGGGCTGGACCTGAACACCCGTCCGGCCGCCCCGCGCCGCGCCGCCTATGCCGAATCGAGCCGCTGGGGCTATGGCCGTGAGCTGTTCGGTGCCTTCCGCCACGTGGTGACCACCGCCGAGGAAGGCGCCACCGTCTGTTTCGCCCGGAGCGAGTTCTAAATGTCTGATCAAACGCTTCTCGTCGGCGATGTCGGCGGCACCAACGCCCGCTTTGCCGTGGCCCGGATGGTCGAGGGCAAGGTGGTCCTGGATCACCACGAAAGCTTCCCGGCCTCAGAGCACCCGACCTTCCTGGGCGGGGTAAAGGCCTTCCTGGACGGCTGCGAGGTCAAGCCCAGTGGCGGGGTGATCGCAGTAGCTGGTCCGGTGACGGACGGGGCCATCGACCTGACCAACTCGCCGTGGCGCGTGTCGGAGCCGGAACTGGCGACCCTGGGCCTTGAGCCGGTCAAGCTGATCAATGACTTCGAGGCCCTGGCCTGGGGTGCGCCCATCGTCCCCGAGGACGAGCTGGCCTCGCTGGGCGGGCCGTCCGAGGGCGATCCCCACTCGACCCTGGCGGTGCTGGGCCCGGGCACCGGCTTTGGCGTCTCGGCCCTGGTGCGCGATGCCCACGGCAATGAGATGGCCATGCCGTCCGAGGGCGGCCACGCCTGCTTCCCGCCGGGCGACCCGATCGAGGACGAGATCCTGCGCATCCTGCGCCGCCGCTATACCCGAGTCTCGATTGAGCGGCTGATCTGTGGTCCGGGCCTGCTGAACATGCACAGGGCCCTGGCCGAGATCGAGGGGCGCGAGACCCATATCGATGACCCCGCCGAGATCACGACCACGGCGCTGCAGGACCCCAATACGCCCTGCGGCAATACCCTGGCCCGCTTCTGTGCCATCCTGGGGGCCGTGGCCGGTGACATTGCCCTGACCACCGGGGCGCGTGGCGGCGTCTATATCGCCGGGGGCATTGCCCCGCGCATCCTGCCCTTCCTCCAGGCCAGCCCCTTCCGCGAGCGGTTCGAGCGCAAGGGCCGCTTCCAGCCCTATATGGAGGCGATCCCGACCAAGGTGATCCTGCACAAGCACGCCGCCCTGCTGGGCGCAGCGCGGGTGGCGTTCAAGGAGGCAGGCTAAAAAGCGACCAAAACTCACAGCGGCGTGAACCTTCCGTGAGAAGCGGCGTTTAGTCATCACCCAATCGGAAGGAAACAACCCATGCGTAAACTGGTTATCGCCTCGATCGCTGCCGCTGCCTTTGCCGGTCTGGCCGCCTGCGGTGAAAGCGCCGCCGACCGCGCCGCCGAGCAACAGGCCGATGCCCTGGAAGCCCAGGCTGCCGCGACTCCGAACGAAGCGGAAGAGCAGGCCCTCAACGCCGAGGCTGACCGCATCGAGCAGCAGGCTGGCAATGCCGACGGCGGCCTGACGACCGAGAACACCCCGAACACCTCGCCGAGCACCACCCCGCCGGCCGCCTAAGTCGGGATCTCATGACCTGATCAAAGCCCCGGTCGCTGACGCGGCCGGGGCTTTTTTCATGGGCCGGGCTCAATAGCCCCCGGTGCGGGCCAGGTATTCGGCGTGGAAGTGGGCATCGCCCAGCTGTTCGTTCAGCACCCGCACCCGCTTC
>JAEYQX010000265.1 GCA_023409795.1 Pseudomonadota bacterium
GGGTCGTCGGGATTGTCCAGCACATAGTCGCCGGCCTTGCCGTGGCGCAGGTTCCAGCGCACGGCCAGCTTGACCTGCCACATCGAGCGCTTGCCGGTCTTGATCCGCAGCATGGGGCTGCACAGGACCGCACCGCCAAAGCGGGCCTCGCCCGACTGCAGGGTCAGGAGGTTCAGCGCCGCCCCCATCGAGTGGCCGACCATGATCCACGGCTTGGGCGCGCGGGTCTCATAGGCATCCAGCAGGCGGGCAAAGTCGTCCAGGAATTCCTCGACCGCGCGGGCATGGCCCCTCAGCCGGTCCGGCAGCAGACGGGCCGACAGTCCCTGGCCGCGCCAGTCATGGGCCAGGACGCAGAAGCCGCGCGCCAGCAGGTTGCCGATCAGCTCATAGTATTTCTCGATCGGCTCGGTCCGGCCGGGGCTCAGGACCACCGTGCCGCGCGGGGTCCTGGCCACGCCCGGAGAAGGCGTCCAGAAGGCCGCGCGCAGGCGCAGGCCGCCCGCGCCGCGATACCAGTCCCCCTGTCCGCCTGGCGGAGGCGAGGCCCCCGGAACCCCCATCAGGGGAGCCTGTTGTGCAAAGGCCGTGGCGCGGATCACTCGGGCTTCCTGAACTTCAGCGTCATGCGGTCGCTTTCCCCGATGGCATCATAGGGACTGCTGTCGAAATCAGGATTGGGCATCTCGCCCACCGGGGCCGTCAGGCGGCGCGGCGGCAGGGTCTCGACCCCGAACGGATGGTCCTTGGTGTCGGCCGGGTTGGCGTTGATCTCGCTGCCCTCGACGAAGGTAAAGCCGGCCTCCTCGGCCAGCTGCCGGATGAAGGCCTCCTGGACATAGCCATTGGCCGCAGCCGGGTCCTGGTCCTGCTCGGGGCCCAGGCGGTGCTGCTCGACCCCCAGGATGCCACCGGGGCGCAGGGCCATGAAGGCATCGGCAAAGGCCTTCTCGGCAATGCCGGCCGCCATCCAGGCGTGGACCTGACGCATGAACAGCACCATGTCCGCCGTGCCCGGAGGCGCGACGGGGCCGGTGGCCGCGCCAAACTCGCTGAACTGGACCGTGCCATACAGCTTGCGGTCCGCCTCCAGCACATCGCGCAGGGCCCGGTTCAAGGCCAGCTGCGCCGGGTCGGAGTTATTGCCCTCGGGAAAGCCCACCAGGTGCAGGGTGCCGCCCCCCTTGGCCAGGTAGGGTGCCAGGATCTGGGTGTACCAGCCGCTGCCGGGCCAGAATTCGACCACCGTCATCCTGGGCTGCAGGCCCAGGAACCTCAGGGTCTCGACCGGGTGCCGCCAGACATCGCGTTCCTTGTCCGATGCCGGGCGCCAGGCCCCGGCCACGGCCCATTCCAGCGAGCCTTCGGGCGGGCCTTCCGGCTCGGTCACCACCGGCTCCGGCGCGACCGGTTCTTCCTTCTTGCGACCACAGGCCGATGTCGCCACCAGGGCCAGGCCGCACCCTCCGGCCAGCACTGCCCGCCGCGTCGTAAACTCAGACATCCGCGTACCCCCACCTACGCCACATCAGGGAAAACGGCATAAAAGGCTTTGCCGCCAGGGTCAAAACCGCGCCCCTCACCGGGCCGTCACCGGCTTGCGGAATCTCAGGGTCATCCGGTCGCTCTCGCCAATGGCGTCATATTCGGCCCGTTCTTCGGGCGTCAGGGTGCGGCCGTCCTTCTCCGAGCGCCGGTTGGGGGCCAGGGTCCAGACGCCAAAGGCATGGTCGCGATCATCGCGCGGATTGGCGTTCAGCTCGCTGCGGGCATCCAGTTCAAACCCGGCCTCGCGGGCGGCGTGGATCACATAGCTCTCGGACACATAGCCGGTGGGGGCGGTCTCGGCGACGTTCAGCCCCTCGACCCCGCGATGCTGCTCGATGGCCAGGATGCCGCCCGGCTTCAGCGCGCGATAAAAGGCGGCCAGATAGGGCCCGGTGCGCTCACTGCGGGCCCAGTTGTGGAAGGCGCGGGCCACCAGCACCATGTCGGCCTGGCCGTCCTCGACCCCCATGCCCTCCAGCGGGCGGTTGACCGGCACATAGGTCCCGCCCGTCGCCGCCGCATAGGGCTCCAGGATCTGGCGCCACCAGCCCTTGGCCCCCGGCTCGATCTCGACCACCGTCATGCCCGGCGTCAGGCCCCAGAAGGTCAGGCTCTCATAGGGATGGCGATGGATGTCGCGGGCCCGGTCCTCGGCCGGGCGGGTGTCCGAGGCCACGGCAGCCTGAAGCGCGGTGTCTTCCTGCAGGTCAGGCATCTGCATCGACAGGCCCTGGCGGATCGGCAGGGGCGCGCTCTCGGCCGGGGCCGGGCCCTGGACCGGACTTTGGGCAAGGGCAGGGTTCAGCGCGGCCACCGACAGGCCAAGGCCGGCCAGCAGGGCAGAAGCAAGGACGAGGGGTCGCATGAGAGGCTCCGGTCGGTCCTGGGATTAAGATTGTCCTAACCCTTACGGCGCTTCGCGGCCTCAGCAAGGCATGGAATGGCCCTGACGATGATTTTCCCCCCTTGCGCCGGGAAAACGCCCACCTACCTCTTGGTTCGAGAGCGCCGATGTCGGGCTCTTGCAGACCTGTCGGGGCCGAATGCGGACCGCCGGGCCTGAATCCCACCACCGTCCGGGGCAAAATCGCCGGGCGGTTCAACCTTGCTGATCCTCAGGAGGATGACTGATGCGTACCTATGATTTCACGCCGCTGTACCGTTCGGCCGTTGGCTTTGACCGCCTGGCCCGCCAACTGGAAAACGCTGCGCGCTCCAGCCAGGACAACGGCTGGCCTCCCTACAACATCGAGACCCTGGGCGAGAACGCCTATCGCATCGAGATCGCCGTCGCGGGCTTCACCCCCGATGAGCTGAACATCGAGGCGAAGGAGAACCAGCTGACCGTCATCGGCAAGAAGGCCGCCAATGACGAGACGGCGACCCAGAAGACCTACCTGCATCGCGGCCTGGCCGAGCGCGACTTCGAGCGCCGCTTCCAGCTGGCCGACTATGTGGTGGTCAAGGGTGCCAGCCTGGCCAATGGCCTGCTCAGCATCGACCTGCAGCGCGAGTTGCCCGAGGCCCTGAAGCCCCGTCGCATCGAGATCGCGACCGGCCCGGCCCTGATCGATGCCAAGACCGACCAGGCCGCCTGACCGGCCCATCAGATCTCTTCACAGTTGAACCCGAACTGGGGGCGGCGTCCGCGTCGCCCCCTTTTTCGTGCCCACCGCCTCAGGCCTGCTCGGCGACCAGCACGGGGCCGGGCCTCAGCTCGGCCGGATCAATGCCGCGCACCCCGTTGATGCAGGCCTGCGAAAAGTCGGTCTGGCGCACCTGGGCATCATGCATCCGGGCCCGCGAGAAGTCGGCACCGCGCACCACCGCGTGGCGCAGGTCCGCGCCCGACAGCTCTGCCCCACGCAGGACGGTTCCGCTCAGGTCGGCCGGCAGGAGCCGGTCGCCACCCAGCAGCAGCGGCCCCAGCTGGGCCTCCCTCAGGTCTGCGCCGTTCAGCCGGGCCCGGCCCAGCCGCGCCCCGCGCAGGTCCGCCCGCCTCAGGTTGGCCGAGCGCAGGTCCGCCCCCTCCAGCTGCGCGCCCTGCAGCTGCACCCCCTCCATGTCCAGGCCATAGAAGACCGCGCCCCTGGCCGACAGGGCGGTCAGGTTCAGGCCCCGGATACTGACTAGGGGCCGCAGGTCCACCCGGTCAAAGACCGAGGGCTGCCCCTCGGCCCCACCGGTCTCGCACCACTGGGCGTGGACCCTCAGCATCTCGGCGGCCGGCATCTGGCTGACCGGCTCGCCCGCCGGACGATCATCGGTCAGGGCCCCGTCCATATTGGCCCCGTCGGTGCGCCACATGGCCGATTTGACCCCGACCAGGATGGCATCGCTCAGGTCCGCCCCGCTCAGGTCCGCGCCCGACAGGTCGGCCCCGGCCAGGTCGGCCCCGCGGAAGGTGGCCTGCTTCAGGTTGGCCCGCACCAGCTTGCAGTCCTTCATCACCGCATCGGTAAAGTCGGCCGCCACGGCCAGGACCCCGCTGAGGCGCGACCTTTGCAGGTTGGCCCCGGCCAGGACCGCGCCCTGGGCCTGGGTCTCGACCCGCGCCTGGGCCTCGACCACGCGATAGCCCAGCTTGGAATCCGCCGCCGCGATCGCCCCCTCGCGCAGGTCCGCCTCGAACAGGTCGGCGCCCGACAGGTCGGCCCCGCGCAGGCAGGCCCCGCGCAGGTCGGCGCGCCTCAGGCTGGCGTCGACCAGGACTACGTCCTGCATATCCGCGCCAAAGAAGTTGGCATTGTCCAGCTTGCAGCCGCTCAGGTCGCAGTCGTTCAGACGGGCGGCGGCAAAATCGGCATCGGCCAGGTTGCGGCCCTTCAGGCTCAGCCCGGAAAGGTCGGTCCAGGCAAAGACGGCCCGCGCCCCGCCGGGCCTGGCCTGCCACAGGCGGTCATGGCGGGCGCAGATCGCATCCACCTCGGCCTGGGTCAGGCGTTTTCGCTCGGGTTGGGCCAGTTCGCTCATGGCCAAAGCATGGCCACAGGCCTGTTAAGGAATGCTTTGCGGCACGCCCATCGGCGAACCGGGTTCCCCGGCCCTATTCGCGCAGCAGGCCCTGTTCGCGCAGGGCATCGGCCAGCTCGCCCTCCTGGGTCCACAACCGGGTATAGCCCGCCTCGCCCAGCCGGTTCAGCTCGGCCACCAGGTCGGCGCGGGGGGCGGCGACGAAGCGCCCGTCAAAGCCGTCGCCATCGGTGCTGATTCGCACCATGGGCCGGCCGGTCTCCAGCCGGTGCAGGAAGCCTTCGCTGAGGATGGCCGCCTCGTCGGCCAGAAGCCCTGTCTCGACCACCAGCCCGGCCTGGACCAGCCGCTCGGTCCCCCGGCCCGAGGCAAAGGGCGACGGGTCAAGGGCAGCGATGACCACACGGGCCACCCCGGCATCGGCCAGGAAGTGGGCGCAGGACTTGCGCCCCGACGAGCGCGCCCCGCACGGTTCCAGGGTCACATAGGCGGTGCTGCCGCGCACGGCGTCACCGGCGGCCGGAACCGCCTGTTCCTCGGCGTGGGGCCGGCCACCCTCGGCGGTGGCCGCCTCGGCCAGGACGACCCCGTCCTTGACCAGGACGCAGCCGACCGCCGGGTTGGGGCAGGTCTTGCCCATCTGCGCCCGGGCCAGCGCAATGGCCCTGCGCATGAAGACGGCGTCCTGTTCGCCCCCCGGCCCCGCGGCGGTCATGCGATCGGCGGCAGGGCCTGGGCCCGCCCCTCGTCCAGATAACGGGCCGCAACCGGCTTCAGGCTGGCATCCAGCTCGATCTCCAGCGGATTGCCGGTCGGGATCTCGACGCCGACGATCTGGTCGTCCGGCACCGCAAACAGCAGCTTGACGATGGCCCGCAGCGAGTTGCCATGGGCGGCGATCAGCACGTCCTCGCCGGCCTTCAGGCGCGGGGCGATCTCGGCGTCCCAATAGGGCTGGACCCGGTCCAGGGTGGTCTTCAGGCTCTCGGTGTCGGGGATGGCCTTGCCCTCGTAGCGGGGGTCCTTGGCGAAATCGAACTCGCCACCGGGAGCCAGGGGCGGCGGCGGCACGTCATAGCTGCGGCGCCAGATCCTGACCTGGTCATCGCCATGCCTGGCCGCCGTCTCGGCCTTGTCCAGGCCCGTCAGCCCGCCATAGTGACGCTCGTTCAGGCGCCAGTCCTCGATCACCTCGACGTCCTTCAGGCCCGCCGCGTCCAGGGCCATGGCCCCGGTGCGCTTGGCCCGCGTCAGGACCGAGGTGAACATGACCGACGGCTTGAACCCGGCCTGGGCGATCAGCTCGCCGCCACGGCGCGCCTGGGCCTCGCCCTCTGCGGTCAGGTCAACATCGACCCAGCCGGTAAAGCGGTTCTCGAGGTTCCATTGGCTCTGGCCGTGGCGAAGCAGGATGAGGCGGGGCATGGGCGTCTCCGTAACAGTGACTGAGGCCTAGGCTGACCCAGCCGGTCTGGTCAAGGCGTGGGCCGGCTGCAAGGCCGCAATCCGGCCCTTTTGACGCCACCGAATATTGGCCTCGTCATAATCGGGAGCTATAGGGAAGCTTACGGATTATAGGGGCCGCCGACCACGCCTTGCGGACAGACTGCCCGTTGCGGTCGGCCGATCCAACGACCCTATCCGTCAGAACCGGCCACAGGCCCAGGAGCATTCATGACCAAGCCGCGCCAGGACATCCGCCCCAATACGGCGGAATACGAGACCCTTCCCCTGGTCAAGCCCACCGGTTTCCGTGAATACGACGCCCGCTGGATCCTGGAAAAAGAGATCAACCTGCTGGGTATCCAGGCCCTGGGCCTGGGCCTGGCGACCTATGTCCACGAGATCGGCCAGACGCCGAAAATCGCCGTCGGCCATGACTTCCGCGCCTACAGCCTCTCGGTCAAGCAGGCGCTGATCCTGGGCCTGCTCGAAGGCGGGATGGAGGTCCTCGACATCGGCCTGGCCCTGTCGCCCATGGCCTATTACGCCCAGTTCGCGCTCGACTGCCCCTGCGTGGCCATGGTCACCGCCAGCCACAACGAGAACGGCTGGACCGGGGTCAAGATGGGGGCCCAGGCCCCGCTGACCTTTGGCCCGGTCGAGATGACCCGGCTCAAGGAGATCGTCCTGAACGGCGAGGGCGTGGCCCGCCCCGGTGGCCGCCTGGAGCGCGTCGAGGGCTTCCGCGACACCTATGTCCGGGACGTCGCCTCCAAGGTGAAGCTGACCCGTCCGCTCAAGGTCGTGGCCGCCTGCGGCAATGGCACGGCCGGGGCCTTTGCGCCCGAGGTCCTGCGCCTGATGGGGGCCGAGGTGATCGAGATGGACACCGACCTCGACTTCACCTTCCCCAAGTATAATCCGAACCCGGAAGACCACGCCATGCTGGTCCAGATGGCTGAGAAGGTGCGCGAGACCGGCGCCGACCTGGCCCTGGGCTTTGACGGCGACGGCGACCGCTGCGGCGTCGTGGACAATACCGGCGAGGAAATCTTCGCCGACAAGATCGGCCTGATGCTGGCCCGCGACCTGTCGAAGATCTACAAGGACGCCACCTTCGTCGTCGATGTGAAGTCGACCGGCCTCTACAAGACCGACCAGGTCCTGGCCGCCAATGGGGCCACCACCGTCTACTGGAAGACCGGCCACTCCTACATCAAGCGCAAGACCGCCGAGCTGGGGGCCCTGGCCGGCTTCGAGAAGTCGGGCCACTTCTTCCTGTCGGGCGACCTGGGCCATGGCTATGACGATGGCCTGGTGGCCGCCGGTGCCGTCCTGGCCATGCTGGACCGCAACCCCGGCAAGTCCCTGGCCGAGCTGAAGACCGCCCTGCCCGACGCCTGGACCTCGCTGACCATGTCGCCGCACTGCGACGACGAGCTGAAATACGGCGTGCTCGAAAAAATCGTCAAGGAATACGAGGACCTGTTTGCCGCAGGCGGCGAAATCCTGGGCCGCAGGATCGTCGAGGTCATCACCGTCAACGGCGTCCGCGTCCACCTGGAGGACGGCTCCTGGGTCCTGGTCCGCGCCTCCTCGAACAAGCCCGAGCTGGTCGTCGTGGTCGAGAGCATGAAGTCGGCCGACGACATGCGCGCCCTGTTCCGCGAAGAGATCAAGCCGCGCCTGGCCAACCACCCCGAGATCGGGGCCTTCAACCAGGAAATCTGATCCCCTCGCTTCTCCTCCCCATGGCATGGGGAGGTGGATCGGCGGCGCAGCCGACGAGACGCAGGGGCGGGGTTGAGCCTTGGCGCGACCGGCCCCTCCACCGCTTCGTGGTCCCCCTCCGCATTGCATGGGGAGGAGATGGGCCTTCACCTTCTGGCGATCCGGTCACCTTCACCATTGACGCCATCGCCCAGATCGGACGAGGTGCCACGGTGACTGAGACCTCTGTTTCCCCATCCCCCGTTGTCATCATCGGCGGCGGCTATTCCGGCTCCATGCTGGCCGCGCGCCTGGCCGAGCTTGGCCAGGCCTCGATCCTGGTTGAGCGGTCCGGCGTCTTTGGCCTGGGCGTGGCCTACAGCGCCCGGCTGGACGACCACCGCCTCAATGTCCGCACCGAGCGCATGGGGGCCGTGGCCGGGCGGATCAGGGATTTTGCGGCCTGGCTGGCCCGGCACCATCCCGAGCGGGCCGATCCCAACGGCTTTGCCCCGCGCCGCCTGTTCGGCCTCTATGTCCAGGATCGGCTGGCCAGTGTCGAGCAGGCCCATCCCGGCCTGGTCCAGCGCGTGACCGGCGAGGCGGTGTCCCTGGACGGCACCACCGTCACCCTGGCCGATGGCCGCACCCTCCAGGGCCGGGCCGTGGTCCTGGCCACCGGCAACCCTGCCCCGAAAATGGCCTCGGGCCAGGACAGCCCGCGCATCCTGCCCAATCCCTGGGCCCCCGGCGCGATCGAGGCCATCGGCACCGAGGATACCGTCATCATCCTGGGCACCGGCCTGACCATGGTCGACGTCATCCTGTCGCTGCAGGCCCAGGGCTGGCAGGGCCGCGCCTATGGCGTCTCGCGCCGGGGTCAGATGCCGCGCGCCCACGGGGCCCGGCACGACGCGGCGGTCTTCCTGCCCGACGAAGCCTTCAGCGGCCCCCTGTCCCAGCGCCTGAAGGTTGCCCGCGCCGTAGCCCGCCGCCAGGGCTGGCGCGCGGTGATGGAGGCCTATCGCCCCATTACCATCGAGCTGTGGCGCGCCGCCTCCGAGGCGGAACGCAGCCGTTTCATCCGTCACCTGCGCCCGTGGTGGGACGTGCATCGCCACCGCATCGACCCCCAGGTCGCCGACCAGCTGGAGGCCCTGGTGGCGGCCGGTCGCCTGGTCCGCCAGCCCGGCCACGTCCAGGCCATTCGCGGCACGAAGGACGGGGTCGAGATGGACCTGAGGCCGCGCGGGGGCCGGCCCCTGACCCTGTCGGCCGACTGGCTGATCGACTGCACGGGCCCGGGCCATGACGCCCTGAGCCAGCCCCTGACCGGGGCCCTGATCGCGGCGGGCAAGGCCCGGCTGGACGCGCTGCGACTGGGCCTTGACCTGGACGAGATCGGCCATGTCCTGGATGCCGCCGGCCAGGCCAACCCGCAGCTGTTCGTGCTCGGCCCGCCCGCGCGCGCGGCCCTGTGGGAGACGATCGCCGTCCCCGACATCCGCAACCGGATCGAGGTCATCGCCGGGGCCCTGGCCGACCAGGCCCCCGGCGGCTGAGGCTGTCAGCCGGCGGCCTGCACCGCCTCGGCGACGTCATTGACCACGCGCTTGACCAGGGCCTCGTCGTCGCCCTCGGCCATGACGCGGATCAGCTTTTCGGTGCCGGACGGGCGCACCAGCAGGCGGCCCGAGCCACTCAGCGCCGCCTCGGCCTCGGCCATGGCCGCCTGGACGCGGGCGTCCTCCAGCGGCTTGCCAGCCTTGTAGCGCACGTTCTTCAGCAGCTGGGGCACCGGCTCGAACTGGCGCGCCAGCTCGCTCATCGGCACGCCCGCCTCGACCAGGACCGCCAGGACCTGCAGCGCCGCCATCAGGCCATCGCCCGTGGTCGCGTGGTCCTTCAGGATGATGTGGCCCGACTGCTCGCCGCCGA
>JAEYQX010000199.1 GCA_023409795.1 Pseudomonadota bacterium
GGCCCAGGTCATCGGACAGGTCCCGGATCAGCGTGTCAAAGGCCGCCGCGCCGATGGGGTCAAGGCCCGCGGTCGGCTCGTCCAGGAAGATCAGCTCGGGGTCCAGGGCCAGGGCCCGCGCCAGGCCCACCCGCTTCTTCATCCCGCCCGACAGCTCGGCCGGCTTCAGGTAATGGCTCTCGGGCTTCAGCCCCACCATGGCGATCTTCATCTCGGCCAGCTCGCGGATGGCATCGCGCGGCAGGTCGGTATGCTCGACCAGGGGAGCCGCCACATTGTCCAGCACGCTCAGGGACGAGAACAGCGCCCCCTGCTGGAACAGGACGCCGGTGCGCCGCTCAACCTCTGCAGCCTCGGCCTCGGTCATGGTTTCGCGCTCCTGGCCGAACAGCCGCACCGAGCCGCCCTCGGGCTGCTTCAGCCCGATGATGGAGTTCAGCAGCACCGTCTTGCCCGTGCCCGAGCCCCCGACCACGCCGACGATCTCGCCGCGCTTCACGTCCAGGTCCAGGTCCTGGTGGATCACCCGCTCGCCGAACTGGCTGAGCAGGCCGCGCACCTCGATGACATTCTCACGTTCGTCTGCAGCCGCCGTCACAGGTTCAGCTCCAGGAAGATCATGGCAAAGACCGCATCCAGGAAGATGATGGCAAAGATCGACTGCACCACGGCAGAGGTCACCCGGCGACCCAGACTCTCGACGTCGCCGGCGACCGCTATGCCCTGGCGACAGCCAATGGCCGCGACCACCACGGCAAAGACCGGAGCCTTGATCATGCCCACCATCAGGTGCCGGTCCATCAGGGGATCTTCGGTAATGCGCTGGATAAAGAAGGCCGGGCCATAGGACAGCTCGCTCCAGGTCACCAGCATACCGCCCAAAAGGCCAGCGATGATGGCGACAAAGGTCAGCAGGGGCAGCATGACCAGCATGGCCACCAGGCGCGGGATCACTAGGGCCTGGAAGGGATTCACCCCCATGACCTGCATGGCGTCGACTTCCTGGTTCATCCGCATCGAGCCGATCTCGGCGGCAAAGGACGAGGCCGAGCGACCGGCCAGCAGGACCGAGGTGATGACGACGGCAAACTCACGCAGGACCGAGACGGCCACCAGTTGCACCGTAAAGACCCCGGCCCCGAACTGGGTCAGCAGGTTGGCCCCCAGAAAGGCAATGACCGCCCCGATGAAGAAGTTGGTGACGGCGATGATCGGGATGGCATCCAGCCCCGACCGCTCGGCCTGGCTGAACAGGGCGGGCCAGCGAATGGCCCTGGGCGTCTTCACCGCCGTGCCAACCGCAAGGATCAGCCGCCCCAGGAAGGCCAGGGACAGCAGGGCCTCGCCGCAGAAGTCATAGACGCCCATGCCGATCTTGGCGAAGGCGCGCACCAGCGGATGGGGCCGGGGCGGTGGCTCGCCGCTTTCGCGCTCCAGCTTCTCGACCATGGCATAGATGCGGCCAGCCTCGGGCCGGGCCTGCCAGGCCTGGCTGGGCAGGGGCTGGCCAAGCGTCTGCACCAGGGCCAGGGCCCCGGCCGTATCGAACCGGCCAAGCTCGCCCAGGTCCAGCCGCCCGACCGTTCGGCCTTCGACCGCCTGGGCCAGCCGCTCGGCGGTCCGGCCCACGCCTATGGTTGTCCAATCGCCTGAAAGCTTCAGGGTCACTCCCCCGTCGGGGGCGTCCTCCAGGTCGAATTGGGCTGCGTCCATGGACATCCTAATAGCTGACCGATGGGCCAAGTCCCAAGGCGAAGCTGTTGATTTCAGCTAACGCACCGCAAGCGCGGCGGGTTCACCCACGGTGGACAGGCTATCTCAGGTAGTCGAGCAGGGATACCTGGCGCAGCTGGCTGATCACCTGGGCCGAGGCCTGGATGGCGATCTGGGACAGTTCGATCTCGGTCACCACCTTGGCCATGTCGGCATCGGTCTTGCCCGACAGCATGATCTCCAGCGAGTCCGCGCGCACCACATGGGTCTCAAGGATGTTCTCGGTGCGCGACAGGACGGCACCATTGGCCGCCTGGACCGTGACCAGCGAGCGGGCCGCCTGGTCCAAGCGCGAGATCTGGGCGGTCAGGAAGGTCTTCTGGGTATCGGTGAGGATGCCGGTCAGTTCCTCGCCCTGGTTGAACTGGGCGATGTCCTGGAAGATCTCGTAGAGCTCGGTGCCCAGGTCGTCGGCCAGATAGCCCACGTCGACATTGATGTTCTCGTCGACCCAGGCCGTCTGCTTCAGGCGGTCATTGCGGAAGATGTCGGCAATATCGGCCACGGCCGCCAGCCCCTCCAGGCTTTGGACGCTGCTCGGCACCGTCTCGACGGCCCCACCGGCAAAGACATACTTGCCCTGATGCTTGGTGTTCAGGCCGTCCTGCACCGCCTGAAACAGGGCGCTGATCTCGGTCATCAGGCCTTCAGCCCGGCCGTTCGCCAGGGCGTTGGTGATGGCATTTCGGGTCTCGGTGGCCGAACTGGCAATGCGCTCGAGCGCCAGGTCCTGGGTGGTCAGGCGATCGACCGTGGCCTGGCTGGTCTGCTTGAAGCCCTCGATCCGCGACCGGGTGCTCTTCAGCGCCGTGATGGTCTCCGAGGTGCGGCCGAAATCGCTGTGGTTATGCCCGACCTTGCCCGAGGACAGCTGCAGCTCGGCCGCGTGTCCCCGCTGCTGGGCCGACATCAGGTTAAGCAGGGCCGTCTGGTAGTTACCATAGGTGGCGACGCGGATCATCGGACCATCCCCAACAGAGTGTCATACATTTCCGACACCGCCTGAATCATGCGGGCTGAGGCATTATAGGCCTGTTGGAAGGTCGTCAGGTTAACGAGCTCCTCGTCCAGGTTGACGCCTTCGATCGACGCACGGCGGGCCTTGGCCTCGGTATGGATCAGGGCCGCACTGCTGGCCCGGTTCTTAAAGGAGGCCGCCGTGGTGCCCAGCTCACCCGACAGCTCGGCAGCATAGCGCGACAGGGACATGGACACCGCTCCGGTCGAGCCGGCGGCCGAGAAGCTGGTGACCGACTGATAGGCATTGGCCAGTCCCTGGCCGCCGCGCCCGTCATTCAGGCTGATGGCTGCGGCCCCGGCGGGCACGGTGAGGTCCAGCTTGGCCAGGGCCAGCCTGTTCACGTCCCGAGCAATGTCACTGCGCACCGAAAAGCCGTCGCTGCGGCCAGCGCGCGAGCCGCCCAGGCCGAACAGGGCGCTCATCGACACCCCGGAATCCACCTGGTTGGTCCGGTCGCTCAGGACCGTCATGCTGGCCGGGGGATTGCCGCGCCCGGTGAAGACCATCTCGCCCGAGGCGGACAGGGCAAAGCTGCCATACCGGCCTATGCCGCTGACCGGGTCATTCAGGGCATTGACCAGGTCGCCCATGGTCGTGGCCCCGGCCGGCAGGGTGAACTCGACATCCTTGATCCGGGTGCCTTCCTCATCGGCAAAGCGGAAGCTGATCGTCTCGCTCGGGGTAAAGCCGTGGGTTGAGCTCTCCATCAGGCCGGTGTCATAGATGGCGACATCGCCGGTGCGGATCAGGTCGTTCAGGCCAAAGAAGTGCGAGAAGCC
>JAEYQX010000209.1 GCA_023409795.1 Pseudomonadota bacterium
GCGTGTCACCCTCCTCGCCCGAAGCAATGCGAATGGCCTCCAGCGACGAGCCGCCCACCGAAGGCGCCAGGGCGTTCGCGAACAGATAGGGCCGCGCCCGCTGCTTCAGCAGGGCCACGACGTCGGCCTTGGCACAGATATAACCGCCCATGGCCCCGCCCAGGGCCTTGCCGAAGGTGCCGGTGACAAAGTCCACGTTCACGCCACAATGGGCAAAGGAACCGCGGCCCTTCTCGCCCATGAAGCCAGTGGCATGGCAGTCATCGACCATGATCAGCGCGCCATACTGGTCAGCCAGGGCGCGGATTTCCTTCAGCTTGACGATATAGCCATCCATCGAGAAGGCCCCGTCGGTGGCGATGATGATGTCACGCGCGCCATCGGCCCTGGCCTGCTTCAGCTGGGCTTCCAGGTCGGCCATGTCCGAGGTGGCAAAGCGATAGCGCTTGGCCTTGCACAGCCGCACCCCGTCGATGATCGAGGCATGGTTCAGGCTGTCCGAGACAATGGCGTCCTCGGGCCCGAACAGGGGCTCGAAGATCCCGCCATTGGCATCAAAGGCGGCGGCGAACAGGATACTGTCCTCAAAGCCGAGGTAGTCGGCGATGGCGCGCTCCAGCTCCTTGTGGATTTCCAGGGTGCCGCAGATGAAGCGGACCGAGGCCGTGCCCGCGCCCCATTTTTCCTGCGCCCTGATGCCCGCCTGGGTGACGCGCTCGTCCCCGGCCAGGCCCAGGTAGTTGTTGGCGCAGAAGTTCAGCACCTGGCGACCATTGACCGAGATCACCGGCCCCTGGCGCGAGGCGATGACGCGTTCCGGCTTGGTCAGGCCCTGGGCCTCGATATCCGACAGTTCGGCGGCGATGCGGTCATAGAAGACCGAAGAAGGGGTCTGGGTCATGGAAGGCTGGCTACGCTGAATCTCGGCAAGAATGAACCCCCGTTATCGGCTGCCGGGGGTAGAGGTCGAGGCCAGCCACTGGCCGACGCGGAAGGGCGTGACCTCGACCTGACCGCCACAGGCGGTGACTTCCAGCGGCAGGGTCTTGCCGCCCGGATCACCCGGCGGTGCCACCTGGACCGACGCCCCGTGCGGACAGGTCGTCTCGCCATCGGATTCGTGCGGGATCACGCTCCAGCTGATGTCGAAATAGGCCAGGTCGCGCGGTTGCAGCAGGATCGGCACCGCCGCCCTGGCCGTGCCGAAATAGCCCGTGGTCCGGTCAACGGCCTTCACCTGGTCCAGAACCTCGTCGTCTTCGCCCAGCAGGACCAGGCGCGGATACCCCTCAAGCTGGCAGGGCCGGGGCCCGGTGTTCTGGACGCGGATCGTCGTGCGACGGTGGCCCATGCCTGCGTCCCCCGCCTCCACGCCATAGGTCAGGTCCGGGCTGATGCAGGGCTTCAGGCCTGACGGGGCCGTGGGTGCCGCCAGGGTCGGGGCAGGCCTGCGACACTCCACAAGCGGGGGCTGGGTGTCCTCGCCCTGGCGACGCAGGGTGCTGATCTCCTCGCCATCCCTGACCTGGCTGGACCAGACCATGCCCTGTCCCGAATAGACCGCGCCCTGCCCCGTCGACTGATAGGCCAGGTCATAGGTGCGGTCCTGGTAGGTCAGCCGTGCCAGGCCTTCCTCGGGATAGCTGACCTCCAGCTGCGTCCCGTCCGTGCAGGTCAGAGAGATCATTTCCGGCGTCCCCGCCGGGGCCTGCAGCGGGCTGCCCGCCTCGGGCTCGGCCTGCTGCGAGCAGGCCCCCGCGACCAGGGGCAGGCCCAGTATCATGACCGGCAAAAGCGCGCGCATCCGTCTTCCTTTCTGGCCAAAAGCCAAGGTTAAACGTCGCCGGTGCCCATCGGCTCCGCCACAAATGCGCCAGCGCCTTGCCACATGATATAATATAACATATCAGGGTGCCCGACTTGGGATACGGGATAGGTAAAATGCGTTTCAAACAAGCCTTGATGTCGGCCGCGGGGGCCCTGGCCCTGACGGGAGTGATGGGCGGTGGTGCCATGGCCCAGGATGCCAGCGCCCCGACCCGCCAGGACCCGCACGACCACACCGACAGCGAGGTGTTCGAGGTGGACGAGATTGTCGTGCGCGCCCTGCCGCTGGGCCGCGCAGGCAGCGACGTCGGCTCGCACGTGGCCCTGCTCAGCGGCGACACCTTCGTCCAGCGTCGCCAGCCCACCCTGGGCGAGACCCTGACCAGCATCCCCGGCGTCAATGCCGACACCTTTGGCGGTGGGGCCAGCCGTCCGGTCGTGCGTGGCCAGACCAGCCCGCGCGTCAAGGTCCTGAGCGAAGGCGCTGCCCTGATCGACGCCTCGGAGGTGTCGCCGGACCACGCCGTCTCGGGCGAGCCCCTGCTGCTGGAAGGCGTCGAGATCCTGCGCGGCCCGTCGGCCCTGCTCTATGGCGGCGGTGCCATCGGCGGCGCGGTCAACCTGCTGGACAAGAAGATCCCCACCCGCATCCCGGCCGAGGGTGGCGAGGGCGTGATCGAATACCGCCACGGCACGGTGAATGACGAGGACGCCGGCGTGGTCGGCGTCACGGTCGGCGCGGGCCAGTTCGCCCTGCGCCTGGAGGCCGTGGCCCGCCGCAGCGACGACTATCGCATCCCCGACGGCGACGAAGAGCGCCTGGAAGGCTCCTACAACGACACCTTCACCGGCACCTTGGGGGCCAGCTGGATCGGCGAGAAGGGCTATCTGGGTGCCGCCTTCACCCAGCAGAACAGCACCTATGGCCTGGCCGGCCACAGCCACGAGTTCGCCAGCTGCCATCCGCACGGCACCAGCCTGCACTGCGGCGGCCACGACGATCACGGCCATGACCATGGCGATCACGACGACCACGACGATCATGACGATCACGAGGACGAACACCACCCCGCGCCCCAGGTGCGCCTGAAGAGCCAGCGCATCGACCTGCGCGGCGAACTGGTCAGCCCGATCAGCGGCATCGACCGCATCCGCCTGCGCGCCGGCCACACCGACTATCGCCACGACGAGGTCGAGGAAGGCGAGATCCTGACCACCTTCACCAACAAGGGCTATGACGGTCGCCTGGAGGTCCAGCACCGCGAATGGAACGGCCTGCGCGGCGTCATCGGCACCCAGGTCAGCCAGAGCGACTTTGGCGCCGAGGGCATCGAGTCCTACCTGAAGCCGACCGAAACCCGCTCTGCCGGCGTCTTCCTGATGGAAGAATACGAGATCGGCGACTGGCACCTGGAAGGCGCGATCCGCAAGGACTGGCAGGAACTGACGACCCAGGGCCAACCCACGCTGAAGCATGACCCCCTGTCCGTCTCGGCCTCGGCCGTCTGGCATTTTGCGCCGCAGTGGACCACCGCCGTGTCGGTCGCGCGCAGCCAGCGCGCCCCCACGGCCCAGGAAGTCTTTGCCCGCGGCGTCCACCTGGCCACCAACACCTATGAGCTGGGCACCCCGACCCTGGACGTCGAGACCTCGAACTCGATCGAGCTGACCCTGCGCAAGACCTCGGGCAAGCTGACCGGCTCGGCCAGCGTCTATCACTACGCCTATGACGACTACATCTTCGCCAATACTCTGGACCAGCACGAGGACTTCCGCCTGATCCGTTATGAGCAGGCTGACGCCCGCTTCACCGGCATCGAGGGCGAGCTGCGCCAGCAGATCACCCCCTGGCTGGGCGCTGCCGTCTTTGGCGACTATGTGCGTGGCGAGCTGACCGGCGATGGCGGCAACCTGCCCCGTATCCCCGCCGCCCGCCTGGGCCTGCGCGCCGATATGCTGAGCGGCCCCTGGTCGGGTGACGTGGAATACAGCCACACCTTCCGCCAGGACGACATCGCTGAATACGAACAGGAAACGCAGGGCTTTGACATGGTCAACGCCACCCTGGCCTATGAGTTTGAGCGCCCCGGCATCCGCCCGCAGATCTTCGTGCGGGGCACCAACCTGCTCGACGAACGGGCGCTGAACCACGCCTCCTATCTGGCCCACGCCGCCCCGATGAAGGGCCGCGGCCTGACGATCGGCGTTCGCGCCCGCTTCTAAAGCCCGGGCAGAAAACGAAAAATCTGGGGCGCAATCGACGGATTGCGCCCTTTTTCGCGTTTAGGCTTTCGAGCTGCACAGTCAGGCCCGGTTCATTTTCCCGGCCTATGTTGGCTCAACTTTTGGGCTCCGGCTGCGTTCGATATGGCACCGGAGCCAGAGCTACCCCCGTTTCGGGACCCCGGTCCCCCGAATGTTCAGGATGTCGTATGTCCCCCGTTGTGATGCTGTTAGCCCTCGCCTCCGTAGCACCCCAGGGCGACATGGCTCCGTCCGCCACCGCGCTCAGCGCCGTCCAGGCCCAGACGCCACAGCAAACCACGACCGAGCCCACCACCCAGGTCGGCGAGGAAGACGATGAAGCCTATGACCTGGGCGAGATCGTCGTCTCGTCTTCGCGTCCGCGCGGCGCGGCCCTTGGCGGCTACGAGCCCGAGGCCGTCCTGGATGCCGAGCAGCTGAAGGCCTATGGCGCGGCCACCATCGAGGAACTGATGACCCTGCTGGAGCCGCTGACCCGTTCGTCGCGCGGTGGCTCGCCGGTCTTCCTGGTCAATGGTCGCCGCATCTCGGGCTTCCAGGAAATCCGCGGCATCCCGCCCGAAGCCATCGAGCGCACCGAGATCCTGCCCGAGGAGACCGCCCTCTCCTATGGCTATACGGCTGACCAGCGCGTGGTGAACTTCGTCCTCAAGGCCGACTTCCGCTCCGTCGCCTTCCAGGCCCAGGCCAAGCGCCCCGAACAGGGTGGCCGCACCCAGACCGAGCTTGAGACCAATGTCGTGCGCATTGGCGGCGTCCAGCGCTGGACGATGGATCTGGAATACCAGGCCGACAGCCCCCTCTATGAGACCGAGCGCGATATCCGTCGCGAGCTGCCGCCCGGCGTGGTCGGGGCCTCGCCCGAGGACCTGCTGGCCTATCAGACCCTCAGCCCCCGCGCGCGCAACTATGAGCTCAGCGGCTCCTACAAGCGCGACCTGGAAAGCGGCATCGGCCTGACGTTCAGCGGCAATGTGGTCCAGTCCAACCGCCTCAGCTATCTGGGCCTGCCCGGGGTCGAGCTGGACCTGGCCGCCGACAGCCCCTACTCGCCCTACGCCGACGACGTGATCGTCCAGCGCTTCTTCAACGAGCCGGACGCCCTGTCGCGTGAAAGCGATACCCTGACGGCCAATATCAATGCCCTGGCCGATGGCTATGTGGGCGAATGGCGCTGGACCGCCAGCGGCGGCGTGCGCCGCACCCAGACCGAGACCACCACGGGTCGCGGCTTCAATACGACGGCGCTGGAAGACGCCTCGGCCGCAGGCACGCTCGACCCGTTCGGCACCCTGGTCCTGCCCGACCGCAATCCCAAAGACGAGGCGCGCTCGATCAACACCTCGGCCAATGTCGAGGGCGTAATCAATGGTGCCCTGTGGCAGGCCCCTGCCGGTGCGCTGAACGCCACCTTCAAGGCCGGCTTCGACACCCAGAAGCAGGAAGCCGAGAACCTGCGCAGCGGCGTGTTCACCGAGCGCAGCCTGTCGCGCGACCGTTTCAGCGCGTCCGGCAACTTCAACATGCCCCTGTTCAACCGCGACATGGAGGGCATCGGCAAACTGGGGGACCTGTCGGCCAACCTGAACGTCCAGCTTGAGGACCTGTCGGACTTTGGCGGGCTGAACAAGTGGACCGTGGGCCTGAACTGGTCGCCGCTCGATGCCCTGACCCTGACCGCCTCCTACGCGGACGAGCAGTCGGCCCCGTCGATGGCCCAGCTGAACGACCCCAGCCTGATCACGCCCAATGTGCCGGTCTATGACTTCGCCACGGGCCAGAGCGTCATCATCGACCGCATCGAGGGCGGCAATGCCGGCCTGTCGGCCGAGGACAAGTCCGTCCTGCGCCTGGGCATGAACTGGAAGCCGCTGCAGGACAAGGACCTGCGCCTGACCGCCAACTATACCCGCACTGAGACGGACGGCGTCATCTCCTCCTTCCCGACCATCACCCCGGACCTGGAAGCGGCCCTGCCCGAGCGGTTCACCCGCGACGCCGCCGGCAACCTGGTCCAGATCGACGCCCGCCCGCTGAACTTCGACAACAGCCTGAACGAGCAGATCCGCTGGGGCCTGAACTACTCGACCGCCTTCGGCAAGCCTGACCCGGCACCCGCCCAGCAGCCCCAGGCAGGCGGGCGGGGCCCCGCCCAGGGCGGCCAGCGCATGGGGGCTGGCAGCCCCGGTGGCGGTATGCGGATGGGTCCCGGTGGTGGTCGTGGGGGCCGTGGCGGCGGCCAGATGCTGCCCGGCCAGGGCCGCATGAACTTCAGCCTCTATCACACCTATCGCCTGACCGATGAGCTGACGATCCGTCCGGGCCTGCCCGTCATCGACCTGCTGGACGGGGGTGCGGCCGGCGCGCGCGGCGGTCAGTCCCGCAACGAGGTCCAGGTCCAGGCCGGTGTCTTCCGCAAGGGCATGGGTGGCTTCCTGAACGCCACCTGGTCAGAGGGCACGCGCATCTCGGGCGGCTCGTCCGGCGACCTGAACTTCTCGGACCAGACCAAGGTCAACCTGAACCTGTTTGCGGACCTGGGCCAACGCGATGGCCTGGTCGAGCGCTTCCCCTGGCTGACCGGATCGCGCATCTCGGTCGGGGTCGAGAACCTGTTTGATGACCGGGTCAAGGTGACCGACGCCAACGGCGACACCCCCCTGTCCTACCAGCCCGACTATATGGACCCGATGGGCCGGACCTTCCGGATCAACTTCCGCAAGATCATCTTCTAAAAACAAAAGGCCCGCCGGAAACGGCGGGCCTTTTTTCTGGTCGATCGGACGGGGCCTCAGTGATCGCCCTTGGGGCTTTCCATCAGCTCGATCAGGACGCCGCCCATCTCCTTGGGGTGAAGGAAGACGACCGGGGTGCCGTGGGCACCGATGCGCGGCTCGCCGGTGCCGAGGATGGTCACGCCCTTGGCGCGCATCTCGGCCACGGCGGCGTGGATGTCCTCGACCTCGAAGCAGACATGGTGCTGGCCGCCTTTGGGGTTCTTGGCGAGGAAGCCGACGATCGGGCTGTTCTCGTCGAACGGCTCGATCAGTTCGATCTGGGCGGTCGGGGTATCGACGAAGCAGACCTTCACCCCCTGCGCCGGAAGATCGAACGGCTCTCCGATCTTGGTCGCACGAAGGATGTCGCGGTACAGCTTGATCGACTCTTCGATCGACGGCGTGGCGACGCCGACGTGGTTCAGATTGCCGATCATAAGGGCCTCTCCGTTCAGATTTACTGCGTCATCCCCGGGCCTGTCCCGAGGATCCATAGACGCGACATTGCCGATCTGGCTCAACTTGTCCCGTATCTGGATC
>JAEYQX010000018.1 GCA_023409795.1 Pseudomonadota bacterium
CCCTTCAGGTCGTGGGCGCGGAAATAGAGCGCCTCGGCCGTTTCAGGCGTCAGGCCCTTTTCGCGCAGGTCGGCCTGGGCTGCGCTCAGCTTGACGATCTCGTCCTGCAGCCATTCCTCGAACTGGGCGGACATGGCCTTCAACGCCGCCTCGGCACGGGCGATGGCGTCGGAATCTATGCCGCCGAAACCGCCAACCTTGGCGCGCAGGGCGTTGGGCGGGCGAATGACCTGGGGAGGGTTGCTCAACTTGCTCACTCCTGAATCTCGCCTTCTTATCGCTCCAAGGCCCTTAACAGACGGTGTTCTAGCTTGAAAACTGTTCGATCATGACCCGCTCGTCATAGGACCGCCCGGCGTCGAACAGCATGGTCAGGTTGATGTCCCGGCGCTCGATGATGTCGACGCGGCTGACCCGGCGCACCTCGAAGTTGTCGGCGGTGGCGCTGACCGGGCGCTTGTCGGGTTCAAGGACGTCGAAGCGCACCTTGGCCGTATGGGAAATCAGGGCCCCGCGCCAGCGGCGGGGACGAAAGGCGCTGATCGGGGTCAGGGCCAGGCTGGAGGCATCCAGCGGGATGATGGGGCCGTGGGCCGACAGGTTGTAGGCGGTGGAGCCCGCCGGGGTCGCGACCATGCAGCCATCGCAGGTCAGCTCCTCCAGCCGCACCTTGTCATTGATGCTGATCTTCAGTTTGGCGCTCTGGCGCGTCTGGCGCAGCAGCGAGACCTCGTTGATGGCCAGGCCGCTGTGGACCTCGCCCGTCTCGACCCAGGCGTCCATCTGCAGGGGATGGATGATGGTCCGGTCCGCAGAGGCCAGACGCTCCAGCAGGTTGTCCTCTTCCCAGTCGTTCATCAGGAAGCCGACCGAGCCGAAGTTCATGCCATAGACCGGCGTCTGGAGCTGCAGGTTGTTGTGCAGGGTCTCAAGCATGAACCCGTCCCCGCCCAGGGCCACGATCACGTCGGCCTCATGGATCGGGGCATCGCCGTAGCGCTTGATCAGGCGGGCGCGCGCGGCCTCGGACTCGTCGCGATCACTCGCAACGAAGGTCAGGGCCATGGGGGTACAGCGAGGGGCAATCACCGCGACAGGCAAGCGGAGCCGGGAAGGCTTGTCAAACAGATCTGCCGCACAGGTCGTCCATCAGGGTGCGAAACTCCAGCGCCGCCTGGGCTGCCGAACGGCTGGCCAGGCCCCTGGCCGACTGGTGCGGATCGCGGGGCAGTCCGCAATTGTGCGTCTGGAGGCTCTCCAGGAGCGCCGGGAACACCGCGCGGTCCAGCCCGACTGCGGTGCAGGCCAGGAACAGGGGGCGGGCGCTCTGTGCGTTCAGGGCGCGGGTGACCTGGGCCGGATCAAAGCCGCCCAGCGCAGCCAGGCCGTGGCTGAACAGGGTCAGTCGCCCGTCGCGGGCGGCACGAATCAGATAGGCCGGACGCAGTTCATCGGCCTGGACCAGCTTCTGGATCAGGCGACTGGCAGCCTCGTCATCAAGGCGGCCGGACAGGCCGGCGGCCTGGCGACCCGCGGTCTCGATGGCCTGGGCCAGCTGGGCCGGATCCAGGTCAAATCGGCTGAGGATCACCTGGCGCAGGGCTTCGCCCACCCAGGGGTAGAGCTTCAGGGCCAGGGCCTGGTCCAGGCCGTCGTGGCGAACCAGGGGGGCGCGCAGGGCGGTGACCTGCGCGGCGTGGTTGACCA
The DNA here is from genome assembly GCA_023409795.1 of Pseudomonadota bacterium. Taxonomy (GTDB): domain Bacteria; phylum Pseudomonadota; class Alphaproteobacteria; order Caulobacterales; family Caulobacteraceae; genus Brevundimonas. The sequence continues at coordinate 1,708 of JAEYQX010000018.1, forward strand.
GGGCCGACAGGGTCTCCTTGTCCAGCCGGGCCGAGTCGTTGCTGGCCAGGGCGACCATGACGGCGGGCCGCGCCTGCCGGGCGATATGGGCGGCGACCGGCAGGCCAAGGCCTGGCCTTTGCGCGACCTGCACCTGGTGCTCGATCGAGGCGTGCTCCAGCAGGTCGATCAGGTCGGCATCCGCCAGCAGGGGACTGGCCAGGATGACAGGGCGCGCGATCTCGATTTCATCTGCGGCCAGGAAGCGGATCAGGGCCGGTGGTGCCCAGTCGGCATGGGCCATCCGCTCGGCCAGCTGTCGGCGTATGTCACGCTCTGCCTGGCGGGTCAGGTTCAGGAAGACTGCGGCGATCGTCGCGGGCTTGGGGCGGGACGTGTTCTCATAGAGGTCTGCCAGGCCCATCAGCAGGGTGCACTGGTCATCGGGCGTCGAGGGCCGGGCATGACCCAGCAGGTCATTCAGCCGCTCTGCGGGGGCTCCGCCTTTGTCTGAAGGCAAGGGTGGCAAAAGGGGGCCAGTCTCACGCTATGGGCCGGCCGCTAGGCGACCTGGCCCGGTTGGATCGATCCAGTCTCGAAAAATCTCATTAAGTCCAGATTAAGCTTGGCCTTCGTCCTGGCAATGCTTGACGCCGGGCGCTGGCGGGGAGAGGCTAACCATAACCATGTCAATAGGGAGGCCGCCATGGCCGATGGTTCACCCGTTTCGCTGAAATTGCGTGTGTCAGAGGCAGAGTGGCAGGCCCGCGTGGAGTTGGCGGCGCTGTATCGCCTGGTGGCTCTGCACGGCTGGGATGACATGATCTTTACCCACATCTCGGCGCGCGTGCCGGGGCCCGAGCATCATTTCCTGATCAATCCCTATGGCTGGTATTTCGAGGAGATCACGGCCTCGTCCCTGATCAAGGTCGATCTGGACGGCAATATCGTCCAGGACACCACCAGCTTCATCAACCCGGCCGGCTTTACCATCCATTCGGCGATCCATGCCGCGCGTGAGGAGGCCCACTTGGTCATCCACCTGCACACGGTGGCTGGCGTGGGCGTGGCCTCGCAGCAGCATGGGCTGCTGCCGCTGAGCCAGAATGCCTGCCTGCTGCAGGAGCAGGTGGCCTATCACGGCTATGAGGGCCTGGCGCTCAATCATGACGAGCGCGAGCGCCTGGTGGCCGATCTTGGCGACAAGTCCCTGATGCTTCTGCGTAATCACGGCACCCTGGCGGTGGGCCGGACGGCGGCCGAGGCCTGGGTCGGCATCTTCTTCCTTGAACGGGCCTGTGCCCAGCAGGTGGCAGCCCTGTCGGGCGGCCGCGAGCACGTCCTGATCGCCCCGGACGCGGCCCAGGCCGAAACCCGCGAGCAGGGCAAGGGCATCGGCTTTGTCTCGAGCCTGGCCTGGCCGGGGGCCCTGCGGCAACTGGCGCGCAAGTCGCCGGGTTACGACGTGTGATCCGCCCGGGGGGGCTGGGCGGCGTCCTTCTCGCCCTGGGGCTGTCGGGCGTGGCGCAGGCCTCGGCCTGGCCCCAGCCGAAAGGCCAGGGACAGGTCATCGTCAAATATGAAGCCATGCGTGCAGAAAAGACCCTTGGTCCCGATGGCCGACGCGAGCCGATGTATGCCCCGCGCGTCGATCGGGGACTGTCCATGCTGGTCGAGTACGGCCTGACGGACCGGCTGACCCTTCAGGCCAAGGGGGAGTGGCAGAGCGGGCGCGCGGCCTTCCTCGACTATGAGGGGCGCGGGCCGGTCGAGGTCGGGGCGCGCTGGCAGGTGGCCGAGGGGCAGGGGGGCACCCTGTCAGTCTATGCCGGCTATGCCCTGGCGGGGCAGGGGCGCAATGCCGGCTATGCCGACCCCGGGCAGGGCGAGCAGGACTGGGAGGTGCGCATCATGGCCGGGCAGAGCCGGGAGCGGTGGTTCGGCGACATCCAACTGGCCCGGCGCTGGCGACAGGGCCTGCCGGACGAGATCCGGACGGACCTGACCCTGGGCTATCACCTGTCAGATGACTGGACCGCCATGGGCCAGGTGTTCGCCGGGCGGGCCGATGCCGAGCGACGGGCGGGGGACGCGGCCTGGGTTTCGGCCGAGCTCAGCGCGGTCAGGCACCTGGGACCGTGGAGCGGCCAGCTTGGCTGGCGCCAGACCGTGGCCGGTCGCATGACCCCCGTGGCCCAGGGCCCCATCGTGGCGATCTGGCGAAGATTTTAGGGAGGGGCGACGGAAATCAGGTGCGTCTTCGTGTGAGAATGACTGTTTGCCTGATACCAACAAGCGGCTAAGCGTCGTCGCTGCCAGTTGGGGAGATCGCTTCGCGTGCTTAAACGCCATTTTTTCATCATCGCTGCTGCCTGTGTCCTGATCATCATGATCATTGCGGCGGTCCTGAAATTTGTTTTGCCACAAGGCGATAGCTCGAGCCCGGGCCGGGGTGGACCCGGTGGTGGCCGCGGCCAGGTCGTTGCCGAGGCCCCCGTCACCACGCGTGAGTTTGCCGACCAGATCCGTGTCGTCGGCGTGGCCCGCGCCAGGCGCTCGGTGAACATCACCTCGAACACCAGCCAGCTTGTGACCCGCGTCCTGTTCACCGACGGCCAGCGCGTGGCGGCGGGCACCCCCCTGATCGAGCTGCGCGCCCTAGAAGAGGATGCCGGCGTGATCGAGGCCCGTGCCCGCCTGACCCAGGCAGAGCGCGAATACGAGCGCTTCAAGACCCTGGCCGAGCGCGGCGTGGCACCGCGCGTCACGGCGGAAGAGGCTGAAACGGCCTACCAGACGGCCCGCGCTGTCCTTGCGGCGGCCGAGGCCCGGCGCGGCGAGCGAGTGCTGCGCGCGCCCTTCGCGGGTGTCCTGGGCCTGACCACGGTGACGCCGGGGACCCTGGTCTCGCCGGGCGCGGTCATCACCACCCTGGATGACACCAGCTCCATCCGCGTCGACTTCCCCCTGCCGGAACGCTACCTGTCGGTGCTGAGCGCCGGCACCCCGCTGGTGGCGACGGCTGACGCCTATCCGGGCGAGAGCTTCAACGGTCGCATTGCCCTGCTGGATTCGCGGGTCAACGAGCAGACCCGCGCCGTCATCGCCCGCGCCGAGTTCCCCAATCCGGGCTATCGCATCCGCCCGGGCATGATGATGCGCGTGGCGGTCCAGCAGGGCCGTCGCCAGGGCATGGCGGTGCCCGAAGCGGCGGTCCAGTATGAGGGCCAGGGCGTGTTCGTCTATCGCATCGCGCGCGGCGAGAACGGCATGAATGCCCAGCGCGTCGAGGTCGAGACCGGCGCGGTCGAAGGCGGCTTTGTCGAGATCGTCTCGGGGCTGTCCAGCCAGGATCGTGTCGTCGCCTCGGGCCTGAACCGTATCCAGCCGGGAGCGCCGATCCGGGTCGATAATGGCCAGAAGTCGGCCGCTACCCAGGCTCCTGCCAAGGCGGCCCGCTAATGATGCTTTCGGATCTGTCGGTCCGCCGCCCGGTCTTCGCGGCGGTCGGGGCCATTGTGCTGTGCGTGATCGGCCTGGCAGCCTTCTTCTTCCTGCCGGTGCGGGAGCTGCCGGACGTGGACCCGCCTGTGGTCTCGGTCAACACCAGCTACGCCGGGGCCTCGGCCGAGGTCATCGAGAGTCGGATCACCGAGCCCATTGAGCAGCAGATCGCGGGCATCCAGGGGGTCGAACGGATCAACTCGACCAGCCGCGACGGGCGCTCGAACATCAATATCGAGTTCTCGCTGGACCGGGACATCGACGACGCGGCCAATGACGTGCGCGACCGCGTCTCGCGCGTCCAGGGGCGTCTGCCCGACCAGGCGGATCCGCCGACCGTGGCCAAGGCTGACTCCGACAGCCAGCCGATCATGATCATGTTCCTGCGCTCCACCACGATGAGCCGCCTGGAGCTGACCGACTATGCCGACCGCTATCTGGTCGACCGTTTCGCCACCGTGCCGGGCGTGGCCCAGGTCAATATCTTTGGCGAGCAGAGATACGCCATGCGTATCTGGCTGGACCCGGCGGCCATGGCGGCCCGTGGCCTGACGGTCACCGACGTCGAAAGCTCGCTGACAAGCCAGAACGTCGAATTGCCCGCCGGTTCGCTGGAGTCGGCCCAGAAGGACTATACGGTCCGCGTAGCCCGCACCTATTCGCGGCCCGAGGACTTTGCCCAGCTGCCGATCGGCACGCGCGGCTCGGCCTCGACGGCAGCCAATGGCCAGGCCGGGTCCACGGGCGTGGCCGCCGCCATGACCAATGGCGTTACCGGGGCCCTGATCGGCAATGCAGCCTATGTCACGCGCCTGGGCGACATCGCCCGGATCGAGGAGGCACCGGCCGAGCATCGCCGCCTGTTCCGGGGCAATGGCATCGACCAGATCGGCCTGGCTGTCACCCGCCAGGCCCAGTCGAACGACCTGGCCATCTCCAAGGGCGCGCGCGCCCTGATGGAAGAGATCATCCCGACCCTGCCGCCCGGCACGACGCTGGAGTGGGCTCGGACAACTCTGTCTTTACCGCTCACGCGATCGACGAGGTCTGGATCACCATCGGCATTTCGATGGCTCTGGTCGCGGCGGTCAACTTCATCTTCCTGGGCAGCCTGCGCGCCGCCGTGATTCCTTCGGTGGTCGCCCCGATCTGCCTGCTGGCGACCTTCATCGTCCTGGCCCCGCTGGGCTTCTCGCTGAACCTGCTGACGCTGCTGGCCCTGGTGCTGGCCATCGGTCTGGTGGTGGATGACGCCATCGTCGTGGTCGAGAACATCCAGCGTCGCCTGGACCTGGGCGAGCCGCCCCTGGTGGCCGCCGAGCGCGGGGCCCGCCAGGTCTTCTTCGCCGTCGTCGCCACGACCATCGTCCTATTGTCGGTGTTTGCGCCCCTGCTGTTCCTGCCGGGCTATGTCGGGCGCCTGTTTGTCGAGCTGGCAGCGGCCATCGCCGCCGCCGTGGCCTTCTCGGCCTTCCTGGCGCTCAGCCTGTCGCCGATGCTGGCGTCCAAGATCCTGCGCCCCGCCCAGTCGAATGGCTGGCTGGCGCAGCGGGTCGACTGGGCCATGGACAAGCTGAAGCACTCCTATTCCAACTCGCTGCACGCCCTGCTGGGCCATCGCCTGGCCGTGGGGGGCATGTCGGCCGTCACCATCCTGGTGGCCGCCGGGGCCGGGATCATCTTCTTCAACCTGCCCAATGAGCTGGTGCCGAACGAAGACCGCGGCCGCGTCTCGGTCCGTGTCCAGGGGCCCGAAGGTGCGGGCTTTGACTATACCCGCGAGATCCTGATGGGGCTGGAGCCGATCCTGGCCGACTATCGCACCAATGGTGAGGCCGAGAACTTCCTTGTGTCGGCTCCGGGCTTTGGCGGCGGCAGCTTTAACTCGGGCAATGCCGTGCTGAACCTTGCCGACTGGTCCAAGCGCGACCGCTCGGCCGACGAGATCGCCCAGGAGATCAACGGCAAGCTGCGCAGCCAGACGGGGGCCCAGGTCAATGCCTCGACGCCCGGTGCCTTCCAGCGGGGCGGCGGCAACTCCAACTCCATCGAAATGGTGGTGACGGGGGCTGAATACGGCCCGATCTACAACTGGCTGCAGCCCATCCTGGCGGCGGCCCTGGAATATCCGGGCTTCTCGCGTCCGCGCCTGAACTATGAGCCGAACTCGCCGCGCCTGCTGGTCGATGTGGATCCCCAGAAGGCCGCGGCCCTGGGCGTGTCATCGCAACAGATCGGTCGCACCCTCGAGACCATGTTCGGGTCGCGCCGGGCCACCACCTACATCAAGGGTGGCCAGGAATATGACGTCATCCTGCAGACAGACCGCGGCAACCGCCAGGACGTCAGCAGCCTGGAAGCCCTCTATGTGGCGACCGGCAATGGCCAGCTGATCCCCCTGTCGGCGGTGGTGACCACCAAGACCTCGGGCGATACGCCGGATCGTCGCCGACTGGACCGCCAGCGGGCCATCACCCTGCAGGCCGACCTGAACCCCGGCACGACGATCGCCGACGCCGTGGCCTTCCTGAACGCCGAGGCGGCCAAGCAGCCGCAGGGCGTGGCGACCATCCGCTGGGGCGGGGCTGCCCGCGACCAGCAGGAGGCAGGCAGCGCCGTGGGCTGGGCCTTTGCCCTGGCCCTGCTGCTGGTCTTCCTGGTGCTGGCCGCCCAGTTCGAAAGCTGGATCACCCCGGCGGTGATCATGCTGACGGTGCCGCTGGCGGCGGCGGGGGGGCTGTTCGGCCTGCTGATGGCGGGCTCCAGCCTCAATATCTACAGCCAGATCGGCCTGATCATTCTGATCGGTATCGCGGCCAAGAACGGCATCCTGATCGTCGAGTTCGCTAACCAGCTGCGCGACCAGGGCCGTTCGGTGAAGGAGGCGATCATTGAATCCTCCACCCTGCGCCTGCGCCCGATCATCATGACCTCGCTGGCCTCGGCCTTTGGTGCCCTGCCGCTGATGCTGTGGCAGGGGGCCGGCGCGGGCAGCCGCCAGACCATCGGCGTGGTGATCTTCACCGGGGCCCTGTTCGCCACCATCCTGACGCTGTTCGTCGTGCCGGTGATCTATGGCGTCCTGGCCCGGTTTACCAAGTCGCCCGAGTGGACGGCCCGCAAGATCGAGGAGTGGGAGGCCCAGGAGCGCAGCGAGGGCCGCGAGCCCGACATGAGCCCGGGCTGACGATCAGCCAAAAAGAAAGGCGGGGTGTTCGGCACCCCGCCTTTTTTCATGGCCGCTATTCCGCCTTGGGCGGGCTGTCCTGCGCCGGTCGATAGCCGGTTTCGACCTTGAGGAAGGCGATGACGTCGCGGCGATCCTCGGCCTTACTCAGCCCGGCAAAGGTCATCTTGTTGCCGGGCAGGAAGTCGCGCGGGTTCTGCAGCCACTGGTCCAGGGCCGCAGCATCCCAGTCGAAGCCGGCATTTCTCAGGGCATGGGAATAGGAATACTTGTCGAGCCCGCCTGCGCGGCGATCAAAGACCCCATAGAGGTTGGGCCCGGACAGATGCGGGCCGCCAGGCGTGATGGTGTGGCACGACCGGCAGCGGGCGAAGGCGCGCCGGCCATTGTCCAGGTCCGCCGCATCATAGGGGGCGGGCAGGGTGGCCAGGACCGCCAGCTTTTCCTCGGCTGACAAGGCAGGGATGGGGGCAGGGGCCGGGGGCGGGGTCGCAGCAGCGGGTTCCGAGGAGGTCGCGCCGGTGCCGGAATCTCCGCATCCCGCCAGAATCAGGCAGCCGCTCGCAACTAGACCGAGAAGGATTGGGCTTTTCATGGCCCTTTACATAGCCGAGCCACGCCCTTTTCCCATGCGCGTTTCGTCCCAGTTGGCCAGATTGCGGCCTGCACGCGCAGAGTTTGGTGGACGGCATACGCTCGCGGCTGATAATCAGTGTCAAAAAGGTACAGGGTGCCAGAAGGCACCTGCACATCGAGCATCATGACCAAAACCATAAGACTGAGTGAGGCCCGTCGCGGTGACCGCGGCGTCATCGTCAAGGTCGGCGAACATTGCCACCACCTGGAGCATGAGGTGGAGCTGGAGCGCCGCCTGCTGGAACTGGGCTTTGTCGAGGGAGCCCGGGTTGAACTGCTGCACGAGGGCCTGTTCGGTCGCGATCCCATTGCCCTGAAGGTGGATGACATGACCGTGGGCCTGCGCCGTCGCGAGGCGGCCAGCCTGCTGGTCGAGCTGGCCGATGACACCCCGGCGGAGGGTGTCTGATGGATATGGCGGTCAAGACGATGCGCTTCGCCCTGGTCGGCAACCCCAACAGCGGCAAGACGGCCCTGTTCAACGCCCTTACCGGCTCGCACCAGAAGGTGGCCAACTATGCGGGCGTGACGGTCGAGCGCAAGGAAGGCCGGGTCACGGCGGCGGACGGGCGCACCCTGTCGGTGCTGGACCTGCCGGGCACCTATTCCCTGCGCGCCCGCAGCCTGGACGAGGAAGTGACCCGCGACGCGGTCCTGGGGCAGCTGGCGGGCGAGACGCCGCCGGATGTCGTGGTCTGCGTGGCCGATGCCACCAACCTGCGCCTGGTCCTGCGCCTGGCCCTGGAGCTGAAGCAGGTCGGGCGGCCGATGGTCATGGCGCTGAATATGTATGACATCGCCCAGCGCCAGGGGCTGAGGATCGACCTGGAGCAGCTGTCGGCGTCGCTGGGCGTGCCGGTCGTCACGACCGTGGCCACGCGCAAGCGCGGCATCAGCGAGCTGGTCGCCGCCGTCCAGGCCGAGGCCGACAGGGCCGCGCCGGGGGCCCAGAGCCACTGGGCCGCGCCCAGCCCGGCCGAGATCCGCGCGGCCCACCGCGAGGCCGAGCGCATCATGAAGGCCTGCGTTCGCCCGCCCGAGCGGCCCGACACCCTGACGGGCAAGATCGACAGTGTCCTGCTGCACCCGGTGGCGGGCCTGGCCATTCTGCTGGGCGTGCTCTTTGTCATGTTCCAGGCCGTCTTTACCTGGGCGGCCCCGGCGATGGACGGGATCGAGGCCCTGTTCGGGCAGATCGGCGGCTGGATTGCCACGGTCCTGCCGGACGGGCTGCTGCAAAGCCTGATCGTCGATGGCCTGATCGGCGGGGTGGGCAGTGTTCTGGTCTTCCTGCCGCAGATCCTGATCATCTTCCTGTTCATCATCGTGCTGGAGGACTTTGGCTACATGGCCCGGGCGGCCTTCCTGATGGACAAGATCATGGGTGGGGCAGGGCTGCATGGCCGCGCCTTCATCCCCCTGCTGTCCAGCTTTGCCTGCGCCATTCCCGGCATCATGGCGACGCGGGTGATCGAGGCCCGGCGCGACCGGCTGACGACCATCCTGATCGCACCGCTGATGACCTGTTCGGCGCGCATTCCGGTTTATGTGCTGATCATCGCGGCCTTTATTCCCAATGAGACGGTTTGGGGCTTCGTCAGCCTGCAGGGCCTGGTCATGTTCGGCCTCTATGCCGCCGGGATCATCAGCGCGCTGCTGGTTTCGCTGGTGGTGCGCAAGGTGTTCTGGCGCGGTGCGGTCGAGCCCTTCATGATGGAGCTGCCGGCCTACAAGATGCCGGACTTCAAGAGCGTCCTGTTCAATCTGTGGCTGCGGGCCAAGATCTTCATCCGCCGCGCCGGGCGCATCATCCTGCCGCTGATGATCATTGTCTGGGCGCTGTCGACCTTCCCCTATCCGCCGGAAGGGGCGACCGGGCCGGCCATCGACTATTCGTTCGCGGGCATGATCGGCAAGGCGCTGGAGCCGGTCTTTGCCCCCATCGGCTTCAGCTGGCAGATGGTGGTTGCCCTGGTGCCCGGCATGGCCGCGCGCGAGGTGGCCGTGGCGGTCCTGGGCACGGTCTATGCCGTGGCCGGGGCCGAGGAGAACGTCGGCACCCTGGCTGCCGTCCTGTCGGCCGACTGGTCGCTGGCGACGGGCCTGGCCTTCCTGGCCTGGTATGTGTTCGCGCCCCAGTGCCTGCCGACGCTCGGCGTGGTGCGCCGTGAGACGGGGTCGCTGAAGTGGACCTTCATCATGATCGGCTACCTGTTCGGCCTGGCCTATCTGGCCGCCTTTATCGTCTATCACGCGGCCGTGGCCCTGGGCGGCGGCTGAACCCGTCCGGCACGTGGACAAGGCCCCCCTGGACCCCGGACCAGGGGGGCTTTTTTCATTTCCCGCTGGCCGCTGGGGCCCGGAGGACGACGGCCTGGGGACAGCTGACACGCAGACAGGCAGGAAAAAACAGGGTCTGAAGAGTCTCAAGAGTCTCATCTGCCGCGTTTTCCGCATGGCCACGGGACAAGCCCCCAGGGCCTGTGATTATGGGGCGGGGGCCAGGGGCGGCGCGCCGGATGGTGGCCAGATGCGGCCAATGGCAGGAAATATCCGGAACTGGAGGCGCGTGATGCGCGCGCAAGCGCCCGCTCAGCGGCCGGTGGTCAGCTTCAGGACCACATGGACGGTGGTGTCGACGATGGCCTCGGCCGTGTCGGCGCGGCGCATCAGGCCAAAGCCCGCCGCCACGGATTCCACCAGGTTGGCGGTCTCGTAGCTGGTCAGGCGCGGGTTGAGGCCGTCGGGATGCAGGCCATTGGCATGGGCCTGGGCAATGCGGCGCTCCAGCGCCAGGTGCAGGCGGCGCAGGCGCTTGATGCGGCTGGCGGCAAAGTCAGGCTCGCCCATATCCGCCAGCATATGCTCGACCCGCAGGACAGGGCCGTGCTCTTCCCACAGGGACAGGACCTCAAGGACATAGGCCCGCACCGCGTCAAAGCCCCGGTCGCCGGTCCAGTCGGCATGGATGTGCCGGGCCAGGCGCTGGAAGTCCTCGCCGGCTTCCTCGCACAGGACCAGCAGGCCTTCCTCGACGCTCTTGAAGTAGGTGTAGAAGGTGGGGGCCGAGACCCCGGCTGCCTGGGCCACGTCGGCGGGCCGGATTTCGCCAAGGTGCCGGGTGTTGAGCAGGCTGCGCAGCGCCGTCAGCAGGGCCCGGCGCGTCCGCGCGCCCCGGTTACGGATCTTGTGACCCAGCTTGTTGGTCGCGTCGGACATGGGAGGAGGCGCGAAACGGTCGGCAAGGGTCCAGATGCCCTCTGGACGGGCCTAGCCGTTCCCCCCGGCCGCGACAAGTCCTGGACGGGCCCGTGTCAGGATGCCGCACGGGCGAGGAGCAGGTGTCGCAGGATCGGGGATGGTGCCGGTTGCAGGGTTCGAACCCGCGACATCCAGTTTACAAAACTGGCGCTCTACCAACTGAGCTAAACCGGCATTTTCAGTGCCTTATGCTAGCGGAATCTCCAGGACGCAAGCGTCCATGGCACCGCCCGGGCATTTCCGGACCCTCCCGCGCAGGCGGCCTAGTCGAGGGCGGCGGCGATCTGCCCGGCCAGGGCCTTGAGTTCAGCCGGGTCCGCCATGCCGCCCTGGCCGTGGCCCTTCAGCGCCGTGCCGCTCCAGCGGGGGATGATGTGGAAGTGCAGGTGGAAGACGGTCTGGCCGCCGGCCTCGCCGTTGAACTGCATCAGGCTGAAGCCCTCGGGCGACAGGGCCTTTTCCACCGCACGGGCGGTGCGCTGGGTCGCGGCCATCAGGCGGGCCAGGACCTCCGGCTCGACCTCAAGAAGGTTGCGGGCCTGAGAGACCTTGGAGATGACCAGGGTGTGGCCCTTCGACTGCGGGAAGGCGTCCATGAAGACCAGGACCTGATCGTCCTCCCAGACTTTGACGCTGGGGATCTCGCCGCGCAGGATCCGGGCGAAGATATTGTCGGAATCATAGGGGCCGTGCAGGCTCATCAGTCAGCTCCGTCTTGAACGTCGGCCCAGACTAGCAGGGCAGGGGGCGGCAAGGCGACAGGATAGAAGGAGGCCAAGGCCATGATGCGCTTCATTGTTCAGGGACTGGTGTCGGCGCTTGGGCTGTGGCTGTCGGCCCAGATCGTGCCGGGTGTCAGCTTCAGCTCGACCGGGTCGCTGGTTGCGGCGGTGATTGTCCTGGCCCTGGTCAACGCCTTTGTGCGGCCGTTGATGGTGATTCTGACCTTTCCGCTGACGGTCGTGACGCTGGGCCTGTTCCTGCTGGTCGTCAATGCGGCCATGATCGGCCTGACCGCCTGGCTGCTGGGTGGTTTCGTCGTCGATGGCTTCTGGCCGGGAGTGGGGGCGGCGATCGTGACCGGGCTGATCAGCTGGGTGGCCGGCAGCCTGATCCGCGACAAATAGGCCCGGTCAGCCGGGGCGCACGACCATGCAGGTCACGCGCCGCTCGGCCAGGGCCTGGCAGGCCCCCTCGGCGGCGGTTTCGGTCATGCCGGTGAAGCGCGAGCGATACCAGCCGTTGGCGGTCTGGACATCCTGGCTGGCGCTCTGGAACTCGCTGCGGAAGCGGCGGCTCACGTCCTTCAGCCAGTCGCGGGCGACGGCCTCATCGCGGAAGGCACCGACCTGGACCGACCAGCGGCCTGCCGGGGCAGCCTGAGCGGCGGCGCGGCGGGTCGAGGCGTTCCGGGCGGAGGGTGGGGGCGTCACCTCGGTCGGCAGGGTCCTGGGCGCGTCGCCCGAGACATAGGAAACCGCCGAGTTGAACGGCGTGCCCGAGTCAGAATCGGACAGCGAGGCATAGGCGATGGGCGGCGACGAGGTGTCGATGCCATAGCCGCGCTGCTCGAAGAAGGCCTGGGCGACCTGGATCGTCTCGCCCGCCTCGCGGCGCCGCTGGAGCTCGAAGCCGGTGTCCATCAGCTCGGCCACGTGGGCGTTGCGGCTGGCGGTCGAGCGCCCGCCCATGACGACGGTGATCAGGCGCTTGCCATCGCGCATCGACGAGGCGGCCAGGTTGTAGCCCGAGGCATTGGTGAAGCCGGTCTTGATGCCGTCATAGCCCTTGCCGGTGGTCAAAAGGCCGTTGGTGTTGCGGTAGTCGCGGCCGTTGAAGTGCCAGTCGTGCAGGCCCAGGTAGCGGTAATACTGCGGATAGTCGCGCATGACGGCGCGGCTGAGGATGGCCAGGTCGCTGGCGGTCGAGGTCTGGCGGCTGTCGGGCAGGCCGTTGGCGGTGGTGAAGCGCGTGTTCTTCATCCCCAGCTCGCGCGCCTTGGCCGTCATGCGGGCGGTGAACTCGCCCTCGGAGTTGGCCAGGTGCTCGGCCAGGACGACCGCCATGTCATTGGCGCTGCGCACGGCGGTGGCGCGCATGGCGTCATCCATGCTGATGGTCTGGCCCGCCGCCAGGCCCAGCTTGGACGGGGGTTGCGAGGCGGCGCGCGGCGAGACCGTCAACTGGTCGCTCAGGCTGGCCTTGCCCGACTCCAGCGCCTCGAAGGCCAGATAGAGGGGCATGACCTTGGTGATCGAGGCCGGATAGCGCCGGGCGTCGGCGAAGCGGGCAAACAGGACCTCGCCCGAGGCGGCATCGACCACCACGGCGGCATAGCGGGCATTGTCGGAGGACTGGGCGACCGGTGCCTGGGCGACCAGGCCGGGCGTCAGGGCCGTGGTGCCGATCACAAGGGTTGCCAGAACGCTGCGGCGCAGGAATGCGGTCATGGTCATACTAGCCTCGTCAATCCGGTGCGGTTCGCACGCCTGCCAAGGCACCGGCCTTTAACCCTTAGCATCCTAGCCACGGGTTTCGAGAGGGTTAACCGGCCGTCAACGGATTGTGAGTCGGCCGTCATGTTGCATTGCACAAAATATCCTTGTGTTGTCTTCGCGCTTGCGGCATAAGCGGCGGGCCTACGGGGAACACTGTTTCGCGTGGGCTACCTTTTTGCTTCAGGAGAGTCCCATGGCTACCGCCACCGAGACTGTTAAGAAGACTGTCGAAGAAACCACGGCCAAGGCTCAGGCCCAGGCCGAAGCCGTTCAGACCGCAGGCACCAAGGCCTTCCGCGAGGGCGTGGACAAGTCCATCGCTTCGCTGACCGAGCTGAACGCACACGGCAAGAAGAACCTTGAAGCTGTGGTCGAGTGCGCCACGGCTGCCCAGCGCGGGGCCGAAGCCCTGTCGCAGGAAGCCCTGTCCTATTCCAAGAAGAGCTGGGAAGACGGCGTCGCCGCCGCCCAGTCGCTCAGCCGCGCCCGCTCGGTGCAGGAGCTGGTCGAGCTGCAAACCGCCTGGGCCAAGTCGGCCACGGAAGCCTATCTGGCCCAGTTCTCCAAGGCGGCTGACATCTTCAGCGCCTCGCTGAACGACACCATCAAGCCGCTGAACGCCCGCGTGGCCGAAACGGTCGAGAGCTTCCAGGCTTCGCGCTAAGCCTTTCGGCTTCAGCGACGCAGTATCAGGCTCCGGTGGCAACACCGGGGCCTTTTTGCTGTCCGGTCGTCGGCAGGGAGGGGCAGGGCGTTTCTCCGGGGAACCGGATGGCCCCGGCAAACCTTGTTCGGTCATCACGTTCACGCAGGCTGTGACTGGACCTCCCTACAAATCAGGCCATCATCACCTATCTAGAGACCAGACGACCTCCCTAAGACGGACTTTTCATGCCTACGAGACGGCCAGGTGAACAGGGCGGGGGCGCAGGGGCCGCCGTCGTCACCGAGACAAAGCCGAAGCTTCAGCGTCCCTCCCTGTATCGGGTGCTGATCCTCAATGACGACTACACGCCGATGGAGTTCGTCATCTATGTGTTGGAGCGGTTCTTCCAGAAGAGCCGTGAAGACGCGACCCGCATCATGCTGCACGTGCACCAGCATGGGGTCGGGGTCTGCGGCGTCTATACCTACGAAGTCGCAGAAACCAAGGTCGCCCAGGTGGTCGAGACGGCCCGCCGTCACCAGCACCCCCTGCAATGCACAATGGAAAAAGACTGAGAGGATCTTTTCATGCCTTCATTCTCGCGTCCTCTCGAAGAGACCCTGCATCGCGCGGTCCATTATGCGAACGAGCGCCGGCACGAATACGCCACGCTCGAGCACCTGCTGCTGTCCCTGATCGACGATGTGGACGCATCGGCGGTGATGTCAGCCTGCAACGTCGACCTGGCCGCGCTGAAGACGGCGCTGACCCTCTATGTCGACAATGACCTGGCCGCCCTGGCCACGGCCGATGGCGATGATGCCAAGCCGACCGCCGGCTTCCAGCGCGTGATCCAGCGCGCGGTGATCCACGTCCAGTCGTCGGGGCGCGAGGAAGTGACCGGGGCCAATGTCCTGGTCGCCATCTTCTCTGAGCGCGAAAGCCATGCGGCCTACTTCCTGCAGGAGCAGGACATGACCCGCTATGACGCGGTCAACTTCATCGCCCACGGCATTGCCAAGAAGCCCGGGGCGTCCGAGGCGCGTCCGGCCAAGGGCTCGCCCGAGGATGCCGAGGATGCGGCCGCCGGCAAATCAGGCGGCGCGGCGCTTGAGGCCTATTGCGTCGACCTGAACGAGAAGGCGCGGATCGGCAAGATCGACCCCCTGATCGGGCGCCAGGCCGAGGTCGAGCGCTCGATCCAGATCCTGTGCCGCCGCACCAAGAACAACCCCCTGCTGGTCGGTGATCCGGGCGTGGGCAAGACCGCCATCGCCGAGGGCCTGGCCCGCAAGATCGTCAATGGCGAGGTGCCGGACGTCCTGAAGGACGCCACCATCTACAGCCTGGACATGGGCGCGCTCCTGGCCGGCACCCGCTATCGCGGCGATTTCGAGGAGCGCCTGAAGCAGGTGGTCAAGGAACTGGAGAACCACGACAACGCGGTCCTGTTCATCGACGAGATCCACACGGTGATCGGGGCCGGGGCAACCTCGGGCGGGGCGATGGATGCGTCCAACCTGCTGAAGCCGGCCCTGGCCTCGGGCAGCCTGCGCTGCATGGGCTCGACCACCTACAAGGAATATCGCCAGCACTTTGAAAAAGACCGGGCCCTGGTCCGGCGCTTCCAGAAGATCGACGTCAATGAGCCGACGGTCGAGGATACGGTGAAGATCCTCAAGGGCCTGAAGTCGACCTATGAGGGCCACCACAAGCTGCGCTTCACCGATGCGGCCATCCGCACGGCGGTCGAGCTGTCGGCGCGCTACATCACCGACCGCAAGCTGCCGGACAAGGCCATCGACGTGATCGACGAGGCCGGCGCCTCGCAGATGCTGCTGCCGGAATCGCGCCGCAAGAAGGTGATCGGCCAGAAGGAAATCGAGGCGGTCATCGCCAAGATGGCCCGGATCCCGCCGAAGTCGGTGTCCAAGTCGGACACTGAATCCCTGCGCGAGCTGGAGGCCGACCTGAAGCGCGTCGTCTATGGCCAGGAGCAGGCCATCGAACAGGTGTCCTCGGCCATGAAGCTGGCCCGGGCGGGTCTGCGCGACCCGAACAAGCCCATCGGGGCCTTCCTGTTCAGCGGCCCGACCGGCGTCGGCAAGACCGAGGTGGCCAAGCAGCTGGCCGCCACCCTGGGCATCGAGATGCAGCGCTTCGACATGTCCGAATACATGGAGCGCCACACGGTCAGCCGCCTGATCGGCGCGCCTCCGGGCTATGTCGGCCATGACCAGGGCGGTCTGCTGACCGACGCGGTCGACCAGCACCCGCACTCGGTGGTCCTGCTGGACGAGATCGAGAAGGCGCACCCGGATGTCTACAACATCCTGCTGCAGGTGATGGACAACGGCACCCTGACCGATGCGGTCGGCAAGAAGGTCGATTTCAGGAACGTCATCCTGATCATGACCACCAATGCCGGGGCGGCCGACAATGCCCGCGCCTCCATCGGCTTTGGCCGCGGCAAGGTCGAGGGCGAGGATGAAAAGGCCATCCAGCGCCTGTTCGCGCCCGAGTTCCGCAACCGCCTGGACGCCATCGTCTCGTTCAAGGCCCTGAACCCGGAAACCATCCGCTCGGTGGTCACCAAGTTCGTGCTGCAGCTTGAGGCCCAGCTGGCTGATCGCAACATCACGATCGAGTTGACGGACGAGGCAGCCGACTGGCTGGCCAAGAACGGCTTTGATGAACTGTATGGCGCGCGTCCGCTGGCCCGCGTCATCCAGGAAAATATCAAGAAGCCCCTGGCCGACGACATCCTGTTCGGTCGCCTGACCCGCGGCGGCCACGTCAAGGTCGAGCTGAAGGACGGCAAGATCGCCTTCGACATCAGCCCGGCCAAGGGTGCGGACGTGAAGAAGGAAGAGGAAGAAACGGCCTGACACCAGGCGGTTTTGACGAAAAGGCCCGGGCGCAAACCCGGGCCTTTTTTGTTGGGGATCTGGGTCCCCGCCTGCGCCGGGCCGCGCGGGGAGGGGGGGGGTTTATCCTCCCCCGCAGAAGCAGGGGAGGATGAAGGTGCGGTCTTAGCGGCGGCGGCCCAGGCCGCCCAGGAGGACGGCGGCGCCGGCGAGGATGCCGGTGGTCAGCAGGGGCTTGTTGCGGGCGAACTCCAGGCCCTTCTTGGCCGGGTCGCGCAGGTCGGCGGGGGCCTTGTCAGCCAGGCCGTCCAGGCCGTCGATGACGCGGCCATAGGCGTCCAGGACCTTGCCCTTGGCCTGTTGCAGCTTGCCGTCGGCCTGCAGCTTGGTGTCACCCGTGAGGTCGCCGAAGCCTTCCTTCACCGAGCCGGCGACAGTGTTGGCGGCACCTTCGATACGTTGGTCGGTCATGGGGAGTCCCTGTGTTCTGAGGAGGAATAAGGTCCCACTCAAGCGCACAGGAGGGCGGGCCGGTTCCGGGCCACGGGCGACTCGTGATGTCGCAGGCCAGGACTGGTGCATCCAGGCCTCAGCTGTGGCGATAGGGGCTCAATTCCTCGGTCATGGCCAGCATTTCGGCCACCACGGCGGGGCGTTCGCGCTCCAGATACCGGGCCACTGCCGCGTGCAGGCCGGGATCGGCGATGAAGTGGGCCGAATAGACCGGGGAGGGCAGGTAGCCGCGCGCGATCTTGTGCTCGCCCTGGGCCCCGGCCTCGACGCGCGACAGGCCACGCGCAATGGCAAAGTCGATGGCCTGGTAATAGCAAAGCTCGAAGTGGAGGAAGGGCACGTCCTCGATGCAGCCCCACTGGCGGCCATAAAGGGCGTCGCGGCCGATGAAGTTCAGGGCCCCGGCAATCGGCCGCCCGTCGCGGAAGGCCATGACCAGGGCAATGCGCCCGGCCATGGTGCGGCCCACGCGGCTGAAGAAGTCCCGCGTCAGATAGGGCTGGCCCCACTTGCGTGCCCCGGTGTCCATGTAGAAGTCGAAGAAGGCGTCCCAGTGGGCCTCGGTCAGGTCGGGGCCGGTCAGGACGCGGATGTCCAGGCCCTCCTGCGCCGTGCGCCGCTCGCGTCGGATGGTCTTGCGCCGACTGGAGGACAGGGCCGACAGGAAGTCGTCGAACGAGCCATGGCCCCGGTTGCGCCAGATATACTGGATGTCCTGGCGCGGCAGCAGCCCGGCCTGGGTCATCGCCTGCCATTCCGCCTCGACGGGGAAGTTGATGTGCAGCGAGGACAGGTCCATGCGCTGGCACAGGGTCACGGCTCCCTGCAGCAGGGCCTGGCGCACCGTGGCCTGGTCCGTGCCGGGGGCATTGAGGAAGCGCGGCCCCGTGGCGGGGGTAAAGGGCACGGCCCCCAGAAGCTTGGGGTAATAGCGCCCGCCCGCGCGCTGCAGGGCGTCGGCCCAGCTGTGGTCGAAGACGTATTCGCCCTGGCTGTGCCCCTTCAGATAAAGGGGCATGACGCCCAGAACGGCCCCGCCGTCATCATGCAGGGACAGGTGGCGCGCGGCCCAGCCCTGGGACGGGTCCGCGCTGCCGGACGCCTCGCAGGCGTCCAGAAAGTCGTAGGAGACGAAAGGATCGCCGGTGGGGGCCGCACAGGTGTCCCATGCGGCCTGGCCTATGGCGGCGATGCTGTCGTGGACCTGGAGGGTGAAGCTCACTTCACCTCGAGGATGGCATCGACTTCAACGGCAAAGCCCAGCGGCAGCTTGTAGACGCCGACGGCCGAGCGCGAGTGCTTGCCGGCATCGCCAAAGACCTGGACCATCAGGTCCGAGCAGCCGTTGATGACGGCCGGAATGGCCTCGAAGTCCGGGCCAGCCTGGACGAAGCCGCCCAGCTTGACCACGCGGACCACGCGGTCCAGGTCGCCGTCCAGGGCTTCCTTGATCTGGGCCAGCAGGTTGATGCCGCACAGCCTGGCCGCCTCGGCCGCCTGCTCCGGGGTCACGTCGACGCCGACCGTGCCCTTGATGCCGCCATTGGCGTCGTTCGACAGCTGGCCCGAGATGAACAGCTGGTTGCCCGTGCGGACATAGGAGACATAGCTGGCGACGGGCTTGGCAGGCTCGGGCAGGGTGATACCGAGTTCGGCGATGCGGTCGTTGATGCTCATGTCGAGGTCTCCGTTAGGGGGAACAGGCGGGTGATGTAGCGCGATGTCCGCGGCGCGTCATCCGGGCTTCTTCAACGCCCGGCCCGCGACGACGGCTCCGGCCCCGAAACGGGCCCGCAGGGCATCTATGGTGGTTTCGGTTTTCAGGGCGCGGTCTTCCTCGGTGGCAAACAGGCCGGAAGGGCCGCCGGGGGCCTCGGCAATCTCGGCCAGGCCGATGCCGATCAGGCGATAGGCCATGCCCAGCTCTGGCTTCAGCAGGTCGCGCCCGGCCTGGAACAGGGTGCGGGCGGTCTGCACCGGCTCGGCCAGGGTGACGCGGCGGGAGACGATCCTGAAGTCGCTGCGGCGCAGTTTCAGTACCACGACCCGGCTGGCCACCCCGTCGCGCCGCGCCTTGGTCGCCACCTTCTCGCACAGGGGCCACAGTTCGGCCTCCAGGTCGGCGGCGGTGACCAGGTCGTTGTCGAAGGTCGTCTCGGCGCTCATGCCCTTGCGCTCGCGGTCGGGGCGGACCGGGCGGGTGTCGCGGGCGTGGCTGAGATCATGCAGGCGCAGGCCCGTCTCGCCATAGCGCCGCACCAGGTCCTTCACGTCGGCCCGGGCCAGGTCGCCCACCGTGTTGAAGCCGTCCGAGCGCAGGCTGCGGCCAAAGACCGGGCCTACGCCCGGCAGGATGCTGACCGGCTTTGGCGCCAGCAGGTCCCGGGCCTCGGCCTGGCCGATGACCGAGAAGCCGCGCGGCTTGTCCAGCTCTGACGCGATCTTGGCCAGGAAGCGGTTGGGAGCCAGGCCGATTGAGACGGTCAGGCCGATCTCCTGCTCGATCCACTTCTGCAGCCGCACCAGTTGCCAGGCGGCCGATCCGCCGTTCAGGCGCTCGGTCCCCGACAGGTCGATCCAGGCCTCGTCCAGCGACAGGGTCTGGACCAGGGGCGTCAGCTGGCGCACGGCCCCGAAAATGCGCTGGCTCTCGTGCACATACTTGGAAAAGTCGGGCTTGATGACCACGGCCTCGGGGCAGGCCTTGATCGCCTTGAACATCGGCATGGCCGAGCCGACGCCATACAGGCGGGCGATGTAGCAGGCGGTGGTGACCACGCCGCGCTTGCCGCCGCCGACGATGACTGGCTGGTCGCGCAGTTCGGGACGGTCGCGCTTCTCGACCGAGGCATAGAAGGCATCGCAGTCCAGGTGGGCGATGGTCAGCCGGTCCAGCTCGGCATGGCAGATCACCCGGCGCGAGCCACAGGCGGGGCAGCGGCCGGCCTGGCCGTCGCCCCTGTCCAGGCAGTCGCGACAGATCCTCTGCATCAGCGGGCAGCCCCTATTCCTTGATCAGACCCATGGCAAGGCCACGGAAAGACGGCAGCTTCACGTCCACTTAAGACTGATGCCTCCATAGTGAAGGTTAAGTCGGCGCGATGCCTGTTTTGTGTGGCCAACGGCCAGGTGGTGGATGTCCAAGAAGATCCTCATCGTCGAGGATAACGAGCTCAACATGAAGCTATTTCATGATCTGCTCGATTCTCAGGGTTATGAGACCCTGCAGACCCGCGAGGGGCTGCAGGCCCTGGCCATCGCGCGCGAGCATCGTCCGGACCTGATCCTGATGGATATCCAGCTGCCCGAGATTTCAGGCCTGGAAGTGACCAAGTGGCTGAAAGACGACAGCGAGCTGAACCATATCCCCATTATTGCGGTTACTGCCTTTGCCATGAAGGGTGACGAGGAACGGATCCGGCAGGGGGGATGCGAAGCCTATATCTCCAAGCCGATTTCTGTGATCTCCTTTCTGGACACAGTCCGCAGGCACATCGGGTGAACTGTTTTGAGCGCGCGCATTCTGATCGTCGATGACGTCCAGGCCAATGTGCGCCTGCTCGAGGCCAAGCTGACCCTCGAATACTATGATGTCCTGACCTGCCAGGATGGCCAGACCGCCCTGGCGATTGCGCAGTCCGAGCAGCCTGACCTGATCCTGCTGGACGTCATGATGCCGGGCATGGACGGGTTCGA
>JAEYQX010000156.1 GCA_023409795.1 Pseudomonadota bacterium
CCACGCCCGCCGACGGACCATCCTTGGGCGTGGCACCATCGGGCACGTGGACGTGGATATCGGTCTTTTCAAAGAGCGGCGGCTTGACGCCAAAGGCCAGCGAGCGGCTGCGGACATAGGAGGCCGCCGCCGAGATGGATTCCTTCATCACGTCCTTCAGGTTGCCGGTGACGGTCATGCGACCGCGGCCCGGCATCTTGATGGCCTCGATGGTCAGGATATCGCCGCCGAACTCGGTCCAGGCCAGGCCCGTGACGATGCCGACCTGGTCCTCAGCGTCCGTCTCGCCGTAGCGGAACTTTTTCACGCCCGCATATTCGGCCAGCTTGGCGGCATCGACGGTGATCGAGGTGGCCTTGGTCTTGGCCATCTCGCGCACAGCCTTGCGGGCCAGACCGCCCAGGGCCCGTTCCAGCGACCGCACGCCGGCTTCCCGGGTGTAGTAGCGGATCAGATCGCGAATGGTCTGCTCGGGGACGATCAGCTCGCCTTCCTTCAGGCCGTGATCCTTCATCTGCTTGGGCAGGACGTGGCGCTTGGCGATCTCGACCTTTTCATCCTCGGTATAGCCACTGACGCGGATGATCTCCATCCGGTCCATCAGGGGCTGAGGCATGTTGAGGCTGTTGGCCGTGGTCACGAACATCACCTGGGACAGGTCATAGTCGACCTCCAGGTAGTGGTCGCCGAAGGTCGAGTTCTGGGCCGGGTCCAGCACTTCCAGCAGGGCCGACGACGGGTCGCCGCGCCAGTCGGCACCCAGCTTGTCGATCTCGTCCAGCAGGATGAAGGCGTTGGTGGTCTTTGCCTTCTTCATCGACTGGATGATCTTACCCGGCATGGAGCCGATGTAGGTGCGGCGGTGACCGCGGATCTCGGCCTCGTCGCGCACGCCGCCCAGCGACATACGGACGTACTCACGGCCCGTCGCCTTGGCGATGGATTGCGCCAGCGAGGTCTTGCCGACGCCCGGAGGACCGACAAGGCACAGGATCGGGCCTTTCAGCGAGCCGGTACGGGCCTGGACGGCCAGATACTCGATGATCCGCTCCTTCACCTTCTCCAGGCCATAGTGGTCCTCTTCGAGGATGTCCTCGGCCTTTTGCAGGTCGATGGGCTTGGTCTTGGCCTTGCCCCAGGGAATGCCCAGCAGCCAGTCCAGATAGTTGCGGACCACGGTCGATTCCGCCGACATCGGCGACATGTTGCGCAGCTTCTTCAGCTCCGCCTCGGCCTTGGTGCGCGCTTCCTTGGACAGCTTGGTCTTGGCGATGCGCTTTTCCAGCTCCATCAGCTCATCGCGCTGATCGTCGGTCTCACCCAGCTCGCGCTGGATCGCCTTCATCTGCTCGTTGAGATAATATTCGCGCTGGGTCTTCTCCATCTGGCGCTTGACGCGCGAGCGGATCTTTTTCTCGACCTGAAGGACCGAGATCTCGCCTTCCATCAGGCCATAGACCCGTTCCAGGCGCTCGGGCACGGCGATGGTTTCCAGCAGGCCCTGTTTGTCGGCGATCTTCACCGACAGGTGCGCGGCCACGCTGTCCGCCAGCTTGGAGGCGTCGCTGATCTGGGGAATGGAGCTGAGGGCCTCGGGCGGGACCTTCTTGTTCAGCTTCACATAGTTTTCGAACTGCTCGACAACCGCGCGCACCAGGGCTTCGCTCTGGGAGGTGTCGCCCTCGTCGTCGGCGATCTCGACCGCTTCGGCTTCGTAGTAGTCCTCACGGTCGGTGAAGCGGACCAGGCGCGCACGGCCCTTGCCCTCGACCAGCACCTTGACGGTGCCGTCAGGCAGCTTGAGCAGTTGCAGGACGGTCGCCACGACGCCGGTCTGGTAGATGGCGTCGGGTGCCGGATCGTCGTCGACCGAGTTCTTCTGGGTGGCCAGCAGGATCTGCTTGTCACCCTTCATGATCTCGTCGAGGGCACGCACCGATTTCTCGCGGCCGACGAACAGCGGCACGACCATGTGCGGAAAGACAACAATGTCTCTCAGCGGCAGGACGGGGAGGATTTTGCTCTCGGTCATGATGCTTACTTTCCAGGGCCATTGCGGATCTCCGGCCCACCGGGATGACTGCCTCAACGAAATGCCTTGGCGCGACGTCCCGGTCCGTCGATTCCGACGGCGTTTCCGACAGTATGTGGTTCAGACTGCGCGCGGTTCAAGCGTCGCCGGGGAACCGCCCACATCTGTCTGTCCCCGGAGTGCCCGGCGGGCACGGTTTCAAAGGACAGATCAAAGATGCGAAAGGCCCCGGACGTGCGGTCCGGGGCCCCTCACCTACAGCTTCAGGCCAGGGATCAAGCGGCGCCGTCGGCCGTCTTCTTCTTGGCTTCCGAATAGATCAGCAGAGGCTGGGCCTTGCCCTCGATCACCTCGGCGTTGACGACCACCTCCTCGACGCCTTCGAAGGTCGGCAGTTCGAACATGGTCTCCAGCAGGATGCCTTCCAGGATGGAACGCAGGCCGCGGGCACCGGTCTTGCGGGTGATGGCCTTCTTCGCCACCGCCGACAGGGCGTCGTCGGTGAAGGTCAGGTTGACGTTCTCCATCTCGAACAGGCGCTTATATTGCTTGACCAGGGCGTTCTTCGGCTCGGTCAGGATCTTGATCAGCGCCTCTTCGTCCAGGTCCTCCAGCGTCGCCAGGACCGGCAGGCGGCCGATGAACTCGGGAATCAGGCCAAAGCGCATCAAGTCGTCAGGCTCGACCTGCTTCAGGATGTCGCCGGTGCGGCGCTCGTCCACTTCCTTGACCTTGGCACCAAAGCCGATCGAGACGCTGTCACCGCGCGCCGAAATGACCTTCTCCAGGCCGGCAAAGGCACCGCCGACGATGAACAGGATGTTGGCGGTATCGACCTGCAGGAATTCCTGCTGCGGATGCTTGCGGCCACCCTGCGGCGGAACCGAGGCGACCGTGCCTTCCATGATCTTCAGCAGGGCCTGCTGCACACCCTCGCCCGACACGTCTCGGGTGATCGAGGGATTGTCCGACTTGCGGCTGATCTTGTCGATTTCGTCGATGTAGACGATGCCGCGCTGGGCCCGCTCGACGTTGTAATCCGATGCCTGGAGCAGCTTCAGGATGATGTTTTCGACGTCTTCGCCCACGTAACCGGCTTCGGTCAGGGTGGTGGCGTCGGCCATGGTGAACGGCACATCAATGATGCGCGCCAGGGTCTGGGCCAGCAGGGTCTTGCCCGAGCCGGTCGGACCGATCAGCATGATGTTCGACTTGGCCAGCTCGACGTCGTTGTTCTTCGTCGCGTGGTTCAGGCGCTTGTAGTGGTTGTGGACCGCAACCGACAGCACCTTCTTGGCGTGGGACTGGCCGATCACATAGTCGTCCAGGACGTCGCGGATCTCCTTCGGAGTCGGAACGCCGTCCTTCGTCGTCTTGAAGGCGATCTTGTGCTCTTCGCGGATGATATCCATGCACAGTTCGACGCATTCATCGCAGATGAATACGGTCGGTCCCGCGATCAGCTTGCGGACCTCGTGCTGGCTCTTCCCGCAGAACGAGCAGTAGAGGGTGCTTTTGGCGTCAGTGCCTGCGGCTTTGGTCATAGACCCTTCTCACTCCCGCGATCCGGCCCAACATGGGACGAAAGGCGCTTCCTTCGCGATTGATCCGTGAATCTATGCACGAAGGTCTTCAAAAAAAGACAATCACCCATCACACGTTCCGCCACAACCCTGTTGAAGCGCATCAAAGTGCATCAAGGGTCTAGGAAGACACAGTTTCTCGAGTGAACAAGGCTAATGACCGACATGGGCAGCCCTTCTCCGTTTCGCCAGCCCCCCCAGCCGGGGCAGCCCATCGTCGCCTTCGATTTCGATGGGACACTGACGATTCGGGACAGCTTCACCACCTTCCTGCGGTGGCGGGCCGGTTCGGCGGGCTGGGTCCGCGGACTGGCCGGCATGGTGCCGGACATGGTGACCTATGTCGGTGACCGCGACCGGGGTCGCATCAAGGCCGCGTCGGTGCGTCAGTTTCTCGCAGGCATTCCGCGCCAGACGCTGGAAGCCGAGGCCGAGCGCTTTGCCGAACAGGCCTGGGATCGCTTCATGAGGCCCGACGCCCTCGCCTGCTGGCAGGGCTGGGGCGACAAGGGCGCGCACCGCGTCATCGTGACCGCCTCGCCTGAAACGACCGTGGCCCCATTCGCCCGCCGCCTGGGGGCCGAGAACCTGATCGGGACCCGGCTGGAGTTCGATCCCCAGGGCCGGGTCACCGGCCGCTTCCTGGACGAAAACTGCCGCCGCGCCGAAAAGGTCAGGCGCCTGCTAGCCGTCTATGGGCCCGACCTCGCCCTGGCCGCCGCCTATGGCGACACGTCCGGGGACATCGAGATGATCGCCATGGCCCAGGAAAAGGGCTTCCGCGTCTTTACGGGACGGCCCTGACGGCCCGGGTGGTCAGAAGCCGTTCTCGTCGACGTCGAACTGAACCACCTTGCCACGCGAATAGGGATTCCAGCCCGCCTCGATGGCCGCCGTCACCGAATTGCGGATCGCATCCAGGCTGATGCTCTTCTTTTCCAGGTCGGGGCGGCCGCTGGGCCTGAGCGGCATCGGGAACTGAACCACGGCCTCTCGCTGGTGGTCCTTCAGGCGCAGGGCAATGCCCACGCCCTCCCAGTGCCGGCCAACCGGACGGGGCTGACGACGGATTTCCCACTCATAGATCTCGCCGTCGACTTCGACGGTGCCGCTGGAATCGCGCGTGTACTGCATGGCCCCTGTGTAGCACAAAGGGGCCGCTGGCGTCGCCTCAGCCTGCCATGCGCCTCAGCGTATCGTCCTTCAGGACGAAATGATGTACCAGGGCCATGATGATGTGCCCCAGGACCGCCACCAGCAGGATCCAGCCCAGCAGGCCATGATAGGCCCGGGCCGGTGCCATCATCCATTCGATGCGCTCGCCCCCGCCCTGCATGATGGTCAGGCCAAACACCTCATAGGCGCGGCCAGAGCCATACTGGCGCAGAAGCGCCAGGGCTGGCACAGCCAGCATCAGGCCATAGAGCACCAGGTGCCCGATCCCTGCCAGACGACCGACGAGGCCCCCGATGCCGGTCGGTCGTGTCGCCAGGTTATAGAGCCCCCACAGAGCCCGCAGGACCGCCAGGACGAACAGCAGGCCGCCAACCGTCTTGTGGGACGATCCCCAGGCCTCGGTCAGCGGCGTCTCGCCCAGGGTTGCGCCCGCCACCACACCGCCCAGTTGATACAGCAACAGGCCCGCGATGCCCCAGTGCAGCACGCGGGTCACCAGGCCGTAGCGCAGGCCGTCGTCGCGAATTTTCATGGCAGAGCCCCCTCTGTAGTTCTGTGCCGGTCAGGCTCAGGGGCGAACCCGCTGCCGGATCCGCCCCTGGTATCTGACCTTGCCTTGCGTGCGATCAGGGTGCCTTCACACCGTCGGCATCGGCTTCGGTGCGCTTGTCATAGACGTGGTCGACAATGCCCCAGGCCTTGGCTTCCTCGGCGGTCATGAAGTGGTCGCGGTCCAGGGTGCGCTCGACCTCTTCGTAGGACCGGCCGGTGTGATGGACGTAGATCTCGTTCAGGCGACGCTTGGTCTGGATGATGTCCTCGGCGTGGCGCTCGATGTCCGAGGCCGTGCCGCGGAAGCCACCCGACGGCTGATGCACCATAACGCGGGCGTTCGGCAAGGCCACGCGCTGGCCCGCCTCACCCGCCGTCAGGATCAGCGAACCGGCCGATGCGGCCATGCCCATCACCACGGTCGAAACCGGCGAGCGGATGTATTGCATGGTGTCGTAGATCGCCAGCGCCGAGGTCACCTGACCGCCCGGGCTGTTGATGTACATGCTGATCTCCTTCTTCGGGTTTTCCGATTCCAGGATCAGCAACTGGGCGCTGATCAGCGAGGCCATGCCGTCCTCGAACGGCCCGGTCAGGAAGATGATCCGTTCACGCAGCAGGCGCGAGAAAATATCAAAGGACCGCTCGCCACGGCTGGACTGCTCCACAACCATCGGCACCAGGTTGTTGGAGATGTAATCAATCGGATCGCGCATAGACTCTCTCGGGTGCTGGAGCGAGCTTGAGTCGCCCCTCTGGACCCCAGCATATCGCGATGCGCCCCATCCTATGCAAGCCGGAACGTTCAGAAGCCTTCGCTTATCTGTCCCGTCGGTTGCGAACCACTTCGCCGGCGATCGCCCTGGCATGGGCACGAGACGACTTCAGATTCTGATCAACGCCATAAAGACCGAGCAGATACTCCCGGTCCCATTGCGTCAGGCCGGTGGTGCCTTCGGGATCGCGGAAAAGATTCAGGATCGTGTCCTGACCCAGGGCGTCTCCGTCAGGATTGACCTGGGCCAGGGTGACAAAGGCCACATAGTCGGCCAGCGCACCAAGCCTAAGGCCTCTTGGCAGCTTGTCGAAATCAATGATGATCGTGACCCGCGCCAGATCATCGCGAATATTGGTTCGCAACAGCGAGGCCATGCGCACGGGCAAGACAGAGTAGTCCTCGCCATCCAGGCGGACGGCCACCTGGCCGGTATCGACGTGGACCGGAAGGCTCACGTGCCACCAACGCACCGGAGCATCACTGTTCTGGTACGCTTCCAGGGCTCCGCTGCCCCGGTCAGTAAGGCCGCGAGCGGGACGGTAACCCCTGGGGTCATCCAGCACGAGGGACCGCGCCATGGCGACACCATCACGGGTTCCCACCACCATGACATGGGGCT
Organism: Pseudomonadota bacterium; assembly: GCA_023409795.1. Taxonomy (GTDB): domain Bacteria; phylum Pseudomonadota; class Alphaproteobacteria; order Caulobacterales; family Caulobacteraceae; genus Brevundimonas. The sequence continues at coordinate 6,741 of JAEYQX010000156.1, forward strand.
TGCATCCGGGGCCGCCGACATCACCCCCTACAGCGAGGATATGTTCTGCGATCCGGTCGATGAAAGCCTGGGCATAGGCCGGGCTCATTTGGGCTGTAGCCAGGCAAACCGGCTGGTTCCATCGAGCCAGAGGCCGACCCGCCGGCGGGGCCATGTTGCTTTCGATGAAGGCGTCCACCCTGCGCCTTACTTCTTCCGCTCGCAGACGACCGCGGACTTCCACGTCTTCCAGAACGGACGTGTGGTCCTCCTCGGGCTGGACGGTCGCTTCCTGCGCCCAGGCAGAATTAACCGCCGCCGCAGACATCGTCATCCCAAGAGCAAGGGCGATAAGTCGCTTCTTCATCAAGCCATCAAAAAAAGGGGCTGCCAAGCTGGCAACCCCTTTCTTACGTCAATGATCACAGAACGTCACTACGTTCCACAATCCTTAGCCCTCGTCTTCGTCCTTGAGCAGGTCTTCCTTCGAGATGGCCACGTCCTTGACCTTGGCCTTGGAGACGATCAGGTCGACGACCTTTTCTTCATAGATCGGCGCGCGCAGCTGGGCAGCGGCGTTCGGGTTCTGGCGATAGAAGTCCAGGACCATCTTTTCCTGGCCCGGGTAATTACGGGCCTCGTTGAGGATGGCGTTGGTCAGTTCCTGGTCGGTGACGTTGACGTCGTTGGCGCGACCGATCTCGGCCAGGACCAGGCCCAGGCGCACGCGGCGCTCGGCGATCTTCTTGTACTCGGCCTTCAGGTCTTCTTCCGACTTGGCGGCGTCTTCTTCCGGCAGGCGGCCAGCGTCCTTGTCAGCCGACACTTGGGCCCAGATGCCGTCGAACTCGGCTTCCACCATCTTCGGCGGCAGGTCGAAGCTGTGGGCTTCGTCCAGGACGTCCAGCAGGGCGCGCTTCAGCTTGAAGCGGGCGGCACCGGCGTACTGCTGGTCGAGGTTCGACTTCAGCAGTTCCTTCAGCTTGTCCAGCGACTCCAGGCCGATGCGGGTGGCGAACTCGTCGTCGATCTTGGCTTCGGCTTCAGACTTGATGGCCTTAACCTTGATGTCGAAGGTGGCCAGCTTACCGGCCAGGTTCTTGGCCTGGTAGTCTTCCGGGAAGGTGACCTCGATGGTCTTTTCTTCGCCGATCTTGGCACCCTTCAGCTGCTCTTCGAAGCCCGGGATGAAGCGGCCCGAACCGATGACCAGGTCGGCGTCTTCGGCCGAACCGCCTTCGAAGACCTCGCCGTCCAGCTTGCCGACGAAGTCGATGGTCAGCTGGTCGCCTTCGGCGGCCTTGGGCGTCTTGCCCTTCTTGTCTTCATAGGTCTTGGCCTGCGAGGCCAGTTCCGTCAGGGCTTCTTCCAGATCGGCATCCGACGCTTCGTAGGTCGGGCGTTCCAGCTTCAGGGTCGAGGGGTCGACCGGGGTGAACTCCGGCATGACTTCCAGCGACATTTCGTAGGACAGGTCTTCCTCACCGGCGATGACCTTGTCCATGTCCGAAACCAGCTTCATCTCGGCCGGGGCGGCCGGACGGATCTTGGCTTCTTCGAGGGCCGACTGGCTGGTTTCGTTCAGCGAGGCATTGATGATCTCGCCCATGAAGTCACGGCCGAAGGTCTTCTTGACATACGAAGCCGGCACCTTACCCGGGCGGAAGCCTTTCAGCTTCATCTGCGGCGCAACTTCCTTGATGCGCGCTTCGAGCTTTTCGTTCAGCTCGGCTACGGGAATGGTCACCGCGATCACGCGGCTGAGGCCTTCGTTCGACTTTTCGACGACTTGCATGGTCGGGTATCTGACGCTCTGGGGCGACGCCATACGGCGCGCGGTGGATAAAGCAACAGGGCCGCCCCGGCTGGGAGCGGCACCTTGAAGCCCGCCCTTATGTCGAGAAGGGGCGCAAACGTCAACGCGCGCGGGTTTCTTTGACAAGAAAGCAGGGCTATCTGAGCGGTCATGAGCCAGTCCCCTGCCCCCATCGGCGTCTTCGTCACGCCCGTCACGCCGCTCCAGCAGAACTGCACCACCGTCTGGTGCACCCAGACGAAAAAGGCCGCCGTCATTGACCCCGGCGGGTCCGTCGATGCCATTCTGGGCGAGATTTCACGCCGTGGCCTGACGCTGGAGGCCATCTGGATCACCCACGGTCACCTCGACCATGCCGGGGCTGCAGCCGAGATGCAGGAAAAGTCCGGTGTCGACATCATCGGCCCGCATGAGGCGGACCAGTTCTGGATCGACCTGATTCCCGTCCAGGGCCAGAAGTATGGCCTGCCCGAGGCGCGCAGCTGTACCCCGACGCGATTCCTGGCCGACGGCGAAGTGCTGGAGCTGGGCGAGACCCGCTGGCAGGTCGTGCACTGCCCGGGCCACACCCCGGGCCACGTCGTCTTCTATAATGAGGCGGCGAAGTTCGCCCAGGTCGGCGATGTCCTGTTCCGTGGCTCCATCGGACGCACCGACTTCCCGCAGAGCGACCATAATGCCCTGCTGACCGCGATCACGACCAGGCTTTGGCCCCTGGGCGATGACGTGACCTTCGTCTGTGGCCACGGGCCTCACTCCACTTTTGGAGCCGAGCGTCGCAGCAATCCCTTTGTCTCGGACACGGCCATGCGTGGTGCCCCGATCGCCCGTCCCGCCAGTGGTCCGTCCTAACCTCGCTATTCGTAGTGCGCACAGATAACGCCGTGCGCCGAAATGCTCACTGATTTCATAAGGTTGGAAATATCTCTTTTATCATGGCGTCAGCTGCGGGTGCTGGAACCGGATCGCCCATCCCGGGTTCAGGTCTAAGCGCCACAGTGATGATAAGGAGTGATCTTATGGCCGAGGGTCAGCCCACCCGCGTCTCAGGAGTGTCCAAACGGGGATTCGCCTCCATGGATCCCGAACGTCAGCGCGAGATTGCCCGAAAGGGCGGTGCCAGCGTGCCCAGCGAGAAGCGCAGCTTCTCCCAGGATCGCTCCCTCGCTGCCACGGCAGGCCGCAAAGGCGGTGAAGCCTCGCACGGCACGCGCAACAAAAACGAAACCCCCAAGCAGAGCTGATTGCCTCGGCCGGGCGGAGCAAGATACGGCCAACCTCGGTTGGCCGTTTTTTTGCGCCTGGCCTCAGCGCGACAACAGGGCCAGGGCCACGGCCGGGTCCGGGCTGACCTCGAACGCCTCCATGTGCCAGCCTGCACCATCCACGAGGGTGCGCAGCCCGACCTCATCGAACTTGCGCGACGATTCGGTGTGCAGGCTCTCGCCCGGCGCAAACTCGAAACGATGGCCATCCAGTGAAACCGTCATGGCGCGCCGGGCCACCAGATGCATCTCCATCCGGCTCAGCGTCGGGTTCCAGCGCGCCTCATGGTCAAAGCCGTCCAGGTCGAAGTCCGTGCCCAGCTCACGGTTGGCGCGGGCCAGCAGGTTGCGGTTGAAGGCAGCGGTCACGCCTGCGGCGTCGTCATAGGCCCGCACCAGGACATCTTCGGCCTTGATAAGGTCAACGCCCAGGATGAACAGGCTGCCCGGGCCCAGCATCCGGCCGACCGACTGCAGCAGGTAGAGCGCCTCGCCGCTGGACAGGTTGCCAATGGTCGAGCCGGGGAAGAAGCCGATCCGGCGGCCCTCGCCTATGTCATCCGGCAGATCTGGCAGGTTCTCGAAATCGGCCACTACCGGCATGACCCGCAGATTCGGATAGTCAGCCCGAATGCGCAGCGCGGCGTCGTCCAGGGCTGAGGGGCTGATGTCCAGCGGGGCATAGACTGCCAGGTCGGGCACGGCATCCAGGACGATCCGGGTCTTCTCGCTGGCCCCCGATCCCAGTTCCAGCAAGCTTGCACCCGGACCAAACAGCGGAGCCCACAGGGGCATTACCCGGCGCAGAAGGGCGGCCTCCTGCCGGGTCGGATAGTATTCGGCGAGCCGCGTGATCTCCTCGAACAGGCGCGAGCCTTCGGCGTCATAGAACCACTTGGGCGACACGGCCTTGGGCGTCTGGGACAGCCCCATGATCATCTCATCGCGAAAGCCATCGGTTTCGCCATGCGCCTCGGCCACGTCGCAGGCCAAGCGCACGCCCGAGAACATCCAGCGCTCGTGCGGATAATAGAAGTTGCGATAGGAAGGCCGCGCGTGGCCCCCTGGCGTGGCAAAGGCCCCGCCACGCAGCACCATCTGGTTGGCCATGAACTTGCCGTTGTACTCGCCGGCTGTCCCGGGCGTCGGGGCAAAGCCCGGATAGGGACGATAGGCGGAGGCCGTCCACTGCCAGACCTCGGTGGCCAGATTGCTGAAGGCCTCGCCCCTGACCTGGGCCGCCGCCTCCCATTCCGCCTCGGTGGGCAGGCGCTTGCCGCTCCAGCGCGCAAAGGCGTCGGCCTCGTAATAGCTGACGTGTCGCACCGGGGCCTGCGGCTGAACCGGGTGGTAGCCGGCCAGACCGAAGCTGTACCAGCCGTCCTCTTCGCGCTGCCAATAGAGCGGGGCTGACCAGGCCTGGCGCTGCACCTCGCTCCAGCCGTCGCTGAGCCACAGCTCCGGGCGCTGGTATCCGCCGTCATCGATGAAGGCGATCCACTCGGCATTGGTCACCAGCCCCGCGGCCAGCTGGTAGGCTTCCAGCCATTCGCGATGGCGGGGGCGCTCGATGTCAAAGGCAAAGCCGTCCTGGCCAGCCCCGACCCCGACCAGCCCGCCGTCCAGCCTCACCCAGCCACCGGCCTGGGCCTCACGGTCATGAAAGCGCGGTTCGGCGGCATAGGCCGCTGGCCGCAATGGCGAACGGGAAAACAGGTGCAGGATATCCATCAGGAACAGCTCCTGGTGCTGCTGCTCATGGTTCAGGGCCAGGTCGAACAGATAGGCTTCCTGGCCAGGCTCCAGCCCCTCGGCCAGCCGGGCCTCCATCCGCCGGTCGATCTCGGCGCGATAGGCCATGACCGCCTCTCGCGAAGGGCGGGTCATCAGGCCCCGCTCGGCGCGATCCACGCGGGCACCCAGGCCCTCATAATAGGAGTTGAACAGCCGGTTCAGTCGCTCGTCGACGGGTCGATAGCCGTCCTGCCGCGACAGGATCATGGCCTCGAAGAACCAGCTGGTATGGGCCAGGTGCCATTTGCCGGGGCTGGAGGATGGCTGGGACTGCGCCGCCAGATCCTCGTCGGACAGTACGCGGGCCAGGCGGGGCAGTACGGCCCGCACCTGTCGGTAGGCCTCGATTTCGGGATGACACGTGGCGGACACCCGGTGGAGGTAGTTCATCCTTGGCATTCCTCTGCGCCCGTGGACAGACAGGGACCCAAAGCTCCCGATCCGCCCTCAGGCCTGTGCAGAGGAAACTGCTGCCAAGGTGCAGCAGTTCCGTGTCAGCCGCGTCCGCCGTGACGCCCATACTCCAGCCGCGCGATCGTGCGGTTGTGCACCTCGTCCGGGCCATCAGCGATACGCAGGGTCCGCACCGTGGCATACAGTTCGGCCAGTGGCGTATCGCCGGAAACCCCTGCTCCGCCAAAGGCCTGGATGGCATCATCAATGACCTTCAGTGCCATGCGGGGCGCTGCGACCTTGATCTGGGCGATCTCAGAGCGGGCATCCTTGGCCCCCACCTCGTCCATCATCCAGGCGGCCTTCAGCACCAGCAGGCGGCACATCTCGATATTGGTGCGGGCCTCGGCCACGCGCTGTTCCCAGACGGAGTGCTCGCCGATGGCCTTGCGGAAGGCGGTGCGACTCATCAGGCGCTGGCACATCAGCTCAAGCGCGCGCTCTGCCGCCCCGATCACCCGCATGCAGTGATGGATGCGGCCTGGCCCCAGACGGCCCTGGGCGATCTCAAAGCCCCTGCCCTCGCCGGCGATCAGGTTCTCGGCCGGCACCCTGACATTGTCCAACACCACCTCGGCATGGCCGATCGGAGCCTCGTCATAGCCAAAGACGGACAGCATCCGCTCGACGCGGAAGCCGGGCGTGTTTACCGGAACGATAATCTGGCTCTGTTGCTGGTGGATCGGTCCATCCGGGTCCGTCTTGCCCATGACGATGGTCATGGCGACATTCGGATGGGCCATGTTGGTCGACCACCACTTGCGCCCATTGATGACATAGTGGTCCCCGTCGCGCTCGATCCGGGTCTGGATGTTGGTGGCGTCGGACGAGGCCACCTCGGGCTCGGTCATCAGGAAGGCCGAGCGGATTTCGCCCGCCATCAGGGGCTTGAGCCAGCGATCCTGCTGGGCGGCGTTCCCATAGAGGTGCAGCACCTCCATGTTGCCCGTATCGGGGGCGTTGCAGTTGAAAACCTCGGATGACCACAGGTGACGCCCCATGATCTCGGCCAGCGGCGCATATTCCAGGTTGGTCAGGCCCGCCCCGTGTTCGCCCGGCAGGAACATGTTCCACAACCCGGCCTCGCGCGCCTCGGCCTTGAGGACCTCCATGACCGGCGACTGCACCGCAGGGTTGGCATGAACGGCGGCAAAGTGCTCGGCCTCACGCGGGATCACCCGCTCGTCCATGAAGCGGGTCAGCCGCGCCTGCCACTCCAGTGCCCGGTCCGAATGACGAAAATCCATTTCCTGTCCCCATATGCGCGGCCGGTCTGTTGCCAGCCTGAACATGAAAAGGGCGCGCCCCCGAAGGAGCGCGCCCCGAAATCTGCTGGCCTAGGCGGCCAAGGATCAACGACCCTTCAGCAGCGGAGCCAGCTTCTGGGCCAGCATCATGTCGCCGGCCACCTTCAGCTTGCCCTGCATGAAGGCCATCATCGGGTCCAGGCGACCCTCGGCCAGGGCCAGGAAGTCTTCCATCTTCAGCGAGACCGTGGCGTCAGCCGCATTGTCGTCGTTGGTGACGGTGTTGTTGATGCCGTCGATGAAGATCTTGCCAGCCTCGCCCAGGTCGAGCTTGATGGTCTTGCCGAAGCCACCGTTGGTGTTGATGGCTTCTTGGATTTTTGCGGTGATTTGAGCCAGGTCGGCCATGGAGCGTCATCCCTCAGACGTTTGGAGTTGAAGGGTTAGCCGCTGTCGCGCCCGGTGCCAAGATCACCTTGGGGAAGCTGCGGGCAACTTCCCCGCCCACAGCCAGCGTCAGAAGGCCACACCCAGGGTTGCCGCCAGCCGCGCGTCACTGAGCGGCCCATCGACCGAAGCGTCCCAGTAGCGCACATCCAGCGAGACGATCTCGGTCAGGTTGACGCCCAGGCCCAGGTTCCAGCTGTTGTAGTCGTCGCCCACGTCCAGGGTCTGGCGACCCAGGCCGCCCGACAGGCTGAACCGGTCGTTGAAGGCATATTCGCCGTTGACCTCGACATAGGTGGCCGTCTCGTCCGCCCCATAGAAGTCCGGCGAATAGTGGATCGCCGCGCCCAGGGTCAGGTTGTCGATCGTGTGCGAGGCGACCGCCTTGAACTCGACGAAGTTGTAGTCGGAACCCGATGGTGCATTCACGTAGGTGTAGAAGGCGACGGCCACGTCCCAGTCGATGACCCCGGCCGTCCCGGTGACGCCTGCGTAGAAGTCCCATTCGGCATCGGTGTCGTCGCCAAAATCGACGGTCGAGGCCCAGGTCCCCGCGTAGAAATTACCAGCGGCGAAGTCGATACCGCCCTGGAAGGCTACGTTCTCGTCCGACTGGCTGAAGCCGCGCCAGACATAGTCATTGGTCACGGCCACGTTGTAAGACACGCTCGGAGCCTCGTCCTGGGCGTGGGCGGGCGCGCCCATGACGGCACAGGCGGACAGGACCGCCAGGCTCGAGGTGGCGCGCAACAGCAGGTTCTTCATGATATATCCCCTTGATTTAACTGATTTTCAGGCACGCGAACGCAACCGATAGCGACAAGCTTTCGGGGAACTGGGCAGTGATTACTCAGGCAGGGATCGGGCTGGCCGGAGCGGTCGGGAGGAGACCGTCCGGCCTTGCCCTGGTGAAACCGGCTGGATCAGCGCGGCTTCAGGCGAGCGTCAGTAGGCTTCGAGCGCTTCGCCGTGCAGGTGGGTATCGAGGCCATCGTCCTCGACCTCTTCCTTGACGCGCAGACCCGTCGTGTACTTGCAGATGAACAGGACGATCAGGGTGCCGATGGCACTCCAGACAATGGTCCAGACCAGGCCCATGAACTGGGCCCAGACCGTCGCATCGGCCGACAGGTCATTGATGGCCGTCGAGGCAAAGACGCCGGTCAGCAGTGCGCCGACCAGACCGCCGGCACCGTGCAGGCCAAAGGCATCCAGGCTGTCGTCATACTTGAGCAGCTTCTTCAGCCAGACCGACGCGACATAGCAGACCGGACCGGCGATCAGGCCGATGATGACAGCGCCCTTGGGATCGACGAAGCCTGCCGCCGGGGTGATGGCAACCAGGCCCGCCACGATGCCCGACAGGACACCGATCAGGGAATATTTGCGCTTCTCGATCCGCTCGATGACCTTCCAACTCAGCGAACCGGCAGCGGCCGCCAGCAGGGTGTTGATCAGGGCCACGCCCATCAGACCATCAGCCGCACCGGCCGAACCGGCGTTGAAGCCAATCCAGCCGACCAGCAGCAGGGAGGCACCAATCATGGTCAGGACCGGGTTGTGGGCCGTGATCGGCTCGACGCCGTAGCCCTTGCGCGCGCCCAGGAACAGGGCGCAGACCAGGCCGGCCACGCCCGAGTTGACGTGGACCACCGCACCACCGGCGAAGTCCAACACCCCGCCAGCGCCCAGGAAGCCGCCGCCCCAGACCCAGTGGGCAATCGGCGCATAGACGATCAGCGACCACAGGCCGATGAAGAGCAGAAGCCCGGAGTACTTGATCCGCTCGGCAAAGGCACCGGTGATCAGGGCCGGGGTGATGATGGCAAAGGTCAGCTGGAACGACAGCCACAGATACTCCGGGATCCCCGGCAGGGCACTGTAGGCCGTGTCCTTGGAGACGCCGTTCAGGAAGACGGCATCCAGGCTGCCGACGAAGCGGTTCAGCCCTTCATCCGGATTGACGCCAAAGGCGATGCTGTAGCCCGCCACGAACCAGACCAGGGTGACCACCGCAAAGGCGGCAACCGACTGGGTAATGGTGGCAATGACGTTTTTGCGGCGCACCATGCCGCCATAGAACAGGGCCAGGCCCGGCAGGGTCATCAGCAGCACCAGGGCCGTCGAGGTTCCCAGCCAGGATGTGGCAGCGGCGTCCAGTTCCAGCGGAACCTGATGCGAAAACAGCGCCGGAGCAGGCTCCGACGCTGTTTCAGCGACTTCAGCAATGGTTTGCGCGGCCTCTGCGGCGACGCTGGCGAGGGCCCCGCCTGCGACGGCAAGGCCACCGGCAAGACAGGCTAGAGCAATCGCTCCCCTCCACGTTTTAGATAGATGCGACACTTCGGTATCCCCCTGTGATTACGCATATGCGAAGGTTTCATTGCAGTTGCGAAATCGACAAGAGGAAAAATGCATTCTGTCAGAATTTTTTTGTCAAATCGTCACAGAATTTCGGCTCTGGCCAGAATAGTTTTGCGGTCCTGAGCGCAGGCGCGCGTCGCATTTTCGCCAGAATTGGCCTGTTTCGCAGAACAAATTATCCGTTCACGACCTTGCGCCTCCAAATTCCACCTGGCCCTTGGCAGATCGTCCGGACCCGCTTCCAGGACAGCCAGCAGAGGCTTACGCGGATCGAATATTTCGTGTATTCGTGAACTATGGAAACCTCAAACGCCATCGAAGGCCTTGCCGCCCTCGCCCACCCTGGTCGCCTGGCGATATTTCGTGCCCTGGTCCGGGCAGGCCCGGACGGGTTGGCGGCCGGTCGGCTGGGCGAACAGGTCGGCATGGCGGGAA
>JAEYQX010000044.1 GCA_023409795.1 Pseudomonadota bacterium
GAGGAGGACCATGCGAAAGCATGGTGGTGGGGGCGTCCCTGCACCGCCCCCTCCGTCATGTCGCTGCAGCGCCATGCTACCTCCCCCCCTGCGCAGGGGAGGATGACGGCGTCGGGCTGCCCCTCACGCCTTGAAGGCCATCTTGGCAATCTGGTGGGCGCGTTTGCCGAAGGGGGCGGCGGCGAGGCGGGTGGAGTGCCAGCGGCCGGTGGCGAAGACCGAGCGGGCGTGGCTGAACTCGAGGAAGCCCTGCTGGCCATGATAGGCACCATAGCCACTGGCCCCGACCCCGCCGAAGGGCAGGTTGTCATTGGCCAGGTGCAGCATGGTGCCATTGACCGTCACCCCGCCCGACAGGGTCTGGTCAAGGACCTGGTCCACCACCGCGCGGCTGCGGCTGAAGACATAGAGGGCCAGCGGGTGGTCGCGGCCGCGCACATGGTCGATGGCGGCCTGGACCGTCGGGACGCTGATCACCGGCAGGATGGGGCCAAAGATTTCCTCGCTGGTCATGGCAAGGCCCGGCGGCGGATCGATCACCACCGTGGGCGCGAAGCGGCGGGTCTGGCGCGACAGCCCGGCATCATGGGGCAGTTGCAGCACCTGGGCCCCCGCCGCGCGCGCTTCCTCGACCAGGGCCAGCAGGCGCTCATAGTGACGCGGCGAGATGATGGAGGTGTAGTCGGGGTTGGACGACAGGTCGGGATAGAAGCGCCCGGCCTGGGCGATCACCGCCTCGGCGATGGCCCTGGCCCGCTCAGGCCCGCCAACCGCCAGGACATGGTCGGGCGCGACGCAGGTCTGGCCCCCGTTGGTGAACCGCCCCCAGGCCAGGGGATGGGCCAGGTCGTCCACCCCATAGTCGGGATCGACGATGACCGGGGACTTGCCCCCCAGTTCCAGTGTCAGGGGGATGAGCTTTTCGGCGGCCGCCTGGGCCACCTTGCGGCCGACCTGGGTCGAGCCGGTAAAGAGGATGTGGTCGAAGGCCTGGTCGGTAAAGGCGGCCGCCACCTCGGGCCCGCCCTGGACGACGGCCACCTGGTCCTCGGGGAAATGGCGGGCCAGGCGCTCGGCCATCAGGGCATTGGTGCGCGGGGTCAGCTCGGACGGCTTGATCAGGACCCGGCACCCTGCCGCCAGGGCCGCCGCCAGGGGGACCAGGGCCAGCTGGACCGGATAGTTCCACGGCGAGACGATCCCCACCACGCCCTTGGGCTCATAGCGGATCTTTGAGCGGCCCGGCGCGGCCAGCAGCGGGGTCGGGACGGGACGCGGAGCCATCCAGTGCGACAGCTCGCGCCGCGCCTGGCGGGCCGCCCGGGCCACGCCTGACAGCTCCAGCAGCTGGGTCTCGACCGGCGAGCGGTTGCCAAAGTCGGCGCTGACGGCGGCGGTCCAGGCGTCGAGGTCCTCCGAGACCAGGGCCTGCAGCCTGCGCAGGTCCTCGCGCCGGTCGGCCAGAGGGCGACGTGGTTGCCGGGCCAGGGCCGCCCGCTGGGCCGCGATCAGGCTTTCAATGGACTGCGACATCGGACCCTCCCCACGGCCCCCATGCTTCGGGCCGCGAGGATGAAATCACAAATGCCGGGGCTTTGACATGCTCTCAACCTGGGCAGGTTCTACTGCGCTGTCAGGCCACCATCGATCTTGAACTCCGACCCGGTGACGAACTTGCTCTCGTCCGAGGCCAGGTAGACCACGCAATAGGCCACGTCGTCGGGCTCGCCGATGCGCTTCAGGGGGATGTTGCGGGCCAGGTTCTGGTGGGCGGTGTCCTCGTCGCCGCCGGCCATGGCGACGAAGGGGTCAAGGATGGGGGTCTTGATGAAGACCGGGTGGACCGAGTTGGCCCGCACGTTCCAGCCCGCCTTGGCGCATTCCAGCGCGACCGTCTTGGTATAGAGCCAGACCGCCGCCTTGGTGGCATTATAGGCTCCCATGCCCGGCGCGGCGGCCAGGCCCGCGATCGACGAGATATTGACGATCGAGCCCGCGCCCGAGGCCCGCAGGTGCGGCAGGGCGTGCTTGCAGCCCAGCATGACCGAGGTGAGGTTGATCGCCTGCACCTGGTGCCAGTTCTCCAGCGTGTCCTTCTCGGCCCAGGCCAGCTGGCCGCCGATCCCGGCATTGTTCACCAGCACCGACAGGCTGCCCATGTCCTGGGCGGCGGCGGCGACCACGCGGACCCAGTCATCCTCGCGCGTGACGTCGTGCTCATAGGCGAAGGCCGTGCCCGGATGCCCGGCGTTGATCGCCTCGGCCAGGGCCCGCGCGGCGTCCAGGTCAAGGTCCGAGATCGCCACCTTCGCCCCCTGGCGGACCATCATCCAGGCCATGGCCTGGCCCAGGCCCCCGGCCCCGCCGGTGATCAGGGCCGCCTTGCCCGCCAGCCTTCCCCCCGGCCCGCTCATTCGACCAAGCCCTGGGCGATGGTGTCGATGAAGCGGGCCATGTCCAGGTCCCGCTGGGTCACCCCGCCCGCGTCATGGGTGGTCAGCACCACCTCGACGCGGTTGTAGACGTTGAACCACTCGGGATGGTGATCGACCCTGTCGGCGCGCAGGGCCACGCGGGTCATGAAGCCGAAGGCGGCGTTGAAATCGGCAAAACGTAGGGTGCGGGCGATGGCCGGGCGGCTGTCGTCGGCGCGACGCCATTCGGGCAGGTCCTTGAGCACTTCAGCGACATCGAGGGCAGTCATGGCGTCTCCTTGTTTTGCCAAGGCCTAGCGCGCCACCCCCGCCATCACAAGCCGGGGCCGCATGATCTGCCCGCCCGGACGCTTCCCCGGATGACGAAGGCCATCTCAGGCGTTAAACCCACATCATGACCCAGCAGGACGCCCCCTCCCCCGGCCCCGCCGACACCGCCTCCAGCGCGCCCGGTTCCAGCGCCGGCAAGACCTCATCCTTTGGCTTCCGCGACGTGGACGCCCGCGAAAAGGTCCGCATGGTGCGCGGCGTCTTTGACTCCGTCGCCTCCAACTACGACCTGATGAACGACCTGATGAGTGCCGGCGTGCACCGCATCTGGAAGGACGCCACGGCGGCCAAGCTGAACGCCCGCCCCGGCGAGGTGATCCTGGACATGGCCGGCGGTACCGGGGACATGGCCCGTCGCTATTCGAAGATGGCCCGCGCGGCCCAGGAACGCCGTGGTGGCGAGGACGCCCGCGTCATCGTCATGGACTACAACGCCGAGATGATCCTGAACGGGGTGGCCAAGGGCGGGGAGCCCGAAATGGCCTGGAGCGTTGGCGATGCCATGAACCTGCCCCTTCCCGATGCCTGCCTGGATGCCTATTCGATCAGCTTTGGCATCCGCAATGTCGCCGACATCCCGACTGCCCTGCGTGAGGCGCGCCGCGCGCTGAAGCCGGGCGGCCGCTTCATCTGCCTGGAGTTCTCGCGGCCGACGACCGGGGCCCTGCGCGCCGCCTATGACGCCTGGTCCTTCCACGCCATCCCGCGCATCGGCGAGTGGGTGGCCAAGGACCGCGAGTCCTATCAGTACCTGGTCGAGAGCATCCGCCGCTTCCCGGACCAGCAGACCTTCAAGACCATGATCGAGGACGCCGGCTTCAGCCGCGTCAGCGTCACCAACCTGTCCGGCGGCATCGCGGCCATTCACCACGGGTGGGCGATCTGAGCCGGCTGTCGATCAAGTCGCCCCCGCCCGCACCCCGTCCGGAAAAGGTGCGCGATCCGCTGGGGTCCGCCCTTCGCCTGGTCGGCTGGGGCTGGGTCCTGGCCCGCCATGACGCCCTGATCCCGCGTGAGGCGACCCACCTGCTGCCGGTCTGGTCGCGGCCCCTGGCGCGGCTGGTGCAGATGTTTGCCAGCAAAAGGCTCAGGGCCGGCCGCCCCGGCCAGCGCGTGGGCATGGCCTTCGAGCACCTGGGCCCCGTGGCCATCAAGCTGGGCCAGGTCCTGGCCACCCGTGCCGACATCTTTGGCATCCAGTTCGCCCGCGACCTGGGCCGGCTGAAAGACAAGCTGCCCCCCTTCCCCGTGGCCGAGGCCCGGGCCGAGATCGAACGCTCCCTGGGTCGCCCGGTCGAGAGCCTGTTCACCAACCTGAGCGAGCCGGTCGGGGCCGCCTCCCTGGCCCAGGCCCATGCCGCCTGGCTGGCCGATGGGCGCAAGGTGGCGGTCAAGGTGCTGCGCCCCGGCGTCGAGCGCCGCGTGGCCCGGGGGCTGGACGCCATGCGCCTGGGGGCCCGGCTGGTCAACCGCTTCGTCCCGCCCGCCCGGCGGCTGGAGCCCCAGGCCTTTGTCGAGATCATCGCCCGCGCCCTGTCGCTGGAACTGGACATGAGGCTGGAGGCCGCCGCCGCCTCCGAGCTGGCCGAGGTCATGGCCAAGGACGGCTATATGTCCGTCCCCGCCGTGATCTGGGACGGGGTGGGCAAGCGGGTGCTGACCCTGGAATGGGCCAATGGCCTGCCGATGACCGACCCGGCGCTGGAGACCCTGCCCGGTCTCGACAAGGACGCCCTGGCCGACAAGGTGGTGCGCGGCTTCCTGACCCAGGCCCTGGACCACGGCGTCTTCCATGCCGACCTGCACGAGGGCAACCTGTTCGCCGACGCCCCCGACCAGGTGGTGGCCATCGACTATGGCATCGTCGGGCGGCTGGGGCCGGCCGAGCGGCGCTACCTGGCCGAGATCCTGTGGGGCTTCATCAGCCGCGACTATGCCCGGATTTCGCGCGTCCACTTCGAGGCCGGCTATGTGCCGCCGCACCATTCGGTCGATACCTTTGCCCAGGCCCTGCGCGCCGTGGGCGAGCCGGTGATCGGGCGCGCCGCCAGCCAGGTCTCCATGGGCCGCCTGCTGGGCCAGCTGTTCGAGATCACCGCCCTGTTCGACATGAGGATGCGGCCCGAGCTGGTCCTGCTGCAAAAGACCATGGTCTCGGTCGAGGGCGTGGCCCGTCGCCTGAACCCCGACCACGACCTGTGGGAGGCGGCCAAGCCCATCGTCGAGCGCTGGATCCGGCGCGAGCTGGGCCCCACCAACCAGGTCAGGGAAACCCTGGAAGAGGCCGTCGCCACGATGAAGGCCCTGTCCCAGCTGGTGCAGAACCCGCCCCAGGCCCAGACGGTGGTGATCCAGAAGTCCGAGCCCCGGGCCTGGCTGGTGGCCGCCGTGACGGTGGCGGTCTGCGCCTCGATCAGTGCCTTGGTCCTGACGCTTTGGCCGGGAATCATCGGCTGACAACAGGCGTGCTTGAAGGAGCCCTTGCGATGAAGACCCTGATGATTGCAGCCAGCGTGGCCCTGGTGGTCCTGCCCGCAGGCTCGGCCCTGGCATCGGGCCTGGTGTCCGGCCAGACGGCGGTCACGCCCCCGGCCTCGACGCGTCCCGACGGCAGCGCAACCCCCGCGGCCACAGCCCCGCTGAACACCCGGACCAATACCGGCAAGGCCCTTATGACCCTGCGCCAGACCATCATTGGCCTGACCAATGACCGCGTCGACTATTCGACCATGACGCCGGACCTGGCCGCCAAGATCCGCGAGCAGTCCGAGCAGATCACGCCCCTGCTGCGCCAGTTCGGCCCGCTGCAGACGGCTCAGGCCAAGGGCACCGAGGGCACCGCCGAGAAGTTCCGCGTGGTCTTTGCCAACCAGGCGACCGACTGGCTGATCGGCTTCAACGACGAGGGCAAGATCGCCCTTCTGCTGTTCCGCCCCGCCGCCGACTGAGCCCGCCTCAGTCGAAGCTGACCCTGCCCCGCCCGGACTTGATGGCCGAGCGGCTGGACTTGGCCTTCAGCCGACGCTCCTTGGACGCCCTGGTCGGGCGGGTCGGCACGCGGTAGACCGGCTTGATCGAGGCCTCGGCCACCATCTCGTCCAGGCGCGCGATGGCGTCGGCGCGGTTGCGCTCCTGGGTGCGGAACCGCACGGCGGTGATGACGATCACCCCGTCCAGGGTCAGGCGGCTGCCCGCCAGCTTCATCAGCCTTTGCTTGACCGGCTCGGTCAGGCTGGGCGAGTTCTTGACGTCAAAGCGCATCTGCACCGAGGTCGAGACCTTGTTGACGTTCTGGCCGCCCGGTCCGCCCGCGCGAAAGAAGCGGAACTCCAGTTCATCCTCGGGAATCCGGCTCATGGGGCCGCCGCCTTGCGGGCCCGAACCACGGCGGTGTCCAGTGCCTGCAGGAACCTGGAGCGGTCGGCATGGCTGAACGGTGGCGGGCCGCTGGTCGCCACCCCCATCGACCGCAGGTGCTCGCCCACCATCCGGCCGGCCAGGGCCGAGCCTATGCTGTCGGGCGTAAAGGCCGTGCCATTGGATTTCAGCGCCTGGGCCCCGGCCTTCAGGCAGCGATCGGCCAGGGGAATGTCCTGGGTAATGACCACGTCCCCCACCCCGGCCCGCTCGGCGATCCAGTCGTCGGCAATGTCGGGCCCGGCATCGACCACCACCTGCTCGATCAGGCTCTCGCGCGGGATGTTAATCCAGGTGTTGGAGACGACAAAGACCTTCAGCCCATAGCGACGGGCCACGCGAAACACCTCCTCCTTCACGGGACAGGCATCGGCATCGATGTAGAGGGTCGTGGGCATGACGGCCTTATGACCCAGCCCGCTCCCCCACGAAAGGCCGGTCCCGGCCCATAAAAAAGCCCTCCCCCCTTGCGGGGGGAGGGTCGGGTGGGGGCGAAACCGATGGCAACAGGCATTCAGCCATCCTGTCGTCGGCTTTCAACCCCCTGTTCTTACTCGCCATCTGTGGCCAGGTCCGCAATCAGCCCGCCAGGGTTATTCCCTGTGGCAGGCTGACCTCTGTCCTTTGCGGCCTTGCGGCGGATTAGACAGACAAGACTCTTGAGACCCTGTTTTTTTTGCGAGGGTCTCAGGGCCGGCGGTGGCGATCGCCTACTGCGGATTGGCGGGGGGCAGGGCCCCCTCGCCACCGGTGCGATAGCGGTCACGCAGCATCAGGGTGCGCGACTGCAGCGGCTGCTCGACCCCGTCGACCACAACGGCCGAGGGCTGGCTGAGCGGCTCCAGAGGATCGCCGGACCAGACCACCACGTCGCCGGCAGCCCCGGCCTTCAGCTCGCCGAACTGGCCCTCGAAGCCAAAGATGCGGGCCGGGTTGACGGTGATGGCGGCCAGGGCGGCGTCGAACGGCAGGCCATGCGACACGGCGTTGCCGGCGTTGTAGCGCATCTCGCGGATCCGGCCGGTGCCGTCCGATCCCTTGATCGCGATCACGACCCCGGCGGCGTGCAGGGCGGCGGCGTTCTGCATCCGCGCCCCGCGCATCTCCAGCGACGCGGGCAGGTTGGCCAGGGCGTTGACCAGGACCGGCACGCCGGCGGCGGCGATCTGGTCAGCGACCATCCAGCCCTCCTCGGCGCTGTCCAGGATGACCTTGACGCCTTCCTCCTGGGCCAGGCGCAGGACCTGCAGGATGTCCGAGGCGCGGCGCACCGTGACCACCAGCGGCATGGTGCCATTGGCAACCGGGATCAGGGCCTCCAGGTCCGCCCGCGACAGCGACAGGCCGCGCAGGCCCGCGCGCTCATAGGCGGCCTTGTTGCGGGCATAAAGGCGAACCTCGGCCAGGGTTTCCTTGAACAGGACGAACTCGGCCCCGCGTGCGCCCCCGGCGACCCGCGCCCCGGCCTCGCCAAAGGGCGCCACCATGGCGACGCGCGGCTTGACCAGGATGTCCGTGCCGCTGTTCAGCTTGATCACCGCCGCCTGGCCGGCAAACAGGCCCGGCGTCTGGAAACCGCCGTGACCGGCACCGGCAAAGTCGGAATCGTCATGGGCATGGCCCGATCCCGACCCGGCGTGGCGCGGCATGACCACCGCGCGGGTGATCCCGCCCAGGCGCGCCACCGGCAGGGCAAAGGACCAGGGGTCCAGCCCGTAGGAGACGTCAAAGGCTGCCGTCAGGCTGTTGGCCGCATTGCCCAGGTCGTTGGAGCCCGTCACCGACGAGATTTCCGATCCGCCCAGGCCGGCATCGACCGCCACCAGGCCCGGCGTGACCACCTTGCCCGTCGCGTCCACGACCTTCAGGCCAGCCGGGGCCGCGCCCGTGCCGACCGAAACCACCTTGCCGCCACGGATCACCACCGTGCCGTTCTCGATGACCGAGGTCCCGGTCAGGATGCGGCCATTGGTAATGGCAATGTCCTGGGCCAGGGCCGGACCGCTCAGGGCCAGGGCGGCAACAGCGCCCGCAAGAAGTGACTTGATGCGCATGGTTCAGCGAGCTCCCTGGGCGTTGCCAGCCGCAGCCTGGCCATAGCCAGGCTGGCCCAGTTCGAAATCGGATACGGGTTGGTAGGCCGGGTTGGTGCGGTCAAAGGCCAGGCCACCGTCGATGAAGACCTGATCGGCGCGGGCATAGACCGAGAAGGGGATGGCGCTCCAGATCACCACGTCGGCGCGCTTGCCGACCTCCAGCGAGCCGGTTTCCCGCTCGATGCCGATGGCCTTGGCGGCGTTCAGCGTGATCCAGGAGATGGCCTGGGCCTCGGAGATATCCATCCCGGCGCGACGACCGGCCGACAGCGCCGCCGCCGCCTCCTGGTTCAGGCGCTGGGTCAGGTATTCGTCATCCGAGTGGATCACGGCGCACGAGCCCTCGGGCGCGTCGGTCAGGGCCGCGTTCTCCTCGATGCCATCCAGGGCCTCCATCTTGAAGCCCCACCAGCCGGTCCACATGGCCGCGCACACCTCCTCGCGGGCCAGGCGCGGCGCGATCTTGTAGGCCTCAACCGCGTGGTGGAAGGTCTTGATCCTGTAGCCAAACTCGTTGGCGATATCGAGCATGACCGCCATCTCGTCGGCGCGATAGCAGTGGTTCTGGATCATGATCGAGCCATCCAGCACGCCGGCCAGGGTCTCCATCTGCAGGTTACGGGTCGGGGGCGTGCCCTTGCCGTCCTCGCGCCACTTGTCCCACTTGGCCTTGTAATCGCGCGCGGCGATGAAGGCGGCGCGATAGCCGGCCACATTGCCCATGCCGGTGGCCGGGGACTGGTTACGGCTGCCATAGACACGGCTGGGGTTCTCGCCACAGGCCATCTTCAGGCCATAGGGGGCTCCGGGGAACTTCATCCCCTGCATGGTGACCGAGGGCACGTTGCGCAGGGTGACGCCGCGACCACCGAACAGGTTGGCCGAGCCCGGCAGGATCTGGAGCGTGGTCACCCCACCGGCGCGGGCGGTATTGAAGCCCGGGTCCTGGGGCCACACCGAGTGCTCGGCCCAGACCTGTGCGGTATTGGGGTTGGTCGCCTCGTTACCGTCGCTCATGCCCTGGACGCCCGGGGACGGGTAAACGCCCAGGTGCGAGTGGATGTCGATGATGCCCGGGGTGACAAAGCGACCGCGCGCATCCACCACCTGGTGGCCGCCCGGCACGGGGGTCGAGGCATCGCCGACGGCGGCAATGCGGCCATCGGTGACCACGACCACGCCATTGTCGATCTTCTCGCCGGCCCCGGTGAAGACCGTGGCCCCGACCAGGGCCATGTTCTGGCGCGGCAGGCCGCGATAGGTCGACGGATAGGGGTCCTGGTTGGCCCAGCCATCCAGGCCTGGTGCCATGGTCCGGTCGCTGGAAGCCGTGGCCGCGCTGTCGGACGACGAAGCCGGGCCGGTCGAGGCACAGGCGGACAGGGCCAGGGCCCCGAGCGCGCAGGTAAGAACAGCGAGGCTTGGGCCCCGCAGACGATTAAGCAACATGGGCGAGATCCCCCTCGCACCCGCATGGGCGGGCAAACAATGGGACCCATAAAATCGTCAGAGTGCTGCGCGGTAAAGCTCTAAATCCCGCGAAGATGACCTCAGGCCTGCGACAGGCGCTGGCGCACCTCGTCGTCCTCCAGGTCGGCAATCTCGATCATCTTCAGGCGCGACTGGCCGCCACGTGCCAGGCTGACCGCGCGCCTGGGCACGCCGAGCGCCTTGGCCAGGAAGGCGACCAGGGCGGCATTGGCCTCGCCCTCCACCGGCTGGGCCCGTACTCGCACCTTCAGCACCGGCCGCCCGTCGGGATCCACGTCCCAGCCGTCGATCCGGTCGGCATTGGCGCGCGGGGTCAGCTTGATGGCAAGGCGGGCGGTCATGCCCCCTCTTTGCCCGTGGTGCCGATATTGGCAAGGCCAGCGGCTGGCGGGGAACCAGAATTAGAAAACGCCCCGACGGCTACCCGTCGGGGCGTCTTCAAGCCTGAAGGCCTGGGGCTTAGCCCAGGGCGGTCATCAGTTCCGGAACGACCGTCTTGTAGTCGCCCACGATGCCATAGTCGGCCACCTGGAAGATCGGGGCGTCGGCATCCTTGTTGATGGCGACGATGATCTTGGAGTCCTTCATGCCGGCCAGGTGCTGGATCGCACCCGAGATACCGATGGCGATATAGACCTGCGGTGCGACGACCTTGCCGGTCTGGCCGACCTGATAGTCGTTCGGGGCATAGCCGGCATCGACAGCGGCGCGCGAGGCGCCGACGGCGGCACCCAGCTTGTCGGCCAGCGGTTCGATGACAGCGGCGAACTCTTCGGCCGAACCCAGGGCGCGACCGCCCGAGACGACGATCTTGGCAGCGCCCAGTTCCGGACGGTCCGACTTGACCATTTCTTCCGAAACGAAGGCGATCTTGGCCCCTTCGGCGGCGGCGACGGTTTCGACGGGGGCCGAGCCACCTTCGCCAGCGGCGGTGAAGGCGGTCGGACGCACGGTGATCACCTTCTTGGCGTCCGAGGTCTGGATGGTCTCCAGCGCGTTGCCGGCGTAGATCGGGCGCACGAAGGTGTCGGCCGAGACGACTTC
>JAEYQX010000099.1 GCA_023409795.1 Pseudomonadota bacterium
GCAGTCGCCGGTCTCGTCGCCGGGCAGGCGCAGGGCCCCGACATAGGGCACGTCCGAATGGGCCAGGCCCGGCTCGGCCCGGCGGCAGCCCCCGGGGTCCAGCAGCTCAAAGGCCACGCCCTCGGATTTCAGCACCTCGACGTCCTTGTGGGCGTCCTTAAGCTGCTTTTCGGTGCGGAACAGCTGCAGCGTGCCCTGCTGGCGGCCATCATACTGGATGCAGGTCTTCTGGCGCAGCAGGTCCAGCTCGTCGCGGGCATATTCGGCCAGGCGCACCATGCGGCCCTTGTTCACCGCATAGCGGGCCGGGGTGCAGTTGCGCAGCATCTGCAGGGTCCAGCGGATCATCGCCATGTCCGGGCGTGCGTGCAGGATCAGCGGCGGATGGTTCATCAGCAGCCATTTGATCGCCTTGGTCGGGATGTTGGGTGCCGCCCAGGGGGCCGAGTAGCCGGGCGAGACCTGGCCCGCATTGGCATAGCTGGTTTCCAGGGCCGGACCCGACAGACGGTCCACGACCGTCACCTGGTGGCCCGCCTGGTTCAGATACCAGGCCGTGGTGGTGCCGATGACACCTGCGCCAAGGACCAGAACACGCATCTCATACGCTCGCGCTATGAGGCCCGATGCGGGCCTCCCTTAGCGGCAAGCTACGCGTAAAAATCAGGCCATTCCTGTCTGATTGCGAATGAATGTGCGGTGATGCTAAATGTTCCGCAATTATCTGCCACCCGTGCGACAGGATATTGTGATGCTGCTGGATGAAGTGGATCGCCGGATCGTCCAGAAACTGCGCACGGACGGGCGCATCAGCAATGCCGACCTGGCCGAGCAGGTGGGGCTGTCGGCCTCGGCCTGCCTGCGGCGGGTGCGCCAGCTGGAGGCGCGCGGCGTGATCCGGGGCTATACCGCCATCCTGGGCGCGGACGAGGAGGAGGGGATCGTCGCCTTCGTCCAGATCACCCTGGAAAAACAGACGGATGAGCAGATGCGCAAGTTCGAGGAGGCGGTGCGCCACTATTCCGAAATCCGCGACTGCTACCTGATGGCCGGGGCGGCGGACTATATCGTGCGGGCGGTGGCCCCCGGCATGGCCGCCTATGAGGTGTTGCACAAGGATGTGCTGTCGCGCCTGCCCGGCGTGTCGCGCATCCAGTCCAGCCTGGCGATCCGCAATGTGCTGAAAGCGCGATAGGGCGGCATAATCCGCCGCGCCAGGCCCAAGTGGCCGTTGACCCCCGCAGCGCAAGGCGTCAAACCCGCCTGATGCTACAGAACCTTGAATCCCTGTCCCGTGAGGCCCGTTCGTGGCCGTTTGAGCAAGCGCGCAACCTGCTGGCCCACGTGCTCAAGAAACGGCTGTCGGATGCCGACCGCAATGCGGCCAGGCTGCTGATCGACGCGGGCAAGACGGACGAGGCTCTGGCCACCTTCGAGGGCCTGGCCCGCCCGGTGATCCTGGAAACCGGCTATGGCCCGTCGGGCCTGCCGCACATGGGCACCTTTGGCGAGGTGGCCCGCACCACCATGGTCCGCAATGCCTTCCGCGCCCTGACCGGCGATCACTGGCAGACGCGGCTGGTGGCCTTCAGCGACGACATGGACGGCCTGCGCAAGGTGCCCGAGGGCATTCCCAACCCGGAAATGCTGCGCGAGGACCTGAACCTGCCGCTGACGAAGGTGCGTGACCCCTTCGGCACCCATGACAGCTTTGGCGCGCACAACAACGCCCGCCTGCGCGCCTTCCTGGACAGCTTCGGCTTCGACTATGATTTCATGTCCTCGACCGAGACCTACCGGTCCGGCCGTTTCGACGAGACCCTGCTGACCCTGCTTGAGCGGTTCGACAAGGTCATGGGCATCATGCTGCCGACCCTGGGTGAGGAGCGCCGCGCCACCTATTCGCCCTTCCTGCCGGTCAGCCCGATCACCGGCTATGTGCTGCAGGTGCCGACGCTGGAGCGCAATGTCGAAAGGGGCACCATCGTCTTTGACGACCCGGCCGGTGGTCGCACCGAGGTTCCGGTCACGGGCGGCCATGTAAAGCTGCAGTGGAAGCCGGACTGGGCCATGCGCTGGACCGCGCTGGACGTCGACTATGAGATGTCGGGCAAGGACCTGATCGAAAGCGTGCGCGAGAGCGGCAAGATCTGTCGTGCCCTGGGCGGCACCCCGCCCGAAGGCTTCAACTACGAGCTGTTCCTGGACATCGAGGGCAAGAAGATCTCGAAGTCCAAGGGCAATGGCCTGACCATGGACGAATGGCTGCGCTATGGCACGCCCGAGAGCCTGTCCTGGTATATGTTCCAGTCGCCCAAGTCGGCCAAGAGTCTGCACTTCAACGTCATCCCGCGCGCGACGGACGACTATCTGTCCTTCATCGAGCAGTTCAAGACCCAGGAACCGCTCAAGCAGATGGACAATGCCGTCTGGCACATCCACGGCGGCAACCCGCCGCAGGTGTCCAGCCCGGTGTCGTTTGCCCTGCTGCTGAACCTGGTGGGCGTGGCCAATGCCTCGTCCAAGGCGCAGCTGTGGGCCTATTTCGCCAAATACCTGCCGGACGCCACGCCCGAGAGCGAGCCCATGCTGGATCGCCTGATGGGCTATGCGCTGAACTACTACGAGGACTTCGTGAAGCCCTCGAAGACCTATCGCCTGCCCAGCGACAAGGAAAAGGCGGCGCTGCTGGACCTGGCCGAACGGCTGAAGGCCCTGCCGGCCGATACCACGGATGGCGAGCTGATCCAGAACGAGGTCTATGCCGTGGGCAAGGCGCACGAGTTCGAGCCGCTGCGCGCCTGGTTCCAGGCCCTGTATGAGATCCTGCTGGGGGCCTCGCAGGGGCCGCGGTTTGGCTCGTTCGCGGCCATCTATGGCCTGGAGCAGACGATTGCCCTGCTTGAGGCCGGGGCCAATGGCGAGATGGCCAGGGGCTGACCCGGCCCGCCATCGTCAGAAGGAACAAGCCGTCCGGGAAACCGGGCGGCTTTTTTCGTGGCGGCCGTCAAGATGAACCAATCCTGACAATCAGGCTTGGGGAGCCTTCAGGCTGGGCCGCGCATTGTCTGATCCGACATCTCGATGACAGGAGAGAGCAATGTCCAAGATCTATATGGCCGGTCTGGCTGCCGCCGCCCTGGTGACCAGCATGGGCGCATCCGCCGTGCCGATGAGCGCCGCCGCCATGCCCCAGGCCAATGGCATTACCAACTGTGACGCCCCCGGTGGCCGCCAGCGAGCCGGTGCCGCCATCGGTGCCGTGCTGGGTGGCCTGGCCGGCAGCCAGATTTCCAAGAACGAGCGCGCCCTCGGGGCCGTGGTCGGGGCCGGTGCCGGTGCTGCGGCCGGTTCCTACATCGGCTGTAACCAGCAGCGGACCCGCGCCATCGCCGATGCGCCCGCCGGTGACTATCGCGCCACCGCCAACCTGAGAATCCGCACCGGCCCGGGCACCAATTATCGCCAGACCGGCAGCCTGTCGGCAGGCCAGCCCTTTACGGCCATCGGCTCGCAGGGGGAATGGGTCCAGATCGCCGGCGGCGGTTGGGTCAGCGCCCACTACGTGGCTCCGAACTGAGGCCACGCCATAACTCAGGATTGAAGAAGGTCGCCGGAAACGGCGGCCTTTTTTACTGGCTGACCCACAGGATGCGGGCCATCCACTGGACCTCGGCCCGGGGCAGGGTGCGGGGCGGATAGTCCGGGTTGATCGAGGCCAGGGTCACCTCGGTAGAGGACAGGGCCGCGATCTCCTTGGCCAGGGTCTCGCCCTGGGCGGTGCGCACGACGACGCGGTCACCCTTGCGCACATCAGTGGCGGCCAGGTCGACGATGATGCGGTCACCCTCACGATAGAGGGGCGTCATGGAATCGCCGGTGATCTGCAGGCTCAGCAGGGTGTCGGACGGGCGGGGCAGGGTGGTCTGGTCCCAGCCCTCGGCCACTGGCAGGCCTGCCTCGTCGAAGAAGCCGTCCGTGCCCGCCTGGGCCAGGCCCAGCAGGGGAATGGTGTCGGCGTCCGTCGCCGGACGGCCCTCGGCCAGGTTGGCAAAGGCCTGCAGCGACAGGCCCGTCGCCGACAGGACCCGGTTCAGGCTCTCGGTCGAGGGCCAGCGGGGCCGCGGCGGCGTGCCGGGCCCGAACCGCTTGGACGGATTGAAACTGGTCGGATCCAGCCCTGCCAGCCGCGCCAGCCCCGACGGCGACAACCCCTCGCGCGCCGCCAGCGCATCAAGGGCCTTCCAGAGATGGTCATGAGACAGGGGCAAGGCGGGCATCCGTGTGGAGATGCCTAGCCTAGGGAACCTGTTTAGGAATATCTACCTAATAATCCGATCGCTTTCGAAGTCGCTCATTTCCGCGACTTTACGTTCCTGCCATGCCCAGAAAGTGCCGATAGCAATCGAGAGCATTATCCCATATCCGGTCAAATTAACGACGGTATAGAAGGCCGATATAGTTGGCTTGAGATGCAGCATTACCATTACATGGCTGGTAACGGCCAGAAGTTGGAGGGCACATGCCCAGACGGGCCAGGATCGTGGGGCCTTCCAGACCATGCTGCCAAAGATAACTAGCATGGTAACGTCGAGAGCAAACATCAGCCACTGGACGCCAGCGAAGTCCATTCTGGTCTGAACGATAAGAGAGGCTAGCCAACCCAACAGGAACGCGCTGCCGCCGATCCGTTCAGGTGCACCGCCTTTCAACAGCGCAAAAGCTGCCACTAGCGCGACGAAGGCTGCGCCTATCAGGGCAGGCCAAGTCTCAAACATGAAAGCGCCCCCACGACGATCATCGTGGGGGCAATAGTAACGCACTTTTCTGGCCCGAGGGCTCCCAAAAGCGAGTCTAACGGAAAATTCATGCCACGCGCAGGTGGTCTCCCTGACGCGTCATGGGGCGATCATCCCATTCCTCGGGCTTGTTGACGGGGCCGACGTTATAGGTGCCCCAGCCCATGCGGCGGTGGTCCTTTTGCATTTCGGCGTGGGCGGCGACGATGGCTTCGCGGGCCTGGGCCAGGGCGGCGATGGTTTCCATGGCCTTGGTCTGCGAGCCGCTGGCGGCGACCGGCGAGATCGCCAGGGCGGCGCGGCCGCCGATCATGGATTGCACAAGGGCGGTGGCGCGGACGATGGCCTCATCCACGGCCTTTTCCGTGGCGTGGAGATCAGCAGCGACACTGGCGATGACGTCAGCACGTTCCATTGGTTAACCCCTCATTAATAAAATGCAGGGAAGTCTTAATACGGGTTAAGACTTTTTGGTAGTAGATTTTTTACCTTATTTCGCACTTTTTATGGTTAACGAAACCCGGTCAAGTTGTGTCGGTTGCTTCGTCCAGCAGGAAATGCGCGGTCAGGGTTGCAATTGGATGATCGCGGTTCGTCTGCCAGGCCTCGGCCAGCACCTGGGCGACCCGGCGACCGGCCTTGTTGACGCGGGCGCGGGCGAAGACGGTTTCGGGCCTTCCCGTGCGCAGATAGGCCGCCGTGACATTGATGACACGGGGCAGGCGGGGGCGGGGATAGCTGGTCGCCAGCTGGGCCACGGCGGTCATCTCCAGCAGGGCCGCAGTGGTGCCGCCATGCAGGGCCGGCAGCATGGGATTGCCGATCAGATGATCCGAATAGGGCATGATGACGGTCAGCTCATCGCCATTGCTCTGGGTCTTCAGGCCCAGGAAGTTGGCATAGGGGATGGCCTGCAGCGGGCCGT
Organism: Pseudomonadota bacterium; assembly: GCA_023409795.1. Lineage (GTDB taxonomy): Bacteria > Pseudomonadota > Alphaproteobacteria > Caulobacterales > Caulobacteraceae > Brevundimonas. The sequence goes on from JAEYQX010000099.1 coordinate 5,725, forward strand.
CGCCGGTGCCATAGGTCTGGGGCGCGTGTTGGGGCGAGGCGCTGGCCCGGGGGCTGCTGCTGCCCGGCGCGCGGCGTCCGGCATCTGCGGTAATGATATAGGTGGCCTGGGATGCGGCGACCGGGTCGGCGGCGTCGTCCTCGAAGGCAAAGGCGCGCACGAAGGCGATGTTGCTGGTCAGCTTGTAGCAATAGGCCTGGGCCAGCAGGTCGCGACCGGGCCTGGCCGCGCGCATATAGTCCACCCGCAGGTCCAGGGTGGCGATCGGCTGATAGGTGCCCAGCGCCTTCCACACGGCCAGGCCGCCGACATGGTCCAGCAGGGTCGTCACCAGGCCGCCGGCTAGGACCCCCGTGCCCGGGTCCCCGATCAGGTCATCGCGATAGGGCAGGCGCAGCCGCAGGCCGTCATCGTCGTCGCCGTCGAAGCTGAAGCCCAGGGCCAGGGTATGGGCCGCCCCTGACGCCAGCTGCGGCAGGATTTCGGACAGGAAGTTCGCGGACATCAGTTACCTCGCCGGAAAAAGTCAGATCGGGATCGCCTGGACCCGATGCACGCTTGGTGGCGGGCAGACTCCGGCCTGTCCATAGCCCGGCACAGGGTTTTGACCCTGGAAGAGGCCTTAGCCGTGCAGGCGGGCCCGGTTGTCGGCCTGGGCATCAGCCTCGACGCCGGCGCTGAGGGCGGCGTTCATGGCCATGCGCAGGCGCTCGGGCTTGATCGGCTTCTCGACGACCGAGGCCATGCCGACATCGACATAGTGCTGGGCGTCGTCCGGATCGGCATTGGCGGTCAGGGCGATGATGGGAATGGCGCTGGCGGGCCCGGACAGGGCGCGGATGGCGCGGGTGGCCTGTACCCCGTCCAGGCGCGGCATCTTGATGTCCATCAGGATCAGGTCGAAGGGGCGGTTCTGGACCGCTTCCAGGGCATCCTGGCCATCCTCGACCGTCTCGGATGTGCAGCCGAACATCTCGCACAGGGCCTGGGCCCCCACGCGGTTGGTGGCATTGTCGTCGGCGATCAGGACGTGGGGCCGCGCCTGGAGCTCCAGGTCGTCCAGGCTGGAGACATTGGTTTCCTCGGCCGGTTCCAGCTCGGCGCGCGGGGCGGCCAGGTCAAAGGCGAGGGTGGACCCGCTGCCGGGATTGTTCTCGGCCCAGATGCGGCCGTTCATCTGGCTGATGATGTGGCGGCTGATGGCCAGGCCCAGGGTGCCGGGCTGGGTGGTCGAGCCTTCGTTGAACAGGCCGTTGAGGTGGTCGGCCGGGATGCCGGGGCCATCGTCGCGGATGCGCGCCTGCAGGCTCAGCTCGCCCTTGGCCTCGCGGGCCTTGAGGCTGACCTCGACCATGCCGCTGCGGGCATATTTCAGCGACTGGCCGATCAGGCTGTTGAACACCTGCTTGAGCCGCGCGGCGTCGGTCAGGGCGGCCAGTTCCGGGTTGCCGTCATAGCTGACGATCAGTGACACGCCGTCTTCCAGGGCGCGCGGGGCCCATTGGCCCTGGACCTCGTCCATCATCTGCTGCAGCGAGACTGCCTCGGGGTTCAGGGCCAGCTCGCCGGCTTCGGCGCGGGCCAGGTCCAGGCTGTCCTGAAGGGTGGCCAGCAGGCTCTCGGAGGAATCTATGATGGTCTGGACATAGGCGTGGGCCGCATCGTTCAGCGGCTGGCGCAGCAACAGGTCGGCCACGGCCAGGACTCCGTTCATCGGCGTGCGCAGCTCGCGGTTCAGCAGGCCCAGGTATTGGCTGTTGGCACGGGCCGCAGCCTCGACCTGACGATGGCCGGCGCTCAGGTCGGCGACCTGCCGGGTCAGGGCCTGGACCTCGTCGCGCTGGACGTCATTGACCGCACGCAGAAGCGAGACGGCAGTGCCGATGCCGCGATAGTCACCATTGCGGGTGACGATGAAGCCGCGCATCAGGGCACCTGCGCGGCTTTTCAGGATGACGTCGGAAAAGGCCTCGATGCGGACATTGTATTCCACGACCGCCGGTTCGGGATCCATGATGTGGACCACTTCGCGTGAGCCGTAGAGGCTGTGGCCAAGCGGGCCGGCCAGTTTCATCAGGAAGTCGCTGCGGTCGACCAGGCCCAGCGGGCGATTGCCGTCGACGACCGGCAGGACCAGGGTGTCCGGCTCTCGCTGGAAGCGCGCAAAGACGGCGCTCACCATGGTATTGGCGGTCACCGGCTCAACGCGCTCGGTCAGCACTTCGATCGTCGGCATCAGGCCGGCACTCCAGGTTTCTGGTTTACAATTGCCGTTGACGATTTGCGAAAGTGTTAAGCTGGGCCACAAATGGACCCGGCCCGATTTCAGCCGGTTTTGCGCCGGGGGCGCGACTGGCGTATAGGCGGGTTAACTACAGACCCCCTGTCCTTCTTTTCCATGCGCGCGGCCAGCGGCCGACCGCAGGTTTGTCATGAGCACCATCTTGCAAGGCTCCGCCACCTCTGCCCTCGTCCTGTTCTCCGGTGGCCAGGACAGCGCCACCTGCCTGGCCTGGGCCCTGCAGAAGTTCGCGCGCGTCGAGACCATCGGCTTCGACTATGGCCAGCGCCATGTGGTCGAGATGGAAGCGCGGCTGGCCGTGCGTGAGGCGATGAAGCAGGTTTTGCCGCAATATGCCGACCGTCTGGGCGATGACCATGTGGTGGACCTGACCGGCTATGGCCGCATCGCCGAGAGCAGCCTGACCAGCGAACGCGCCATCGAAATGGACGCGCGCGGTCTGCCGGCCACCTTTGTGCCGGGACGCAACCTGATCTTCCTGACGGCGGCGGCGGCCCTGTCGGACCGGCGCGGGCTGGAGGTGCTGGTCACCGGCGTGTGCGAGACGGACTATTCAGGCTATCCCGACTGCCGCCAGGCCACGATCGACGCCATGTCGCAGGCCCTGACGCTGGGCCTGGACCGTCCCGTGCCGATCGAGACGCCGCTGATGTATCTGACCAAGGCCCAGACCTGGGAGTTGGCCCACAAGATCGGCGGCCAGCAGCTGGTCGATGCCATCATCGAGACGTCGCACACCTGCTATGCGGGGGACCGCGAGCATCGCCACGACTGGGGCTATGGCTGCGGCACCTGCGCAGCATGCGAGCTGCGCGAGGCGGGATACCGCCAGTGGAAGGAAGGCTGATGACCTATTCGGTCAAGGAGACCTTCCTGACGGTCCAGGGCGAGGCAGGGCAGGCGGGTCGTGTCTCGGTGTTCCTGCGCTTTGCCGGCTGCAACCTGTGGAGCGGGCTGGAGCGTGACCGCGACAGCGCCGTCTGTACCTTCTGCGATACCGATTTCGTCGGCACCAACGGCGACGGCGGCGGCAAGTTCAAAACCGCCGACCTGCTGGCCGACCACGTCAACAGCTTCTGGACGGGCCGTGAGGGCGATCCCAAGCTGGTCGTCTGCACGGGCGGGGAGCCTTTGCTGCAACTGGATGCGCCGCTGATCGAAGCCCTGCACGCGCGCGGTTTCGAGATCGCCATCGAGAGCAATGGCACGATCAAAGCCCCCGAAGGTATCGACTGGATCTGCATCAGCCCCAAGGCCGACGCCGAAGTCGTCCAGACCTCGGGCCAAGAGCTGAAACTGGTGTATCCGCAGGAAAAGGCCATGCCCGAACGGTTCGAACACATGGATTTCGAGCGTTTCTGGCTGCAGCCGATGGACGGGCCGGATCAGGCCGCCAATACCCGGGCAGCCATGGAATACTGCCTGAAACATCCGCAATGGCGGCTCAGCATCCAGACGCATAAATACATCGGCGTGCGCTAGGCCTGCATCCAGATGCCCTTGCGGTGACGACTAACTGGCGAAACAAGGTTTTCGCCATTTGGAAGGATTGCCGCCATGGGATGGGTTTTCTGGGTTCTGGTTTTCTCGGTGCCGCTGCTGGGTATCGCCTATGCAGCCTTCAGTTCGTTCCTGAAATACCGCCAGCACCGCGCCATGCTGGATGTGCTCAAGGTCTATGCAGAGCGGGGCGAATCTCCGCCGGAACAGGTGCTGACGGCGCTGTCGCAAGGTTTCTCCCTGTCCGAGGCCGGCGTGAACGCGCCGGCCAGATATGAGGACAGGCCGGCCCGTACGTCGCAGGGGCCGATGCACTACTGGTCGCTGGTGGGGCTGTTCGGCGTGTTCACCGCCGGTTTTGGCTGGGCTTCGTTTTCGACGGGCGGGACGATCACCGGCTATGCCATCGTCGCCTTCACCATGGGGGCGGTCTTCATCTGGGCGCTGATCATGGCGCTGGCCCTGACCTTCAAGAAATAGGAGGCGGCGAGGGGGCGCGCGGACGATGACACCGCAGGAAATGCGTTGGCTGGCCGAGGCCCGGGCCGGGTCTGATGCCGCCTATGGGCGCTTGATGTCCGCGCATCAGGGCATGGTGCGCGGCTTCCTGCGCCGGATGCTGGGCGGGGGATGGGCCGATGCCGACGACGTGGCGCAGGACGTGTTCGTCCATGCGTGGCAGGGGCTTTATGCCGTGCGCGATCCGGCCCGTTTCCGGTCGTGGCTGATGGGCATGGCGTGGCGGCGGGCGCAGGACCATATCCGTGCGAACCAGCGCCGTGCGCGCCGCGACCATGACTGGCTGCAATCCCTGTCCTTGCCGGAGGGGGTGACGCCGGACGAGCGGCTGGCGCTGGAGCAGGCGATGGCATCCCTTGCCCTGGACTGCCGCGCCTGTGTGGCCCTGTCGCTGGGCGAGGGCTGGACCCATGCAGAGATCGCCGAGGCTTTGTCCATGCCGCCGGGTACGGTAAAGTCCCACATTACGCGGGGGCGCGAGCGCGTGCTGAAAGTGTTTGGAGACCCGTCATGACGCCGGAACAGAAGCTGCAAGCCCTGTTTGCCGCCCAGCACCCGAGACAGCCGGACCTGTCGTTCGATCTGGTGGTGATGGAGCGCATTGCGCGCCGTCGTGCGGTGTCACGCTTTGTCCATCTGTCGATGCTGATTGTCGTGGTGGCAGGCGTTCTGGCGGGGGCCATGCTGACGCTGGACGCGGGACAGGGGCAGGCCCTGTCGGGGCTGCTGGCCGGTATCGGGGCGGGGGCTCTGGCGGCGCTGGTGGTGTGGAACGTCAGGCGGGCGGAGTAATCGGACAGGCCCGCTAATCAGCAGCTCTTGCCCTGGCGCTGGCGTTCCTCGCAGCGGCGCTGGTCGCGTTCCCATTCGCGCTGTTCACGCTCGCGCCTGGCCTTGGTTTCCTCGTCAGAGGTGGTGACGGCATCAAGGCCGGCACCCACAACGGCACCGGTCACCTTGGCGGTGGTGCCGACCACGGCTGCGCCCGCGCCAACGGCCGCGCCGACCACGCAGCCTTGAAGCATGAGGGCGGTGCCCAGAAGGGCCAGGGCAGGGACGATCTTCTTCATCCGGTCCTTATGCCCTGATCCAGACGGCTTGTCAGGCGAGGCCGCAACACACCGCGCACGAAAAAGGGCACCCGGGGGGTGCCCTTTCCCGATGGGGGAGCCGCTTACAGGCTGTCGACCATGACCAGTTCGGCGTCTTCGCTGGCCGTGATCGTCAGGGTCGGCTCGTCGATGATGCCGGCACCGTCGCGGGCATTGAGCGTGGTACCATTGACGTCGACCTGACCGACAGCCGGAACCAGATAGGCGCGGCGACCGGACTTCAGGTCATAGGTCAGGCTTTCGCCGGCCTTCAGCGTGGCGGCCAGAACCCTGGCGTCGGCATTGATGTTCAGCGAGCCGTCATTGGCATCGCCCGAAGCCACCACGGTGAACTTGCCCGAGCGGTCGGCCTTAGGAAACTCGCGCTGGCCCCACGACGGCTCGGCACCCGGACGGTCCGTCTCGATCCAGATCTGGAACAGCGTCGTGAGCTCGTTCTCCATATTGTACTCGGCGTGACGCACCCCGGTACCGGCGCTCATGACCTGCACATCGCCTGCGGCGGTGCGGCCCTGGTTGCCCATGGAGTCCTGGTGGGTGATGGCCCCCGTGCGGACATAGGTGATGATTTCCATGTCGGCGTGCGGGTGGGGCGGAAAGCCCGACTTGGCCGCGATCTCGTCATCATTCCAGACGCGCAGACGGCCCCAGCCCATACGATTGGGATCGTAATAGCTGGCGAACGAGAAGTGGTGCTTCGCATTCAGCCAGCCGTGGTTGGCACCACCGAGGGTATTGAAAGGACGGACATCGATCATGTGGGAATCTCCCGCTCTGTTCTGGTTGGCAGCATGGGCTGCCTTGTTGATGAGAGATATAAGGAACAGTTGCTGTTACGAATAGGGGTATGGCGATCACGGATTGTTACGGTCGGTGCGTGGGTGACAAAGCCTCTATCCGCTCGTCCCGGCGAAGGCCGGGACCCAGAGGGCGTGACGCGCCGTGCAGGGGGCGCCTGAGGGCCAAGGGCTGATACCGCCGCCCTGTGATCTGGATCCCGGCCTTCGCCGGGA
>JAEYQX010000135.1 GCA_023409795.1 Pseudomonadota bacterium
CATGGGGGTGGTGAACCTGAAGTCCGGCCAGCCGACGCTGGCCCTGACCGGTCATGCGGCCGAGCACCTGCAGCGGCTGACCCCGCCGGGCCATGAGCCGCGCATTCACCTGACGCTGAGCGACGAATACCCCTATGCCCTGGCCTTCGTCGTCATCGAAGCCTTGCCCGTGGCCTGATCTGAGGCTAGGCCTCGGACTTCCAACCCTGCATATTGCGGGGGATTCGAGCAGACCATGAGAGACGACCCGAAGGCGACAGGTGGCATTGGCATCGCTAGCCTTGATGCCGCTGCCCAGCGTCCGATCTGGAGTGATGAAGGGGACGCGCCCTTCGATATGGGCGACGATCCCGAAGCCCTTGAGAGTGACAAGCCGTATTACGCCCCTTCGCGTGCCAAGAAAGCCAAGCGTGTGAAAATAGAGAAGTCTGCCAGTAACGAGACGGTCGAGGTCATCAAGACCATCGTCTTCGCCCTTCTGATCGCCCTGGTCCTGCGCGTCCTGCTGTTCCAGCCCTTCACGATCCCCTCGGCCTCGATGGAGCCGAACCTCTATGAGGGCGACTACATCGTCGTGTCGAAGTGGTCCTATGGCTATTCGAAGCACTCGATCCCGTTCAGCCCGCCGCTGTTCGAGGGCCGCCTGTTCGGCAAGGACCCGGAACGCGGTGACATCGCCGTGTTCAAGCTGCCGCGCGATGGCAAGACGGACTATATCAAGCGCGTGATCGGCCTGCCGGGCGACCGCGTCCAGATGCGCGACAGCCGCCTGTATATCAATGACAAGCTGGTCGAGAACGTCGTCGTCGGCCAGGCCGAGATGCAGCATATGTTCGGCCCGCGCCCGGTCTCGCAGATCCGCGAGACCCTGCCGAACGGCCGCACCTACATGACCCAGGACTTCGGTCCGGGCAGCGACCTGGACACCACGCCGGTCTATCACGTGCCGGCGGGCCACTTCTTCATGATGGGCGACAACCGCGACAACTCGATCGACAGCCGCGTCGGCGAAACCTCGGGCGTGGGCATGGTCCCGGCCGAGAACCTGGTCGGCAAGGCCGAGATCATCATGTTCTCGTGGGAGCCGGGCGCATCCCTGTTCAATCCGGTCAGCTGGGTCTCCAAGCTCCGCCTGAACCGGTTCTTCAAGATTCTTGACTGATGACCAACCAACGGGCCGAAGCCTTCGCCACACTTGAAGGACGGCTGGGCTATACGTTCAAGAACCGCCGGCTGCTGGAGCGGGCCCTAACCCACTCCAGCGTGGCCGAAGGCGTGCAGCAGCCGAGCAAGCGCATCGGCGACAACGAGCGGCTGGAATTCCTGGGCGACCGGGTGCTGGGCCTGCTGGTGGCTGACCGCCTGACCACCGACTTCCCCGAGGCGGACGAAGGCCAGCTTTCGGCGCGGCTGCACGCCCTGGTGGACAAGAATGCCTGCGCCCGCGTGGGCGAGCGGCTGGGCGTCGGACAGGCCCTGCGCCTGTCGCCGGGCGAATCCAAGTCAGGTGGCCGCAGAAAGGCCGGAGTTATCGCCGATGCTGTCGAGGCTATCCTGGCGGCCGTCTATCGCGACGGCGGCCTGGACGGTGCCCGGGCCATGTTCGACAAGGCCTGGGCCGAAGAGTTCGCGTCGCCGCCGGCACCGGCCCTGACCAACCCGAAGTCCGCCCTGCAGGAGTGGGCGCAATCCAAGGGCCGGCCTTTGCCCACCTACCAGGTGGTCGATCGCAAGGGCTCTGATCATGCCCCGACCTTTGTGGTCGAGGTGACGGTGGTCGGATGCGACCCCGTAAGACAATCTGGACGTTCGCGTCAGGAAGCCGAGAAAGCGGCGGCCGTGGCGCTGTTGAAACAAGAAGGCGTAATTTGACCGAGACCACCTCCCCCGAACAGCACGCAGGCTTCGCCGCAATCATCGGCGCGCCCAATGCCGGCAAATCGACGCTGGTGAACCGGCTGACGGGATCCAAGGTCTCGATCGTGACCCAGAAGGTCCAGACGACCCGCTTCCCTGTGCGTGGCATCGCCATTGAGGGCAATGCCCAGATCGTCCTAGTCGATACGCCGGGTATCTTCACCCCGCGCCGCCGCCTGGACCGCGCCATGGTCGCCTCGGCCTGGGGCGGGGCCGAGGATGCCGACGTCGTTGTCCACCTGATCGACGCCCCCTCGCACATCGCCTCGGAGGGCCGTGACGGCACCGCCGCCGACCGCAAGTCGGCCGAGGACACCGAGACCATCATCGCCAACCTGAAGGCGACCGGCACCAAGGTCATCCTGGTCCTGAACAAGATCGACGGAATGCGTCGCGACACCCTGCTGGCCCTGTCGCACCAGCTATTCGAGACCGGCGTCTATTCCGAGGTCTTCATGATCTCGGCGCTCAGCGGCGACGGCGTGGAAGACCTGAAGACGCGCCTGGCCCAGGCCATGCCCGAGGGGCCGTGGCTCTATCCGGAAGACCAGTCGGCCGACGTGCCTCTCCGCGTCCTGGCCGCCGAGATCACGCGCGAGAAGGTCTATCTGCGGGTCCATGAGGAGCTGCCCTATTCGGCGGCGGTCGAGACCACGGCCTTTGACGAGCGGGCCGATGGATCGGTTCGCATCGAGCAGACCATCTATGTCGAGCGCGAGAGCCAGCGCCCCATCGTCCTGGGCAAGGCCGGCCAGACCCTGAAGTGGATCGGCCAGAAGGCGCGCGAGGAGCTGATCGAGCTGCTGGACCGCCCGGTGCACCTGTTCCTGACGGTAAAGGTCGATCCCAAGTGGCAGGACAGCCGCGCCCTCTATGCCCAGTTCGGCCTGGATTTTGATGTCTAAGTAAGAACGGTCTGACGTGTGTTTGTAGTTCCCAAGACGACGCGGCGACCCTGGCTTCTGGGGTCGGTTGCGGTCGTCATGACCCTGACGGGCCTGACGGCGTGGGGTGGTGCCTCGAAGGGGACCGCCACTCCCGCTGCGGCTGTCGCCCAGCCCGGCCAGCCGGAGCGTCCGCCGGTCGTCGTGGTCGAGGCCCTGCCTCAGCTCAAGGAACGTCTCGACTACATGGGCCGCAATGGACAGTTCATGGGGGCTGTCCTGGTCGCGCGGGGGAACGAGGTCCTGTTCCGCCAGGTCTATGGCATGGGCAACCGCGAGCGGGGCGAGCCGCTTGAGCTGGACAGCCGCTTCCGTCTGGCCTCGGTGTCAAAGCAGTTCACTGCCGCTGCCCTGCTGAAGCTGCAGGACGAGGGCCGGCTGAAGCTCAGCGACCCGGTCTGCCAGTGGATCGAGCCCTGTCCCACGGCCTGGGAGCCGCTGCAGCTTCATCATCTGCTGTCGCACACCTCGGGCATCCCGGATCTGATGGCCCAGTCGCAGTGGGGCCTGGTGCGGGTCACGCCGACGACGCCCGAGATTCTGACGGCCAAGTCCGCAGAATATCGCCTGCAGTTCCAGCCCGGCACCAAGGTCCGCTACAACAACGCCGCCTATAATCTGGCCGCCCACGTGGTGGCCAAGGCCAGCGGCCAGCCGTTCGAGACCTATCTGGAGCAGGCCATCCTGAAGCCGCTGGGCATGAAGGACACCGGCTCTGACGCCAATGCGGACGCCAAGGGGCTGGTCATGGGCTATGCCAACTTCCCCGAGGGGGTCACGGCCCAGCCCCTGGCCAATGTCGGCGTCGTCTTTGGTGCCGGGGCCCTTTATTCGACGCTGGACGATATGCTGGTCTGGAACCAGGCCCTGCATAAGGGGCAGGTCATCAGCGATGCGGGCTATGCCGAGATGATCCGCGATCACGCGCCCGCCGACACGAAGTCGGAGCGTGGGCGTCGCCGCCGCGACTATGGCTTTGGCCTCTATGTGAACAGCCTGGGCGAGCAGGTCTCGCCCGCGTTCAGTGACCGGCAAATCTATCACACGGGCAGCTGGGCCGGGTTCCGCAACCTGGTGCTTTACCAGCCCGAGGCTGACATCACCGTCGTGGTGCTGTCGAACAATTATCACCAGCGCGACCAGGTCTTCATGCTGAGCCAGCAGGCCATGGCCGAGGCCCTGGGCCACCCGTTCCCGCAAGCGATGAAGCGCTAGGCGCAGTCGCCGACGGGCAGGTCGGACAGGTCCATGGCGGCCATGGACAGGGGCAGGCGCAGCGCGACCTGGCCCTCTGCCAGCCGGCTGAGCCGCTTCATGGTGACGTCGAACCGGTCGAGGGCATAGGGCAGGGGGCGCAGCGGCCTGGCCAGGGGCCGGGTGAAATCGTCCCAGTGGATCGGAATGACCAGGCCTGCCTCGCTGGCCTCGACCGTGTCGCGCCAATAGGCGGTCGTGCCATCCTCGCCCTGGGCCGCCAGCTGCCCGATCCCCAGCAGGACGATGTCGGCCCGCACATCGGCAAGGGCTGGCCCCGGCTGGCCCGCGCTGGGCACGACCAGAATGCCGCAATCGCCCGCCTCGATCAGGAAGGCATGGTTGCCGCCCATCGGATAGTCCCTGGCCCGGGCGGGATAGGCGAAGGCTTCGGCGGAGGCTCCATCGGCTATGTCGCCCGGCGCATGGGGCATGGCATGGGGCGTGACGCGAAAGGCCCCGACGCTGAAGGCCTGGCCGGAAATAAGGGGCTGAAAGGCCACGTCGCGGCCTTCGGCGCGGGCGATGGCGGCCATGCTGGAGGTGCCATGCAGGCGTGCGCCAAACCGCTGGGCCAGCAGGGCGGAATCAAGGGCGTGGTCGAAGTGGGTGTGGGCGACCAGCAGGGCCGACAGGCGCTCGATCCCGCTGGCCTGCAAGGTCCTGTCGATGGCGGCCCGGTCCGGCGTGAGCCGTCGTATCAGCAAAATCCACAGGCTCGGGCGGCTGAGATAGCCGTCGATCATCAGCTGATCCTGACCGTCATCCACCAGCAGGGTCGAGGTGCCGAGGAAGCGCAGGGTCAGCTCGCCCGGCCGGGCCAGGCCGGGGCGCTCGGCCATGTGCGGCCAGGGCTCGGTTGATGGCCGAAGCACCAGGGAGGCTGCGACGAGGATCAGAATCAGCGCGGCCGCACAGCCCGCCAGCCGAAATCCCCGTCGCATCACACGCCCCTGTCAATCCCCTCTATGAACATAGGAGTGAATTGATGGGGCGCGCAAGCCGGGATGTCAGGGCTTCATCGAGCCGGTTTCGACAAACCTCTGGTGCCAGGACAGGGCTTCGTTCAGCAGGTGCGGGGTCTGCAGGCCATAGGAGCTCTTGAGCGCGCGATCATAGTAGTCGCGCAGGGCATCGCGATAGTCCGGGTGGGCGCAGTTGTTGATGATGACCTGGGCGCGCTTCTTGGGCGACAGGCCGCGCAGGTCGGCCAGGCCCTGCTCGGTGACGATGACCTGAACGTCCTGGGTGATGTGGTCGGTGTTGGACGCCATCGGCACGATGGCCGAGATCTTGCCGCCCTTGGCCGTCGAAGGCGTGACGAAGCACGAGATATAGGCGTTGCGGGCAAAGTCGCCTGAGCCGCCGATGCCGTTCTGGATGCGCGAGCCCATGACGTGGGTCGAGTTCACATTGCCATAGATGTCGGCCTCGATCAGGCCATTCATGGCGATACAGCCGAGGCGGCGGATGATCTCGGGGTGGTTCGAGATTTCCTGCGGACGCAGGATGATGCGGCCACGGAACTGTTCCATGCGGCTGTTGAGGTCGGCCGCGGCTTCCGGCGACAGCGAGAAGGCGGTGGCCGAGGCCACCGTCAGCTTGCCCGAGTCCAGCATGTCCAGCATGCCGTCCTGCAGCACTTCGGTATAGGCCGACAGGCGCTCGAACGGGCCTTCGTTCAGGCCAGCCAGAACGGCGTTGGCGACATTGCCCACGCCCGACTGCAGCGGCAGCAGCGAGGCGGGCAGGCGGCCCTGTTTCACTTCGTTCTTGAGGAATTCGATCAGGTGGCCGGCGATGGCGCGGGCGTTCTCGTCCGGTGCGGCGAACGGCAGGTTGCGGTCCGGTGCATCGGTTTCGACGATGGCCTTGATCTTGTCAGGGTTCACGCGGAAGGTCGGCTGGCCAATCAGCTGGTCGGGCTTGACCAGCGGGATGGGCACGCGTTCCGGCGGCAGGGCGGTGCCGTAATAGATGTCGTGCATCCCTTCCAGCGCCGGGTTCTGCCAGCGGTTGACCTCGAGGATGATGTTCTCGGCGCGGTCCAGCCAGGTCTTGTTGTTGCCGACCGACGAGGAGGGAACCAGTTCACCGTCCTCGGTGATGCCTGCGACCTCGACCAGGGCGGTGTCCAGCGGGCCAAGGAAGCCCTGCCATGCGACCGGAGCGACCTGCGACAGGTGCATGTCGAGATATTCCATCTTGCCCGAGTTGATCTTCTCGCGGGCGATGGGGTCGGAGTTGTAGGGCAGGCGGAATTCGATGCCGTCGGCCTTGGCCAGTTCGCCGTCCAGTTCCGGTCCGGTCGATGCGCCGGTCCACACGCTGATGCGGAACGGATCGCCAGCCTCGCGGGCCGCTTCCATCTTGGCAGCCAGCGCCTGCGGCACAACCTTGGGATAGCCCGAGCCCGTGAAGCCACTCATGCCGACATTGGCACCATTGGGGATCAGCGCCGCGGCGTCCTCGGCGGACATGACCTTGGACTTCAGCGCCTGGTTACGGATCACAGACATTCACAACCCTATAAAAACGCCTTCGTGTTGCGAGGCGGCACCGTGGCTTAATGGTGGCGTCTGCGTGATTCCAATAAGCCTTTGGTCGTAACCCATTGGACTCAGGCCCCTGTTGCGCCTGGATCTGCGGGCTCAGGCCGGGGTGGTATTGACCATCCAGGGCACCCCGAAACGGTCGATCAGGCTGCCATAGCCGGGGGACCAGAAGGTGGGGGCAAAGTCCATGACCACCTCGCCGCCCTCGGAGAGGTCACCGAAGATGCGCTTCGCCTCGTCCAGGTCCCCGGTGTGCAGGGTGACGTCAAAGCCGTTCTTGGGCTTGGCGACATTGGGTGCGAACTCGGGCAGCAGGTCGGCCCCCATGATGGCCTGGTCGCCGATTTCCAGCCAGGCGTGCATCAGCCAGTCCTTGTAGCGCGGGTCCACCGGCATTCCGGGCGGCCCCTCGCCATAGGGATGGGCCGAGGTCAGGGTCCCGTCCAGCACATTGGCATAGAATTCCATGGCTTCACGGCACTGGCCATGAAAGCTGAGACTGGTCACGATCTTCATGTCGGCCTCCCTTGGCTGGCCCATCAACGCGCGAGGTCAGGTGGGGTTCGCCGGTGTCGGCGTGAATCACCCCTTTCTAAGGATTGAGAACAGGACTAGAACATCGCCATGATCGCCCTTGCCCTGATGCTGTCCCTGTCCGCCGCGTCGGCTCCGGCCGAGCCCCAGGCGGATGCCCGGTCCGAGACGGAGGCGCAGGCCATTGGCCAGGTGCTGGACGGGCTGCACGAGGCGGCGGCCAGGGCTGACGGCCCGGCCTATTTCGCCCGCTTTACTCCCGACGCCCGCTTCATCGGCACCGATGCCACCGAGCGGTGGAGCCTTGAGGCCTTTCGCGCCTACGCCATGCCCTATTTCTCGCAAGGACAGGGCTGGACCTATCAGGCGTCGGAGCGCGTCATCACGGTGGCCGATATTCCGTGCCGCTGCATCGCCTGGTTCGACGAGCAACTGGACAACGCCAGCTATGGCCGCACGCGGGGCTCGGGGGTCCTGCGCCTGACCGGCGACGGCTGGAAGATCGAACAGTATGTGCTCAGCTTCGCCGTGCCCAATGAGCGGGCGCGCGAGGTCGTCGAGACGATCGAAAAGGCCGACTGATGGAGTTCCAGGACGAGGCCTTTGTCCTGTCGGCCCGGGCGCATGGCGACACCGGGGCCGTGGTGGACCTCCTGACCGAAAGCCATGGTCGCCGGGCGGCCTATGTGAATGGCGGGGCCTCGCGCCGGATGCGGCCCTTCCTGCAGTCCGGGGCCCGCGTCGTGGCCCAGTTCCGCAACCGGACGGCAGACCAGCTGGGCTCGGCCCGGCTGGAGCCGGTGGGCGAGGGGCCCTCGGCCCTGTTCGATGACCCGCTGGCCCTGCTGGGCCTGAACGCCGCCGCGGCGGTGGTGCAGGGGGCCCTGCCGGAACGGGAGCCCCATCCCGGCACCTTCCTGGCCTTCGAGGCCATGATGAACACCCTGGCCTTTCCCGAGGTCTGGCCGGCCATCTATGTGCGTTTTGAAGCGGGCCTGCTGGAGGACCTGGGGTTCGGGCTTGACCTGTCGCGCTGTGCCGCGACGGGGTCGATGGACGAGCTGATCTATGTCAGCCCGCGCACGGGCCGGGCCGTCAGCCGCGAGGCGGGCCAGCCCTATGCCGACAAGCTGTTGAAACTGCCGCAGTTCATGCTGGGAGCCCAGGCCGGGGTGGGCGAGGGCGACGTGCGCGCCGGGATGGACCTGACCGGCCATTTCCTGGAGCAGTTCGTCTTCCATGCCCTGAACCGGCCGCTGCCGCCTGCGCGGGTCTGGATGATCGAGCGCCTGACCGAGGCCGGGCGCTTGTAGGCCCTCGTCCACAGACGGTTTCATCCCGTCCCCGCCTTAGGCGTTTCCCGCGCTAGACTTTGCCGTCCAGATCACCGATTCGAATCCCATGACCGTTCATACCCCGACGCCCGAAGGTGGCCGCATCGTCGACGAGCCGATGAGCGAGGCGCTGTCGAAGCGCTATCTGGCCTATGCCCTGTCGACGATCACCAACCGGGCCTTGCCCGACGTGCGTGACGGCTTCAAGCCGGTGCACCGGCGGATCATGTATGCCATGCACCAGATGCGGCTGAACCC
>JAEYQX010000191.1 GCA_023409795.1 Pseudomonadota bacterium
TCATTGACCCAGATGCGGCCGTCTTGGGCATCAAAGCGCAGCACGACCAGGTGGGGGTCTTCCTTGCCCTCGGGATACCAGGCCGACAGGACCGGGTTCCAGTGCCGATCGATGATCGCGCGATCGCGACCCTGGACCGACAGCTGGCCGTGGATGCAGGCCCAGATCTTCTGGTCCTTGGACACGTAGCAGAACATCGACGACTGCCCGCCCGTCGCCACGTCGCGGGCCAGGTCCGTGTCATCGCGCGAAAAGAACCAGATGGTCCCGGTCTCGCCATCGCGGAACGCCGTCATCGGCTGCTGGTGATACCCCGGCCGGTCCAGACCCAGCAGGCCGGTATTGCTCTTTTCCAGGGCGTCCCAGAAAGCGTCCGCGGCCTGGGCGGGGGTCAGGTCCTTGCTCATGATGTCTCTCCTTGCTGTGTTCGGAAAGACAACCGGTGATGGCGCGGCCTGTTCCCTCACACTGTCGGGAAACTGCGCCCGCCCAGAAGCGTGACCACATGGATCATCAGCAGGAAGGCCAGGGCTGCCGAGGCCAGCATCAGGAAGCGCCACGGCATCATGCGCGGACCCCGGTTCAGGTCAGGCGGCAGGGCTCCGCGCCAGCCTGAAAGGACGGCGACGCACAGGCTGGCGGCCAGGAGGACAAGGGTCAGCTTCATATCCATGCCTGCCAGTTGGTCCGGCAGCGGCGACTATTCAAGCGACAGGGGCCAGCTGACCTCAAAAAACCTCGGTAGTGCTGACTCCGGCAAGATATTCGGCGGCGGCTTGAGATGTTTTTCTGCTCACAGGCCCGGATATTGGGATTAACCAAAGATTTACACGCCTGATCGGGACAGCTAGCTTCACCCTATGGGTCGGGAGACGAATCAGTGAGCGCATCAGCCGCGCCATGGAGCGTAAAGGGCATCGATCCCAAGGCGCGGGAGATCGCCAAGGATCTGGCCCGTCGTTCAGGCATGACCCTGGGCGAATGGCTCAACTCCATGATCATGGACGAGCCCGAGGACGATGATCAGGTGGCGACCCTGCCGCGACGCTCGCCCATCCCTGATCCCTATGACCGCCGCAGTCGCTCGCGCCGGCTGGACGACGCCTATGCCGGGCCCTCGCTGGAAGTGATCGCCGACCGGCTGGAGGCGGCCGAGCGCCGCTCTGCCGAGGCCATCCGCTCGATTGAATCCGCCGTGGCCGGCCTGGTCCGCCGCCTGGACGACCAGGAAGAGCAGCAGTCGACCCTGAACCGCCGCGTCAACACCGTGGCCGAGGAACTGCGCGAGGGGCACCAGCGCCTGCGCCGGGTCGAGCAGGAGGCCCGGCCTGCCGTCCTTGAGGACCTGACCCTGGTGAGCCGCCGCCTGGACGAGGCGCAGAACCAGACCCAGGCTGCCCTCAAGGCGCTGGAGCGTTCCTTTGCCTCGCTGGACGACCGCGTGCGCCAGGCCGAGAGCCAGGGCGAGCCGCGCGCCGCCCAGGCCGAGTCCCGCTTCGAGCGCCTGGCCGAGACCCTGTCGCGCCAGGTCGAGGGCAACCGCATCGAGATGATGCGTCGCCTCGACGTGGTCGAGATCGAGAACCGGGCCGAGCGTATCGAGCGCGCCCTCAATGCCGTGACCGAGCACAGCCGCCAGGCCGAGCAGAAGTCGGCGGCGGCGGTCGAGGCCATGGGCCGCGAGGTCATGCGCATCGCCCAGAACCTGGACGGCCGCATGGCGCGCGTCGAACAGGGCGGCCACGCCGAGCAGATCGGCCAGGCCCTGCGCGAGAAGCTGGAGCGCGACCTGGAGCGTCATGCCCAGCAGGTCGACCAGCGCCTGACCCGCTCGGACGACCACCATGCCCGCGCGATCGAGCGCCTGGGCGACGAGATCACCCGCATCTCCGACCGGCTCAGCGACCGGATCGCCGCCTCCGAGCGCCGCTCGGCCGAGGCCCTGGACGACTTCGGCCGCCGCCTGGCCGAACAGGCCGAGCGTGTGGAAAGCCGCCACCTGATGCAGAGCGAGCTGGCCGAGCGGATGCGCCAGAGCGAGGAACGCACCGCCAGCCTCCTGGCCGAGGCCCGCGAGAGCCTGAGCCAGCGCGGCCAGCGCAGCGCCGCCGCTGCCCTTGACGGCCTGGGCGATGTCGAGATCCCGCCCGCCCCGGTCATGCCGACGGCCTCGGTCCTCGCGACCTCCACCCTGGCGGCGGGCAACCTGGCTGGCGAGGCCGAGCCTGCGCCCTGGACGCCCGCCGAGGCCCCGCGCAACGACTGGCGCGCCGCAGCCTTTGGCGATGGCGGCGACATCTGGTCCGATGACGACCTGGATGGGCTGCTGGATGCCGCGCCCTTCCCGACCCCTGCCGCCACGGCCGCGCCGGGGGCAGGAGCCACCGCCGCCGATGCCGAAGCTGCAGCCGCCGCCGCGCCGGTCTTCGTCGACCCGCTGGAGGCCGAGCTGGGGGCCTGGGTCGAGGCCCGCACGCGCGAGGCCGGGCCCTTCGCCAGCCTGGCCGAGCGCTCGGACCTGGGCCGCGTCGAGGCGCTTGAACCCGGGGACGACGCCAGCGCCGAAACCGCACCGGCCGCCGATCTGGAAGCCCCCCTCGACGACCGGCAAGAGGCGGCGGGCGAGCCGGAGCCGGAGGCGCTCGACGCCGAGCCCCAGGGCCAGCCCGTGGCCCAGACCCTGGAAGACCTGCTGGATCGTCCCCTGCGCGATGAGGCTCCTTCTGGCCTGGCCGATGACATCCTGGACGGGCCCCTGTTCAACACGGCCGGGCCGGGCAGTCCCGACGACCTGGCCTTTGACCAGGACGCGTTGAAGAACGCCGCCGCCGCCGGGCGACAGTCCACGCGCGATGCGCTCGATGCGGCCCGCGCCGCCATGGTCGAGAGCGAGGCCCCGGCCAAGCAGGGCTTCAGCTTGAAGCGGCGCGGCGGCAAGTCCAAGCTGCAGGAGCGGCTGGACAAGCAGGCCAAGGGCGAGGGGGGGAGCATCCGCAAGATCTTCGGGGCCTCGGCCCTGGCGGCCCTGATGGTCTGTGGCGGCTACGGCTTCCTGGAACTGTCCAAGATGGCCGAGGAACAGGGCCCCGGACAGACTCCCGGTCAGGCCTCGGGTGCCGGCGGTGGATCGACGGGCGGGGCCTCGCCCATTGCCGCCATGGCCCTGGCGGCAACGCCGACCGAGGCCACGCCCTCGGCCGACATCGCCGCGACCGAGGGGGCCAGCCTGTTCGAGCGCGCCAGCGAGCTGCTGGACAAGGGGGACGACCGCGGGGTCGAGGCCCTGCGCCGTGCCGCCGACCTGGGCCATGCCGGCGCGCAGCTGCGCCTGGCGGACCTGTATCAGAGTGGCAGCGCCGGGCTGGAGGCCGATCCGGTCGAGGCCCGCAACTGGGCCCGCCGCGCCGCCGAGGGCGGGGATGCCCGCGCCATGCACTACTATGCCATGCAGCTCTATGACGGGGCGGGCGGGGCCCAGAATCGCGCTGCGGCCCTGGGCTGGCTGAAGCGGGCGGCCGAGGCGGGCCGGGTCGACAGCCAGTATAATGTGGCGCGCATCTACGAGACCGGCGACACGGGCGTGGCCCGCAATCCGCTGGAAGCGTTCAAGTGGTATATGATCGCCGCCCGGCGCGGTGACCAGCAGGCCCTGGCCGCCGTCCAGCGCCTGACGCCCAACACGGATGCCGAGACCCGTCGCAAGGCGCGCGAGGCAGCGGACGCTTTTAACGTCGATCCACTCGGCTGACCGGTGTTCAGGGGGTGGCGGTCCGGCGCGGGCGCGGCTAAGACCTGAAGTCTCATTGCCTTACCGGCGCTGACTTGGGTTCCTTTCCAGCCGAAGGCGCGTGTCGTGGATATTTACCTGCCGATCGCCGAAGTCTCGGTGAACTGGCCGCTTCTGGTCATGCTGGGCGCGCTGGTGGGGTTTGTCTCGGGCCTTTTCGGCATTGGTGGCGGCTTCCTGATGGCCCCGGTCCTGGTCTTCCTGGGCATACCCCCGACCGTTGCCGTCGCCAGCCAGGCCAGCCACGTCGTCGCCTCCTCGACCTCGGGCGTCATCCGCTATTCCGGCATGAAGGCGGTCGACTACAAGATCGGCGGCATCATGGCCGTGGGCGGGGCACTGGGGGCCCTGCTGGGCGTAGAGCTGTTCCGCTACCTGCGCCTGCTGGGCCAGGCCGACCTGGTGGTCAGCCTGTCCTACCTGATCTTCCTGGGCTCGATCGGCACCATGATGCTGTATGAAAGCCTGACCCAGATCCTGCACCGGGTCCGGGGCGAGACCCCGCCGCGCAAGGAGCGGCGCCGGCCCCTGTGGCTCTATGGCCTGCCCTTCCGCATGAGGTTCCCGCGCTCGGGCCTCTATATCAGCGCCATTCCGCCGCTGGGCCTGGGCGTCTTTGCCGGTATCCTGTCGGCCATCATGGGGGTGGGGGGCGGCTTCATCCTGGTGCCGGCCATGCTCTACATCCTGCGCATGAAGGCCAGTGTCGTCGTCGGCACCAGCCTGTTCCAGATCATCATCACCACGGCCATCACCACCGTCCTGCAGGCCGGGCGCAACCAGACGGTCGATATCGTCCTGTCGACCATCCTGCTGCTGGGCGGGGTGGTGGGCGCCCAGTATGGGGCTCGCCTGTCCGGCCGGTTCCGGGCCGAGGAAATGCGTGCGGCCCTGGGCCTGATCGTGCTTTTGGTCGGCATCCAGATGGGGCTTGAGCTGTTCGTGCGCCCCAGTGAGATCTTCCTCCTGGCGCCGGGGGTGGGCAACTGATGTTCCAGGCCCTGCCGCCCGATCCCGCGCCCGTCGTCGCCCCCGTCGATGCCCCTGCCCCCGAGATCGTCGTCGAGCGCTCGACCGGCACCCATGACGAGGTGCGGGTCGCCGCCGCCCTGACCGACGCCCACATCAAGGTCGATTCCAGTTTCCGCGGGGCCTCGATCGTCCTCTACGGCGCGGTGTTCAACCCGACCGATACCCCCGCCGATGTGGTGGTGGTGGTGCGCGGTCCCGATGCCCCGGTGCGCCTAGTCCGGAAGACCCGCAACATGGGCGTCTGGCTGAACAGCCGGCCGGTGCTGTTCGAGGGCGCGCCGGGCTTCTACATGACGGCCTCGACCCGGCCCCTGACCGATATCGCCGACTTTGGTCAGCTGCGGCGGCTGGGGGTCGGCACCGACCACCTGCGCATTGATGCGCCCGAGGAATCGCGCACCGTGACCCGCTATGGCGTGCGCGACGTGGTCGTCAGCCGCCTGGGCGAGGACTACCTGGACTGGCGCCGTGCCGTGATCCGGCTGAAGGAGGCGGCGGCCCTGTACAACAGCGACCCCGAGGGAGTGAGCTTCGTCGACCGGGGCCTGTTCCGCGCCGAGGTCGAGCTGCCCGCCGTGGCCCCCACCGGCCGCTATCATGCCGAGGTCTGGCTGTTCCAGGAGGGTGCCCCGGTCTCGGTCTCCAACCTGACCCTCTCGGTCGAAAAGGTCGGCCTTGAGCGCGACATCTACGAGTTCGCCCACCGCCGCCCCTGGCTCTACGGCGTCGTCTGCGTCCTCCTCGCCGCCCTGACCGGCTATGCCGCCAGCTGGGTGTTCAAGCGCCGCTAGCCCTCAAGTAGCGCAGCGATAGGGCAACCAAAAATGCCTCAAGTAGCGCAGCGATAGGGCGACTAAAAATGCCTCAAGTAGCGCAGCGATAGGGCAACTTAAAATGAACCCTCTCCCGATGGGGGGCAGGGTGGGGGTTCTACCGCCCGCCATCAGGATGCATCATCCCGCGATCCATTTCCAAA
>JAEYQX010000123.1 GCA_023409795.1 Pseudomonadota bacterium
CATAAGGACCGCTCCGTTCAGATTTACTGCGTCATCCTCGGCCCGAGGATCCATAGACGCAAACACATACCGATCTGACTCAACCCATCCCGTATCTGGATCCCCGGGACAGGCCCGGGGATGACGCAGGACAGGGATGAAGCCTTATTTCTTCACCGGCTGGGCGTAACCCAGACGCTCGTTCAGCTTTTCGATCAGGTCCGCCGCCGTGTCGGCGATTACCGAGCCGGGCGGATAGACGGCGGCCGCGCCCATATCGAGCAGCGGCTGCACGTCCGACGGCGGGATAACGCCACCAACCACGATCATGATGTCCTCGCGGCCCAGCTTGGCCAGCTCGGCCTTCAGTTCCGGCACCAGCGTCAGGTGACCGGCCGCCAGCGACGAGGCACCGACCGCATGGACATTCTTCTCGACCGCATCGCGGGCGGCTTCGGCCGGCGTCTGGAACAGCGAACCCGCCGTCACGTCAAAGCCGATGTCGCCATAGCCGGTCGCCACGACCTTCTGGCCACGGTCGTGACCATCCTGCCCCAGTTTGGCGACCAGGATGCGCGGCGGGCCGCCATCGTTCTCGACGAAGGTGGCCACCATGTCACGGGCGCGGGCGACCTTGGGATCATTGCCCGCTTCCTTGGCATAGACGCCCGAGACGGTCTTTACCTGTGCGACGTGGCGGCCGAAGGCAGCCTCCAGCGCATCGGAGATTTCCCCCACGGTCGCCTTTGCACGGGCGGCGCGGACCGCCAGTTCCATCAGGTTCTCGCTGCCGCGCGCGCCCTCGGTCAGGGCATTCAGGGCGGCCTCGACCTCGGCGTCGTTACGCTCGGCCTTCAGGCGTTGCAGCTTTTCGATCTGGCGGGCGCGGACCTCGGCATTGTCGACCTTCAGCATCGGAATGTCATCGACGACAGGGTTCAGATACTTGTTCACGCCGACCACGGTCTGCTGGCCGGTGTCGATGCGGGCCTGGGTGCGGGCGGCGGATTCCTCGATACGCAGCTTGGGAATGCCGGCCTCGATGGCCTTGGCCATGCCGCCATATTCCTCGACCTCGGCCATCAGGGCACGGGCTTTGGTGGCGATCTCGTGGGTCAGGCGCTCGACATAGTGTGAGCCGCCCCAGGGGTCGATCACGCGGGTCAGGCCGGTTTCCTGCTGGGCAAGGATCTGCGTGTTGCGGGCGATGCGGGCCGAGAAGTCGGTCGGCAGGGCCAGCGCCTCGTCCAGCGCATTGGTGTGCAGCGACTGGGTCTGGCCACCGGCGGCGGCCATGCACTCGATCATGGTGCGCGGCACGTTGTTGAACACATCCTGCGCGGCCAGCGACCAGCCCGACGTCTGGCAGTGGGTCCGCAGGCTCAGGGACTTGGGATTCCTGCCGCCTTCCTTCGCCACGGCCTCGGCCCAGAGCAGGCGACCGGCGCGCATCTTGGCCACTTCCATGAAGTAGTTCATGCCGATGGCCCAGAAGAAGCTCAGGCGCGGCGCGAAGGTATCCACCTCCATGCCGGCGGCCTTGCCCGCGCGCAGGTATTCGATCCCGTCCGACAGCGTATAGGCCAGCTCGATATCCGCAGAGGCCCCGGCTTCCTGCATGTGGTAGCCGGAGATGGAGATCGAGTTGAACTTCGGCGTCTCCTTCGAGGTCCACTCGAAGATGTTGGAGATGATCCGCATCGAGGGCGACGGCGGATAGATGTAGGTGTTGCGGACCATGAACTCCTTCAGAATGTCATTCTGAATGGTTCCGGTCAGTTGGGCGTGTTCGACGCCCTGCTCTTCACCCGCCACCACATAGAGGGCGAGGATCGGCAGAACCGCGCCGTTCATGGTCATCGACACCGACATCTTGTCCAGCGGGATGCCGTCGAACAGGGTGCGCATGTCGAGGATGCTGTCGATGGCCACGCCGGCCATGCCGACATCGCCCTTCACGCGCGGGTGGTCGCTGTCATAGCCACGGTGGGTCGCAAGGTCGAAGGCGACCGACAGACCCTTCTGGCCCGCCGCAAGGTTGCGACGGTAGAAGGCGTTGGACTCTTCGGCGGTCGAGAAACCCGCATACTGGCGGATGGTCCACGGCGCGCCCGCATACATGGTCGGGTACGGGCCACGCACGAACGGCGCGAAACCGGGCAGGCCTTCGAGGAAGTCGAGCCCCTCGATGCTTGATGCATCATAGGACGGCTGGACGGTGATGCCCTCGGGCGTCGTCCATGCCTCGCGGGCGGGGCCGGTGCCCGTCTCGCCCATATCCAGTTTCAGCTTGGAGAAATCAGGAAAGCTCATTGGCCTGCCTCCTCGAACGCGGCGGCAATACGGACAGGTTTCAGCGCCTCGAACGCGTCATACGACGGTGCATCGGCGACCTCTGCGCCGACCGCGACGGGGCGCACATCGGGGTCAACGAATTTGGTCACGCCGACGATCTGGGCTGCGCCGTTTGCGTAAGCCTTTTCGGCGAACTCGCGGGCGCGGGCGATGCGCGGCTGGATGATCTGGCCTTCCAGCGCGTCAATGATGCCGCCCTCGGCCTCGATGGCCTGGAACTCGGTCCATGCCGCCTCGGCCAGCTCGCGGGTGCGGGCATCCAGATACCAGCTGCCCGATGCCGGATCATCGACACGGCCCAGATGGCTCTCTTCCATCAGGATCAGCTGGGTGTTGCGGGCCTGACGACGCGCAAAATCATCCGGCAGACCGGCGGCGCGGGTAAAGCCGTCCAGCACCACGATATCGGCCCCGCCGACGCTGCCGGCAAAACCGGCTGCGGTCAGGCGCAGCATGTTCGGCCACGGATCGCGGGCCGACAGCATCCGGCGCGACGAACGGGCCTCGATACGGGCCTGAACCTCATGGCCAAACGCCTTGGAGACGTTCGACCACAGGATGCGCAGGGCGCGCACCTTGGCCAGACCGTCGAAATACTGCTGATCCACGGCCACGCCCAGCGTCACCGACGACAGGGCCTTGTCCACGGACACGCCCGCCCCGACCAGCGCCTTCACATAGGCCACGGCCGACGACAGGGCGAAGGCCAGCTCCTGGCCGATGGATGCGCCTGCCTCGTGTGCCACCTGGCCCGAGGCGAGGAAAAGCTGCGCCTGCGGATAGGTGTTGGCCCAACCGGCGGCCTTTTCGGCGGCATCCTCGAGGATGGCGGCAAAACCGGTCGGCGCACCACCGGCGCGGGCATAGGCCGACACCGGATCAAGGTGGAACGACAGTTGGGCGCGTGGCGAATCCTTGGCCACGGCGTCCAGCGCCTCGCCCGCCTTCACCCCGTCAAAACCCGCATCCAGCGCCACCGGAGCCAGTTCCAGCGCCACGCCTTCCAGCGCGGCCGCCAGTTGGGCCGCATCGGTCACTACCGGACCGGAAAGCAGCACCGAGGCGGCACCGTTTTCCAGATCCGTCAGGATGGATTTGTTCAGCTCGGCCGCATCCCCGCCCTCGTTGATGGCGCGCAGGTCCCAGGCGCGGCCTTCGCTGTCGCCGGGGCGCGGAGCGAACACTGCGCCCTGCGCATTGGCCGTGCCGTAAAGCGGGCGGGTCGCCAGCTGGTCAGCGTCCAGATGGACGAGGCTTTCCAGCGGGCGGTCCTTCAGCGCCTTGATCGCGGCGTCACGCCATTCAAGGGGCGAGGGAACGGGGAATTGGCTCATGGTTACTCGAACTCCACCAGAACGTCGTCGGCGGCGACGGGGTCACCAGCCTTGGCCTTGACGGACTTCACCTTGCCGTCACGCTCGGCCTTGAGGATGTTCTGCATCTTCATGGCTTCGATGATGGCGACGGTTTCGCCCGACTTCACTTCCTGACCTTCGACGACGGGGATGTCGACCACCAGACCCGGCATGGGCGACAGCGTCAGCTTGGAGGTATCGGCGGCCTTCTTCTCCGGCAGCAGGGCATAGAGCTCCGCAATCTCGGGGCGGACGATCCGCACGCGCGCCCTGGTGGCACGGCTGCGGATGTCAAAGCCGTCGGCGGCGCGCTTGACCTCGACCGTAAAGGCCTCCTCGTCCAGCACGGCGCGGAACAGCGACTGGCCCGGACGCCAGTCGATTTCCGACAGGGTGACCTCTTCGTCATCGATGATGACAACCAGGTCCTCGGCCTCGTCGTAACCGACCTCGACCTCATGGGCGGCCTTGCCCAGAAGCACGGTCCATTCCGAACGTTCGGACGGGTCGCCGTCCTGTTCGGCGATGACCTCGTTCATGGCCACAGCCGAAGCGACCAGCTGTTTCACCTGAAGGGCGGTCGGCTCCAAACCGTTGAACCCTTCGGGGAACTCGTCCTTGATGTAGTTGGTGGTCAGCTTGCCCGACTGGAAACGTTCCTGATCCATCACGGCAGCGAGGAAGGGCACGTTGTGGCCCAGACCCGACAGGTGGGTGTCTTCCAGAGCGCGGGCCATGCCACGGATGGCGGCGTCGCGATCCTCGCCCCAGGCGCACAGCTTGGCGATCATCGGGTCGTAGAACATGCTGATCTCGTCGCCCTCGCGGACGCCCGAGTCATTGCGCACGACATAGCCGTCCTGCTCGCCCTCTTCCGGCTGCTCATAGCGCACCAGACGGCCGATCGACGGCAAGAAGCCGCGATAGGGGTCTTCGGCATAGATGCGGCGCTCGATGGCCCAGCCGTTGATCTTCAGGTCTTCCTGCCTGAGGTTCAGATGCTCGCCCCATGCCGAGCGGATCATCTGTTCTACCAGATCGACGCCGGTGATCAGTTCGGTCACCGGATGCTCGACCTGCAGGCGCGTGTTCATCTCGAGGAAATAGAACGACTTGTCCTGACCGGCGACGAACTCGACGGTGCCCGCCGAGTCATAGTTCACGGCCTTGGCCAGAGCCACGGCCTGTGCGCCCATGGCCTGACGGGTGGCTTCGTCCAGCAGCGGCGACGGGGCCTCTTCGATGACCTTCTGGTTGCGGCGCTGGATCGAGCATTCGCGCTCGAACAGGTGGATGACGTTGCCGTGCTTGTCGCCCAGCACCTGAATCTCGATGTGGCGCGGATCGACGATGAACTTTTCAAGGAAGACGCGGTCGTCGCCGAAGGCGTTGATCGCCTCGGCCTTAACGGCGGCAAAGCCCTCGGCCATGTCCTCGTCCGAGTGGGCAACGCGGATACCCTTGCCGCCGCCGCCGGCCGAGGCCTTGATCATGACCGGATAGCCGATCAGCTGAGCGATCTTCACGGCCTCTTCGGTCGTTTCGATCAGGCCCATATGGCCCGGAACGGTCGAGACGCCGGCGTCGGCGGCGAACTTCTTGGAGGTGATCTTGTCGCCCATGGCGTCGATCGCCTCGGGGTTCGGACCGATGAAGGCGATGCCCTCTTCCTTCAGGCGACGCGCAAAGCTGGCGTTTTCCGACAGGAAGCCAAAGCCTGGGTGCACAGCCTGTGCGCCCGTCTGCTTCACGGCCTCAACGATCTTGTCCTGCAGCAGATAGGACTGCGCCGCCGGAGCCGGACCGATATGAACGGCCTCATCCGCCATCTCGACCGCCAGCGAACCGGCATCGGCGTCAGAATAGACCACCACCGTCTTGATGCCCATCTTGCGGCAGGTCTTGATGATGCGAACAGCAATCTCGCCGCGGTTGGCGATCAGAATTTTAGTGAACATTTGAGGGCCATTTAATGCTTCATCTACAACCTCTTCAGGGGTCATAGTCGAGCGACGAGCAATCAGTTGCTCAGTGTTAAGG
>JAEYQX010000198.1 GCA_023409795.1 Pseudomonadota bacterium
GCCGGGGCTTGAGCAGGGGCCGGGGCGGCAGCCGCAACCGGCTCTGGCTTCGGCGCGGCCGGGGCCGGGGCCGAGGCCGGGGCGTTGGCTGCCACCGGCTTGGCCGGGACCACGGGAGCCTTGGCCACCGGGCGCTGCTCGGCGCGCGCCTGGACCTGGCTGCGGGCAAAGCGCGTGACCGCGGCGTTCAGCACCTCGGCCTCATTGGCCATGGCGTGGCTGGCGGCGGTGGCTTCCTCGACCATGGCAGCGTTCTGCTGGGTCACCTGGTCCATCTGGTTCACGGCCGAGTTGACCTGCTGCAGGCCGGTGGCCTGTTCCTGGGCCGAGGCCGCGATCTCGGAGACCAGGCTGTCGATGTCCGCCACGCGCGCGACGATGCGCTGCAGGGCGTCGCCGGTCTGGCCGACCAGGTTGACGCCCGAGCCGACCTGGCGACCCGAAGCCGAGATCAGGGTCTTGATCTCCTTGGCCGCCTCGGCCGAGCGCTGGGCCAGGGCCCGCACCTCGGAGGCCACCACGGCAAAGCCACGGCCGGCGTCGCCCGCCCGAGCGGCCTCGACGCCCGCGTTCAGGGCCAGCAGGTTGGTCTGGAAGGCGATTTCGTCGATCACGCCAATGATGTTGCCGATCTTGGTCGAGGACTGTTCGATGGCGCTCATGGCCTCGACCGCCTCCTGCACCACCTTGCCGGACGCCTCGGCATCGCCGCGGGCCGACTGGACCGCCTGGGCCGCCTGGTGGGCCCCCTCGGCGGTGCGGCGCACCGTGGCCGTGATCTCGTCCAGGGCTGCAGCGGTCTCTTCCAGCGAGGCCGCCTGCTGCTCGGTGCGGTTGGACAGGTCGTCGGAAGCCTGGCTGATCTCATTGGCACCGGCGCGGATGGCGATGACGTTCTGCGTCACCTCGCCCAAGGCCTCGTCCAGCTTGGCGATGGCAGTGTTGAAGTCGTCCTTCAGGCGGGCGGCCTTGGGGGCAAACTGCTGATGGATGCGATAGGCCAGGTTGCCCTGGGCCAGCATGGACAGGGCCTCGCCCAGGGCCGTGATGGCCACGCGGCTGTCCTCGGTCTCCTTGGCGGCAATGGCTTCCAGGCGCTCGGTTTCCAGGCGGGTGGCCTCGCGCTGGGCTGCGGCCTCGCGTTCCAGCTGCTCCTTGGCCAGGGCCGCGTCCTTGAAGGTCTGGACGGCCGAGGCCATCTGGCCCAGCTCATCGCGGCGGCTGACGCCCGGCACCATGATCGAGGTGTCGCCAGCGGCCAGTCGGCGCATCGAGGCGGCCATGACCAGCAGCGGTTTGGCCAGGCCCTGGGTCAGGGCAATGGCCATGGCCACGGCGATGGCAAGAGCCAGCAGCCCGCCGACGACCAGGATGACCCTGGCCTGCTTGGCGATGACGTCCTGGCGCTCGCCGTACAGGCGGCTGTCGGCGGTCTTGGCCTCGATCAGGGCCTTCAGCTGGCCTTCGACCGAGGCGATGGAGGCCTTGTCGCCAGCGGTCGAGGACAGGCCGACCAGGGCTCCGCCCTCGGCGGTCGCCGCCGTCGTGCCGGCCACGGCCGCCTGGGCCCAGGCGTCACCGGCCTGGCGGGCCTGGGTCACGTCGGCGCTGCTGCGCGGATCAAGCTGGCCAATTCGGTCGAGCGCGCCGTTGAAAGCCTCGCGCTCCTTGGTCATGGCCTGGAGATAGAACTGGTCGCGCGACAGCAGGTAGGCCCGGAAGTTGCTTTCCTGGCGGGCCAGATGAACCATGGCAATCTCGGCCTGGCGCTGCACCGCAGAGGCCCGCACACGGTCAAACCGCGCCTCTTCCAGCGCGTTGATCTTGACGAAGACCGCCAGGCCCATGCCGGCAATAGAGAGGATGATGATGGCAAAGGCCGCCATCAGCTTCTTCTCGATCTTCAGGTCGTTGAAACTACCCATTTATTCTGTCGCCCCCAATGCTCATTACTCTACCAAAGACCCGCGCTGGCTGCCCTGTTTTGCCGCCCGGATCCCCGGCCGCACCTTCCGTGATTCATCGACCTTCACAGTTCCACTCCCTTGTGGCCCCAAGCGGTTAACAATCGACGAGCACACACGGAATTTGTGGCCTTGGCCCCCAATGACCGAACAACCGTAGATTTGAGTAAATCCGGCCCTACGTAAAAATCCGCAGCCCAGGGGCGGCCAGAACCGATGCGCCCCTTGCCATAGCGAGCAGACGCCCCCGAGCGCATAGCCATAGGTAGCAATCGCCGCTTTAGGCCTTGAGAACAGGACAACTTCCGGTGCACATTCGGCCCCGTTCTGGACCTGTTCAGACCGAGGGGCCGAATACTGGCCCTGGCGGTTACGCTGAAAGTAACCTGCCCCAGGAACAGGTCAGTACACGGTCAGTCACGGCGAGGGCTGGTCACGCAGGGGGAGGTTCTGTTTCACTGGATGACGGATGAAGTCGTCATTTCACCCATGGTCGCGCCAAGGGGGCGAAAACATGGATTACTGCTTGTCCTGATCGCCTCGGTCGGGATCATCCTGCTTCGCCTCTACTTCCTGGACCACCCGGTCCTGATCGGGACACTGTGGCTGTTCACGGTCTTTATTGCCGGACTTTATACGCGCTCGACCTATGCACTGGGCCTGACCCTGGTGGCCTCGGCCCTGGCGGTGTGGAGTGCCGATGGCCCGCCGCGCCTTTACGACTGGATCAGCGGCCTGGCCTATCTGGTTACCGGGGTGCTGCTGACCGAGATCACGCGGCGAATCCGGGCGATCCTGGCCCGCTCGGACAATCTTTACCGCAAGCTGGCCGAGCAGGACGCCGTCCTGGGCGTCGTCATGGCCTCGGTGCCCATCATCACCCTGGACCAGGACGGGGTGATCCAGCGCGGCAACTCGGCCGCGGCCGAGCTGTTCGGGGCCAGCCCCGGCGGGCTCAAGGGTCTGGAGTTCCGCACCCTGGTCCCCGCCTTCGACGTGGCCAACCCGACCGAGCCGCCCGAAGGCTACTGGAAGGGCCAGCGGCTGGATGACTCAAGCTTTCCCCTGAACATCCAGCACAGCCCCATCCGCGGCCTTGGCAGCATGGACTATGTGGCCCTGCACCTGGTGGACCTGACCCGCTCCCATGCGGCCGACGCCCAGGCGCGCGAGCTGCACACCCAGCTGAACAAGGTCTGGCGCCTGAACTCGCTGGGCGAGATGGCGGCCACCCTGGCCCATGAGCTGAACCAGCCGCTAAGCGCGGCGGCCACCTATCTGCACGCCAGCCAGTCCGAGATGGACCGCCTGGGCCCGCCCGGCGAGAATGCCAGCCGCACGGCAGGCCTGGCCAAGGAACAGCTGCTGCGGGCCGGCCAGATCATCCGCCGGATGCGCGACCTGCTTTCGCTGGAGGTCCGCAACCTGGACCGCGAGCGGGCCTCCTCGATGGTCGAGGACCTGAGCCCGGTCCTGACCATGATGGCCAGCGCCCGGGGCGTGTCCATCCTGCTGGACATGGAAGAGGCCAATGACATGGTGCGGGCCGACCGCATCCAGTTCCAGCAGGCCATCGTCAACCTGGTCCGCAATGCGGTCGAGGCGACATGGAGCTACCCGGAGGCCCAGGTCACCGTGACCGGCCGGGCCGTCTCGGACACCGCCTATGCCATTACGGTCGAGGACAATGGCCCCGGCCTTCCGCCCGAGGAGGTCGAGCGGATGTTCCAGCCCATGACCACGACCAAGTCCGGCGGCATGGGCCTTGGGCTTTCGGTGACCCGCACCATCGTCGAGCGCCACGGGGGCCGCCTGACGGTGGCCACCGGGCCGTCCGGCGGTGCCGTCTTCTCCTTCAACCTGATCCGCGAACCACTCGACAGGGACACATGAGCCAGCATTCAGTTTTCATCATCGACGACGACCTGGCTGTGCGCGACTCGCTGCTAACGGTCCTGCGCGGGGCGGGCATCCGCGCGCGCGGCTTCAGCAGCGGCATCGACTTCTTCGACAACCTGCCCCAGGACGCCACGGCCTGCGTCATCACCGACATGAGAATGCCGGGGATGGAGGGCGATGAGCTGGTTCGCCGCCTGGCCAGCCTGCGCGGTCCCGCCTGGCCGGTCATCGTCATCACCGGCCACGCCGACGTGCCCATGGCCGTGCAGCTGATGAAGGCGGGCATCATCGACTTCATCGAAAAGCCCTTTGACCCGGCCAAGCTGATCGAGGTCGTCCAGGCCTGCCTGGCGCGCCTCAGCGTGCTGGACGAGGAACAGAGCGCCCGCAGCGCGGTTCAGGAGCGGCTGGCCCGCCTGACCCCGCGTGAGCACCAGGTCTTCAAGGCCCTGGTCCAGGGGGCCTCGAACAAGCAGATTGCGCTGGACCTGGAAATCAGCCCGCGCACGGTCGAGGTATTTCGTGCCAAGGTCATGTCCAAGATGGAGGCCGACAGCCTGCCTGCCCTCGTCCGGGCGGGGCTGACCGTCGCCTGACCGACACAAGTCCGACCCGGCCCGGGCCCGCTGGCCACTCGGGCATTAGAAGGTCCTGTTATGGAGGAAGTCATGTCCACGCCGCTTGCCGACCAGTTGCTCAGGAACCAGGCCTTCTTTGATGGCCAGTGGGTCGATGCCGACGACGGCGGCACGATCGAGGTGACCAATCCGGCGACGGGAGAGCTGATCGGCACCGTGCCGGACATGGGCCAGGCCGAGACGCGCCGCGCCATCCAGGCGGCCGAGGCCGCCCAGAAGCTGTGGGCCGCCCGGCTGGCGGGCGAGCGGGCCCGCATCCTGCGCCGCTGGTTCGACCTGATCATGCAGGAGCAGGAGACCCTGGCCCGGCTGCTGACCCGCGAGCAGGGCAAGAGCCTGAAGGAGGCCCGGGGCGAGATCGCCTATGCAGCCAGCTTCATCGAATGGTTCTCGGAGGAGGCGCGGCGGACCTATGGCGAGGTGATCCCCACCTTTGACCAGGGAAAGCGCGTGGTTACCCTGCGCCAGCCAGTGGGCGTGGTCGGCGCGATCACGCCGTGGAACTTTCCCTCGGCCATGATCACCCGCAAGATCGGCCCGGCCCTGGCCGCCGGATGCTCGGTGGTGCTGAAGCCCGCCAGCCAGACGCCGCTGAGTGCCCTGGCCCTGGCCCGGCTGGGCGAGGAGGCGGGCCTGCCCAAGGGCCTGTTCAACGTCCTGACCGGCTCGGCCTCCCAGATTGGCGGCGAGCTGACCTCCAGCCCCATCGTGCGCAAGATCAGCTTTACCGGCTCGACCGAGATCGGCCGCACCCTGATGCGCCAGTCCGCCGAGACCATCAAGAAGATGAGCCTGGAGCTGGGCGGCAATGCCCCCTTCCTGGTGTTCGATGACGCCGACCTGGATGCCGCCGTGGCCGGGGCCGTCGCCTCGAAGTATCGCAATGCGGGCCAGACCTGCGTCTGCACCAACCGCTTCTATGTCCAGGCCCCGCTCTATGACGCCTTTGTCGAGAAGCTGGCCCAGGCTTCGGCCGCCTTGCAGGTCGGCAATGGCCTGGATGATGGCACCGACATCGGCCCCCTGATCGACGAGAAGGCCGTCCAGAAGGTCGAGGCCCACCTGAAGGACGCGGTCGACAAGGGCGCGCGCATCGTTACCGGCGGACAGCGCCACGCCCTGGGGGCCACCTTCTATCAGCCCACGGTGGTGGCCGATGTCACGCCGGACATGGAGGTCTGCCGCTCCGAGACCTTTGGCCCCGTCGCCCCGGTCGTGAAGTTCGACACCGAGGAAGAGGCCATAGCCCTGGCCAATGACACCGAGTTCGGCCTGGCCGGCTACTTCTACGCCGGCAGCCTGGCGCGCATCTGGCGCGTCGCCGAGGCCCTGGAGACGGGCATGATCGGCATCAATACCGGCCTGATCTCGACCGAGGTCGCGCCCTTTGGCGGGATCAAGCAGTCGGGCCTGGGCCGCGAGGGTTCCAGCCACGGCATCGACGACTATCTGGAGATCAAATATCTCTGCATGGGGCTGTAGGGGCAGGCCTTGACCTTCCCATGATGGGAAGCTTCATAAGCGGGGGGCCTGTCCGTCTGTCCGTGGAAAGCACGCCATGTCTGCCGCCACCTCCCCTGCCCCCGCTGCCCGTCCCGACCTGCTGGAGGTGCCCGTCCAGGGCATGACCTGTGGCGGCTGTGCCGGACGGGTCGAGCGGGCCCTGAAGGCCGCGCCGGGCGTGGCCGAGGCCAGCGTCAACCTGGCGACCAGGAAGGCCACCGTGCACCTGGTCCCCGGCGAGAGCTCAGGCCCGGCCATGGCGGCCCTGAAGGCCGCCGGCTACCCCCCGCTGGAGGACCAGGTCGAGCTGTCCATATCGGGCATGACCTGTGCCGGCTGCGTCGGGCGGGTCGAGCGGGCGCTGGCCGCCACCCCCGGCGTGGTCGAGGCCTCGGTCAACCTGGCGACCCACAAGGCCACCGTGACCCGGGTCGCGGGCACGGCCGACCTGGCGCACCTGGTCCACGCGGTGGAAGAAGCCGGCTATGGCGCCGCCCCGCTTGGCGAGCAGGCCCCCGGGTCCGAGGATCGCCTGCGGCTTGAACAGGACCGGGAACAGGCCGCGCTGGCGCGCTCGGCCCTGGTGGCGGCGATCCTGACCCTGCCGCTCTTCGTGATCGAGATGGGCAGCCACGCCATACCCGCCTTCCACCACTTCGTGGCGGGCACGCTCGGCATGGGGCCGTGGCGGCTGATCAGCCTGGTGCTGGCCAGCCTGGTGCTGTTCGGGCCGGGCCTGCGGTTCTGGCGCGTTGGCGTGCCCAACCTGCTGAGGCTGGCCCCCGACATGAACTCCCTGGTGGTGCTGGGGGCGGGCAGTGCCTGGCTCTATTCGACGGTGGCCACCCTGGTGCCCCGGTGGCTGCCCGAGGGGACGGACCATGTCTATTTCGAAGCGGCAGCCGTCATTGTCACCCTGATCCTGGTCGGGCGCTGGTTCGAGGCCCGCTCGCGCGGGCGCGCCGGCCAGGCGATCCGCGAGCTTATGGCGCTGCAGGCCAAGACCGCCCGCGTGGTCCGCGACGACACGGAGGTCGAGGTCGCCATCGACCAGGTCCGGCCCGGCGACATCCTGTCGGTGCGCCCCGGCGAGCGCCTGCCGGTCGATGGCGTGATCACCCAGGGCCAGTCCCATCTCGACGAGGCCCTGCTGACGGGAGAGGCCGTGCCGGTGCGCAAGGGCGTCGGCGATCCGGTCACCGGCGGCACGATCAACACCACCGGGGCCTTCCTGTTTCGCGCGGAAAAGGTCGGGGCCGACACGGCCCTGGCCCGCATCGTCCGCATGGTCGAGGCCGCGCAGGGGGCCAAGCTGCCGATCCAGGCCCGGGTGGACCAGATCACCCTGTGGTTCGTGCCCGCCGGCATGGCCGCGGCCCTGCTGACCTTCATCGGCTGGCTGGTCCTGGGTTCGTCACTGGGCGTGGCCCTGGTCAATGC
>JAEYQX010000258.1 GCA_023409795.1 Pseudomonadota bacterium
CCCCCCTCCCTCAACCTGAAGTCAGGTCAGGCTTAGAACGACTTCGTGAGGTTCACGAAGGCCGTACGACCAACGTAGTCGTAGCCCGAGTACAGCGGCGCGTTACCGATGCGGTTGTAGACGCCAGCCGAAACGGTCGGCGGGGTGTCATTCCACAGGTTACGGATGCCGGCAGTCACAGACCACGAACCGTTGTTGTACTGAACCGAGGTGTTGTGGTTGTAGTAGTCATCCACATCCAGGTCGTACTTGGTGGTGGCAGCGTCCAGACCATAGTACTCATAGCTGTCCATGGCGGCGATGTATTCAACGCCGTAACGAACGCGCCACTTGTCCCAGCCATACGACACGTCGAAGGTGCCGGTGTATTCCGGGTTGTTGACCATGCCGACGTAGTCTTCCAGCGGATCGTCAGCGAACAGCTTGGAGGACACTTCGGTGTACTGGGTCACGCCCAGGTTGACCAGCAGCGAGCCCGGGCCAACGTCGTTGCGGTAACGCAGGGTGTAGTCCAGGCCCTTAACGTTGTCGGTCGCCAGGTTGATGTAGCTGTCGTAGACGGTCAGCTGGTTGTCGGCCGGGTCACGCTCGACCAGGCGGCAGAAGCCGTTGCCAGCCG
Organism: Pseudomonadota bacterium; assembly: GCA_023409795.1. Lineage (GTDB taxonomy): Bacteria > Pseudomonadota > Alphaproteobacteria > Caulobacterales > Caulobacteraceae > Brevundimonas. The sequence continues at coordinate 620 of JAEYQX010000258.1, forward strand.
CGAAGTCTTCCGGGTTCGAGTCGTAGCAGCGGGTCAGGATGTTGCCTGCACCGGTGCGCGACACGCCGTTTTCAACTTCGATCTCGTAGTAGTCGACAGCGAAGGCCAGGTCACCCCAACCTGCCGGCAGGGTCGGCTGCAGGACCACGCCAACCGTCAGGTTGGTCGAGGTTTCAGCGGCCAGGCCAGCGTCTGCACCACCCGAGGTGATGACGGCCACCGAGGTGGTCGACTGGAAGTCCGGAGCCAGGCCTTCCGAGGCGCAGTTGGCGACGCGGTTCGGGTTCACACCCTCAGCGCCGTAGTTGTTGCAGCGGTCGTTCGAGTTCGACAGGAAGCCCGAGGTCGCGCCGACGAACTGCTCGAACAGCGCCGGGGCGCGGTAGGAGGTGCCGTAGGTACCACGCAGGGTGACGCCCTCGATCGGCTCATAGACCAGGCCGACCTTGTAGGTGGTGTCGTCGCCGTAGGAGTCGTAGTCGGTGTAGCGGAACGAACCGTTCAGGGTCAGCGACTTGGCGAACGGAGCGTCGGCCAGCAGCGGGGCTTCGACTTCACCGAAGACTTCCCAGACCGAGTCCGAGCCACGGGTGATCGAGGACGACGAGTAGTTGTAGGTATTGCCGATCTGCGAATCCAGACCCGGGGTGTCGTCGATCTCGGCGTCGCGGAATTCAGCGCCGAAGAAGCCGAACACCTGGCCAGCCGGCAGGCTGAACAGCGGGCCGTCGATGCCGACAGCAACGATCTTCTCGATGTACTCGGTGGTGCCGGTGACCGGACGGAAGACGTAGTCAACCCAGTCCTTCGGCAGCTTGCCGCCGATGACGTCCGACGAGACGGCCGGAGCGGCAACGCAGCCCGGGTTCGAGGCGAGTTGAGCGCACTGGAACTGGCCCGGTGCGACCTGGACGACGTCCAGCGACTCGATCAGGCGGTTGGTCAGGAACTGCTGCGACGTGTATTCCGACATCGAGCGCGAGTAGCTGACGTAGGCGTCATAGCGCCAGTCGGGGATCAGGTTCAGGTCGCCCTTGATACCTGCGACGTAGCGGTTGAACTCGACTTCCTGGTGCGAGGTGTCGTTGCCGAAGCCGATGAAGGCACGGACGCCGACGTTCTTGCCCTTGCTCAGGCCCTGGTCGCCGAAGGCGGTCGAGGCTTGCAGGTGAGCCGGGATCAGGGCCGAGCCCTTGGCGTAGTCCAGGGCCAGCTGGCGATAGCCGGTCTGCGAGGACTGACGGTTGTTGTACAGGGCCTCACCGTAGATCTCGGCATTGCCCAGAGCGTTCAGGTCATAGCCGAACTGACCATAGACGGTGGTGATGTCCACCGGCGAGATCAGCGACTCGTTCAGCATGCGGTCTTCGAAGGTGTCGCGCACGTTGCTGTTGGTGGTGGTGCCACCGCCAACGCCTTCAAAGCCGATCAGGCCTTCCGACACGCCGGCATTCGGACGCCAGCGGTTGAACTGGGTGCCGGTTGCGCCTTGGGCGGCAACGCCGGTCATCAGGCCGGTGCCCAGGGTGTTGATCGTCACACCGTTCGAGCCGGTGGTGGTGATCGGGTAGCACTTCGAAGCGCCGGTCAGCGGGTCGATGTAGTCCGAACCGTCGCGGAAGCCGTCGGTGTTGCAACGCGTGAAGGCGCGGTCGCGCAGGGTCAGCTCGTCGCGCTCATAGCGCTCAATCGAGCCCGAGGCACGCCAGCGGTCGCCCGACAGGCCACCGGTCAGCGAGTAGCGCTCCGAACCACCGTTGCCGTTGGCATCCATGGTCTCGTTGCGCTGGGCTTCGAAGACCAGGCCGTCCATGTGGCGGCGGGTCTGGATGTTCACAACGCCAGCAACGGCGTCCGAACCATAGACCGACGAGGCGCCGTCACGCAGGACTTCGACGCGGTCGATCATGGCGGTCGGCAGGACGTTCAGGTCAGCCGCGCCAACCGAACCGCGCGAACCAGCCGGCGAAACGCGGCGACCGTTCAGCAGCACCAGGGTACGGCTCGGGCCCATGCCACGCAGGCCGATGGTGTTGGCACCCGGACCACCGTTGGTGACGAAGCCTCCATAGGCATTGTTGATCTGCGACGTACCGCCGGTGATGGCGGTCGACTGCAGGGCTTCCGTGGTCGAGGCGAAGCCCTGGAGGGTCGCTTCCTCACGGGACATGCTCAGGGTCGGCGACGGAGCATTGTAGTTGTCGCGACGGATGCGCGAACCAACAACCACGACCTCTTCGATGGTTGCAGCTTGTTCTTCAGTCGAAGTCGCTTCTTGAGCGACGGAAACGCCCGGCGCCAGCAGAGTCAGCGACAGCACAGCGGCCGTCGTGCCCAGCAGGTAGTCTTTACGAGTGCTCATATGCCTCATCATACCCGATTAATAATTTTTTATACGAGCCAGGCACCTTGCGGAGCCCGGTTCATTGACCGGCGATACGTAAAAGTAACACGGCTGGATTGATGGTGATCTTAGTATGGCCTCGCCAGCAACGAGTTTATGTCCAAATTACATAGATACTTGAAAAAGTGCGTCATTTTTGACGCGCGACCGGCCATTTCTCGCCTCATTTTACTTAAATGAGGTCCGAATATGTCGATTTGTAGCCAGATTACGGCATCAATCTGGACGGATTGAGGTCAAAGGACGTTGCTGCGGTGGCGCTTGCCTTCGAAGGGCCCCGATGCCGTTCATCCGCCAGCCGTGAGTCTTTGCCCTATGGCGGAGCGTCCCCTGGCGCACTAGGTTATGTTCATGGCCCGTTCCCCTTCGAAACCGACCAAGCCCGTCCATGTCCCCGGCCAGGATCCGGTGCGGGGGATGCAGGACATGTCCGCGGCCTTCATCCATGATGGCCCGCCGCGCAACCTGCCGATGATGGGGACCGGCCCGCGCCTGACGCCCGAGGAAGCCCCCTCGGCCCCCAGCGACTGGCAGCCCCACCGCCCGGAGCGCCCCGCGAACAAGCTGTCCAAGCCCTTCCGTCTGGAAACCAAATACACCCCCGCGGGCGACCAGCCGCAGGCCATCGCCGAACTGGTGCAGCAGGCAGGCGAAGGCGAACAGAACCAGGTCCTCCTCGGCGTCACCGGCTCGGGCAAGACCTTCACCATGGCCAAGGTCATCGAGGAGACCCAGCGCCCCGCCCTGATCCTCGCCCACAACAAGACCCTCGCCGCCCAGCTCTATTCGGAGTTCAAGGCCTTCTTCCCGGACAATGCGGTTGAGTATTTCGTCTCCTACTACGACTACTACCAGCCCGAGGCCTACGTCCCGCGCACCGACACCTACATCGAGAAGGACAGCTCCATTAACGAGCAGATCGACCGGATGCGCCACGCCGCCACCCGCGCGATCCTCGAGCGAGACGACGTCATCGTCGTGGCCTCGGTCTCCTGCATCTACGGTATCGGCTCGGTCGAGACCTACACCGCCATGACCTTCGGCCTACAGGTCGGCGACACCATCGACGAGGCCAAGCTCCGCGCCGACCTCATCGCCCTGCAATACAAGCGCAACGACGTCCATTTCGAGCGCGGCATGTTCCGCAAGCGCGGCGACACCCTCGAAATCTTCCCCGTCCACTTGGAAGACCGCGCCTGGCG
>JAEYQX010000266.1 GCA_023409795.1 Pseudomonadota bacterium
CCCCGACACGGCTTGCAATCGACACGACGCCCCCTGGCGGGTAAGGACGGCGCTCCGCTTTTTCTCAGGACATTTCCCTCTTGCGACTGCCCCAGGCCCGTCTCGATCAGGTGCTCGACCGTTTCCACGAGGTGGAGGCGCGGATGGGCGCGGCGACCGACGGGGCCGAAATCGTGCGTCTGTCCAAGGAGCACGCCGAACTGAAGCCGGTCGCCGACGCGGTCCAGGGCCTGGCGCGCGCGCGCGCCGAAATGGCGGACCTGGAGGCCATGACGGTCGATCCGGAAATGGCGGCGATGGCCGAGGAGGAGCTGCGGGCGCTGACCGACAGGCTGCCCGAGCTGGAACGCGAGGTCGCCCTGCTGCTGGCCCCGCGCGACGCGGACGAGAACGCCTCGGCCGTGCTGGAAGTGCGCGCCGGCACCGGCGGGGACGAGGCGGCCCTGTTCGCCGGCGACCTGTTCCGCATGTATTCGCGCTATGCCCAGTCGCGCGGCTGGCGCGTCGAGATCGACAGCGTCGCCGAGGGGGACGCGGGCGGCTACAAGGAAATCGTCGCCACCGTCACGGGCGAGGGAGTCTTTGGCCGCCTGAAGTTTGAATCCGGCGTCCACCGCGTCCAGCGCGTGCCGACGACCGAGGCGGGCGGGCGCATCCACACCTCGGCGGCCACCGTCGCCGTCCTGCCCGAGGTCGAGGACGTGGAGATCGAGATCCACGAAAAGGACATCCGCATCGACACCTTCCGCTCGTCGGGCGCGGGCGGCCAGCACGTCAACAAGACCGACTCGGCGGTGCGCATCACCCACCTGCCGACCGGGATCGTCGTCACCTCGTCGGAGAAGTCGCAGCACGTGAACCGCGACAAGGCGATGAAGAACCTGCGCGTGCGCCTTTACGACATGCAGCGCCAGGCCAAGGACGCGGCCCGCTCGGATGCGCGCAAGTCCCAGGTCGGCTCGGGCGACCGCTCCGAGCGCATCCGCACCTACAACTTCCCCCAGGGCCGGATCACCGACCACCGCATCGGCCTGACCCTGCACAGCCTGCCGCAGTTCCTGGAAGGCGACATCGATCCGATGCTGGACGCCCTGATCGCCGAGGACCAGGCCGCCCGCCTGTCTGATCTGGAAGCCGAGCTGGCCTAGGCTCAGCGCCGCCGCCGCACCACGCGCGAGCCCAGGTTCTCGGCATATTTCAGGGTAAAGGCCAGGGCTGCCGGATTACCGCGCCGGGCCCCCACGGAGTCCGCCATGATGGCCCCGCGCTCGCCGATGGGGCGGTCAGGCCCGACTGTGGTGTCCAGGGCGATCTGGTGCTCGATCTCGGCATTGAGCCGGGCCCCTATCAGCACCACCTGCAGCGAGATCCAGGTCCACAGCAGGAAACCCATGGCGGCGGACAGCGGGCCATAGGAGTCGGTCCGCACGAAGTTGGTCAGGAACCAGCTGAACAGCAGCGAGACCAGCAGGCTCAGGGTCGCGGCCACGGCGGCCCCCGGCGTCAGCCAGCGCCAGCGCGGGGCCCGGCGGCTGGGCCCGATGCGATAGATCAGGTTCAGCCCGCCCACATAGAGCAGGAACAGGACCGGCCAGCGCAGCGGCGACAGATAGGCCCATTCCTCCTCCAGCCCGAACAGGGCGATCACCACAGGCACGCCGACCACCAGGAAGGAGGTCAGGATGACGGCCAGCAGGGCCGTCACGGTAAAGGCCAGGGTCAGCAGGTTGAAGGTGATGATGTTGCGCTTCTCGACCTCGTGGTAGGCCAGGTTCAGGCCATAGAAGAGGGTCTTTACCCCGCCATTGGCCGCCCACAGCGACAGCAGCAGGGTCCAGGCCAGGGTAAAGGTCAGCTGCCCGGTCGAGCTGCCGGCCAGCCGCGTCATCTCGTTGCCCAGGAAGGTCGCGACATTGTTGGGCAGCATCTCATAGATGAAGTCCAGCCGTCCCCAGGCATCAGCCGGATCGGCGAACAGGCCATAGATGGTGACAAAGGCCGCCAGGGCCGGGAACAGGGCCAGCAGGGTAAAGAAGGTCACCCCACCCGCGACAAAGGACACCCGGTCGCCAAAGAAGCCGGCCCCGGTGCGCCACAGGATGTCGATCCAGCCCTTGACCGGGATGGCGTGGGGGGCGCGGGCCAGGCGGCCACGGTCGGGGTCCTTCTTCTCGTAGTCCTCGGGCCGGGGGTCGCGCGGGCTGGGGGCCCCCGCCTTGAGGTTCAGCCCGAGGCGATAGCCCTGGGTGTAGAGCAGGTGGGCCGCCGTGGCCCCCGTCGCCAGCCCGCCCATGGCGGCACTGAGGTATTTCAGGACAGAGCCGCCGGTTCCCGATGCGCCCCTGCCGGGCTTTTGCCTCTGTTTTGTCGCCATGGGCCCCACAACGGCCTCTCCGCTTCTGTGTTCCGTCTTGAAATCCGCTCGCCCAGACCCCAATCACACCCGATGACCCAGACCCCTGACCAAAACCCGACCCTGCTGACGGCCTGGAAGGGTGCCCAGTCGCGCCTGAAGGCCGCAGGCATCGACAGCCCCTCGATCGACGCCCGCCTGCTGCTGGAAGCCGCCACCGGAGCGGGCCGGGTGGATATCCTGACCGATCCCTACCGGGTCGTCCCGCACGAGCAGATCGCAGCCCTGGACACCATGATCGATCGCCGCCTGAAGCGCGAGCCGGTTTCGCGCATCCTGGGCAAGAAGGGCTTCTGGAAGATCATGCTGAACGTCACCCCTGACGTCCTCAGCCCGCGCCCGGACACCGAGGTGATCCTTGACGTGGTCACGCGCGCCTTCCCGGCGCACCGCGCCTTCGAGATGATCGACCTGGGCACCGGCTCGGGGGCCATCCTGCTGGCCACCCTGGCCGAGCGGGCCGGGGCACGCGGCGTGGGCACCGACATCTCGACCGAGGCCATTGCCGTGGCGCGCGAGAACGCTGCCAACCTGGACCTGAACAGCCGCTGCACCTTCATCCGCACCGACTGGGCCGCCGGCTTCGCCGACGACAGCTTCGACCTGGTGGTGTCCAACCCGCCCTATATTCCCAGCGGCGACATCCCCGGCCTGGACCCCGAGGTGCGCGAGCATGACCCGCACCTGGCGCTGGACGGTGGCCCCGATGGCCTGCAGCCCTATCGCGATCTGGCCCCCCAGATCGCCCGCATCCTGCGCCCCGGGGGCATTTTCGCCGTCGAGATCGGCCATGACCAGGGCGAGGCGGTCAAGGCCCTTTTCGAGCAGGCCGGCTTTGCCGATGTGAAGGTGGTCAAGGACCTGGGCGACCGCGACCGCGTCGTCACCAATGGCCCCGACCCGCGCGTCGAGCCCCTGCCCGAGGCCTGAGGCCTCGGGC
>JAEYQX010000280.1 GCA_023409795.1 Pseudomonadota bacterium
GATGGCGTGGGCTCGGTCGAGGTCTTTGGCGGCGGCAACTATGCCATGCGCGTCTGGATCGACCCGCCCAAGGCCGCGGCCCTGAACCTGACCGCCCAGGACATCGTCGGGGCCCTGCAGGCCCAGAACGTCCAGGCTGCAGCCGGCTCTCTGGGCCAGCCGCCCTTCCCGACCAATGCCTCGGCCTTCCAGACGCCGATCGACGTCCAGGGCCGTCTGGAGACGCCGGAAGAGTTCGGCAATGTCGCCATCCGCACCGACGCCCAGGGCCGGACCATCCGCCTGCGCGACGTGGCCCGCATCGAGCTTGGGCCCCAGGACTATGGCGTGAACGCCACCTTCTCGGGCAAGCCCGGCGTGGGCCTGGGCATTGTCCAGCAGCCGGGTGCAAACTCCCTGGCCGCCGCCAACCTGGTCATCGCCGAGATGGAGGCCCTGAAGAAGGACTTCCCCGCCGGCGTCGAATACGACATCCCCTACAACCCCACCGAGTTCACCCAGGCCTCGGTCGACTCGGTGATCCACACCGTCTTTGAAGCCGTGGTCCTGGTGGCCATCGTGGTGCTGGTCTTCCTGCAGACCTGGCGCGCGGCCATTATCCCGGTGATGGCCATCCCGGTCGCCCTGGTCGGCACCTTCGCCGTCCTGCTGGGCCTGGGCTATTCGATCAACTCCCTGTCGCTGTTCGCCCTCGTCCTGGCCGTTGGTATCGTCGTCGACGACGCCATCATCGTGGTCGAGAACGTCGAACGCTATATCCGCGAGGGCCTGACGCCCAAGGAAGCCGCCCACCGCTCGATGGCCGAGGTCTCGGGTGCCCTGGTGGCCATTTCCCTGGTGCTGACGGCGGTCTTTGTGCCGACCGCCTTCGTGCCGGGCATTCCGGGTATCTTCTATCGCCAGTTCGCGGTGACCATTGCCTCGGCTACCCTGATCTCGCTGCTGCTGTCGCTGACCCTGTCGCCCGCCATGGCCGCCCTGCTGCTCAAGCCGCACAAGGCCCACGACGCCCATGCCGAGCGCAAGAAGGGCGTGCTGGGCACCATCGGCTTCTACCTCGGCTGGGCCGGTGACAAGTTCAACACCGGCTTTGACTGGCTGTCGGACCGCTTCGGCCGCATGACGGCCCGCCTGGTCCGCATGGTCGCGATCGTCCTGGCCGTCTATGTCGGCCTGCTGGCCCTGACCGGCTGGCGCCTGATGGACACCCCGACCGGCTTCATCCCGGAGCAGGACCAGGGCGTGCTGATCGGCGTCATCCAGCTTCCGGCCGGGGCCTCGCTGGTTCGCACCACCGAGGTCCTGAACAAGGCCCAGGCCATCATCTCGGCCAACCCCAATGTCGCCAATGTCACGGCCCTGGCGGGCCTGGACGGGGCCAGCTTCTCGATGGCCTCCAACTCGGCCACCATGTTCATCAAGCTGAAGGACTGGTCCGAGCGTCCCAATCCCGACCAGGCGGCTGCCGCCCTGGGCGGGGCCCTGACCGGGGCTGCGGCCCAGATCCAGGACGCCCAGATCTTCATGCTGTCGCCCCCGCCCGTTCAGGGCCTGGGCACCGGCGGCGGCTTCAAGATGATGATCCAGGACCGTTCGGGCCAGGGCTACAAGGCCCTGGAAGGCGCGACCTATGCCATGATGGGTGCCGCCGCCCAGAACCCCGATGACGTCCAGCAGGTCTTCAGCCTGTTCAACACCGGCTCGCCGCGTATCCAGGCCGATGTCGACCGCAACAAGGCCCTGATGATGGGCGTCCAGCCGTCCCAGGTGTTTGGCACGCTCGGCGTCTATCTGGGCTCGGCCTATGTCAACGACTTCAACTACCTGGGTCGCACCTTCCGGGTGACGGCACAGGCAGAGCCGGCCTATCGCGACGACATCGCCGACATCGCCAACCTGAAGGTGCGCTCCAACTCGGGAGCCATGGTGCCGGTCGGCTCGGTCGCCAACCTGTATGAGTCCTCGGGCCCGTCGCGCGTCGTCCGCTTCAACCTGTTCCCGGCCACCGAGCTTCAGGGACAGGCCGCACCGGGCGTGTCCTCGGGCGAGGCCATCGCCTTCATGGAAGGCCTGGCTGACCAGGCCCTGCCCGATGGCTTCAGCTATGAGTGGACGGAAATGGCGTTCCAGGAGAAGGCCGCCGGCTCGTCTGCTGCGGTGATCTTCATCCTGGCCGTGGTCTTCGTCTTCCTGGTGCTGGCAGCCCAGTATGAAGCCTTCACGCTTCCGCTGGCGGTCATCCTGATCGTGCCCATGTGTATTCTGGCGGCCATGATCGGGGTCAACCTGATGGGCCTGGACAACAACATCCTGGTCCAGGTCGGCCTGGTGGTGCTGGTCGGCCTGGCGGCCAAGAACGCCATCCTGATCGTCGAGTTCGCCAAGCAGGCCGAGGACGAGGAAGGGCTCAACCGCTTCGACGCTGCCGTCCAGGCCGCGCGCCAGCGCCTGCGCCCGATCCTGATGACCTCGTTCGCCTTCATCTTTGGCGTGATGCCGCTGGCCCTGGCCACGGGTCCGGGTGCCGAAATGCGTCAGGCCCTGGGCATCTCGGTGGTCTCGGGCATGATCGGCGTGACCTTCTTTGGCCTGATCTTCACCCCGGTCTTCTACGTCGTCTGTCGCTGGATCGCGGGCAAGCTGCCCCAGGGACCGGAGAAGGAACGCGAGCTGCCGACCACGTTTGGCACCAATCCGCACGACCCCTATGACTGGAAGGACGCAGATCCCGCTTCGGCTGGCCCGCGTCCGGGAGACGCCTGATGTCTGCAAAACTGCGCACCCTGCTGACGGCCGCCGGCACCGCCGCCCTGCTTGCCGCCTGTGCCGTTGGCCCCCGGCCGGTGGACCCCACCGTGCCCGCTTCGGGCCAGGGTGCCTTCATCGGCTCCCACTCCGCCTCGGTTTCGACCGAGGCGGTGTCCGGGGACTGGTGGCGGCTCTATAATGACCCGGTGCTGGACGACCTGATCCGGCAGGCCCTGGACGAGAACAACCAGCTGGAAGCCGCCGCCGCCAATCTGCGGGCCGTGCGCGCCTCCCTGTCGGAAACCCGCTCCAATCGCCTGCCCTCGACCACGGTGACCGGTGCGGCCAACCGCAGCCGGGCCTCGACCATCACCAATCCGGCGGCCGGCGGTGCCGAGCTGCCGGAGGTCGAGACCTATGACGTCGGCCTGGACGTGGCCTATGAGGTGGACCTGTTCGGCCGGGTCGAATCCAGCATCCGTGCCGCCCGCGCCGATGCCCGCGCGGCCGAGGCGGCCCTGGACGTGGTCCGCATCACGGTCGTGGGCGAGACGGCCCGCGCCTATGCCGACACCTGCGCCCTGAACGCCCAGGTCCTGGTGGCCGAGCGCAACATCGGCCTTCAGACCCAGACGGCCGACCTGGTCCAGAACCTGCTGAGCGCGGGTTCCGGCAATGGCCTGGACGTGGCCCGCGCCCGCGCGGCCCTGGAGCAGACGCGCGCCAGCCTGCCGCCGCTGGTGGCGGCCCGCGATGCGGCCCTTTATCGCCTGGCCACCCTGACGGGCCGCACGCCCGCCGAGGCCAGCGAGGCCGCCCGCGCCTGCACCACGACCCCGCAGCTGACCCAGCCGATCCCGGTCGGCGACGGTGCCGCCCTGCTGGCCCGCCGCCCTGACATCCGCCGGGCCGAGGCCGAGCTGGCTGCGGCCGGGGCCCGGGTCAATGTCGCCACCGCCGGCCTGTTCCCGTCGATCCGCCTGGGCGGGTCGCTGGGCTCGACGGCCCTGGACGCCTCGGACCTGGGCAGCAGCGAGACCTTCCGCTTCTCGGTGGGGCCGCTGATCTCCTGGTCCTTCCCCAATGTCCTGGCCGCCCGCGCCCGCATCAAGCAGGCCGACGCCCGTGCCGAGGCGGCCCTGGCCAACTATGACCAGACCGTCCTGACCGCGCTTCAGGAAACCGAGACGGCCCTGTCGGCCTATGCCAATGAGCTGGATCGCCAGCGCGCCCTGCGCATCGCCCGCGACCAGGCCGCGCGTGCCGCCGAACTGTCGCGCCTGCGTTTCGACGCCGGGGCCGACAGCTTCCTGAGCGTGCTGGATGCCCAGCGCACCCTGGCCGGTGCCGATGCGGCCCTGGCCGGCTCGGAACAGGCGGTGGCCAATGCCCAGATCAGCCTGTTCAAGGCCCTGGCCGGAAGCTGGACGCCCGAGGCCCAGCCCTAAGGGCACCAGGCCACCCGGCCCAGCCGGAACCTGCATGCAGACGCCCGGCAGGTTTCACCTCGCCGGGCGTTTCTTTTTTGCGACCGGCGCAAGTTTTCATCGCGCCGGGGCGTGACCGGCGCCCTGTTCATGCCGTAGTGAGGATGGGTGACCCAGGCCCCGCTCCATACCCTTGCCGATCCCGCCCAATCGCCGGCCACCGCGCCTGCGGCGGCCCTGACCCATGCCCGGCGGATCGTCATCAAGATCGGCTCGTCCCTGGTGATCGACCCGGTCTCGCGCGGCGTGGCCCGGGACTGGATGGCCGCCCTGGCCGAGGACATCAGCGCCCTGCGCCGCCAGGGACGCGAGGTCATCGTAGTCTCGTCGGGGGCCGTGGCCCTGGGCCGCGCGCGCCTCAGGACCGTGCCGGGCAAGCTCAAGGACAAGCAGGCCGCCGCCGCCGTGGGCCAGACCCTGCTGATGCAGGCCTGGGAAGAGGCCCTGGCCCCGCACGACCTGATCACCGCCCAGGTCCTGCTGACCCGCGATGACACCGAGCGCCGCCGTCGCTGGCTGAACGGCCGCGCCACCATCGAGGCCCTGCTGGACCACGGCGTGATCCCCGTGGTGAACGAGAACGACACGGTCGCCACCGAGGAAATCCGCTATGGCGACAATGACCGCCTGGCCGCCCGCACCGGCCAGCTGGCCCATGCGGACCTGCTGGTCCTGCTGTCCGACGTCGATGGCCTCTATACCGCCGACCCGCGCCACAACCCCGATGCCCGGCACCTGAGCCTGGTCGAGGCCCTCAGCCCTGACATCCTGGCCATGGCCACCGGCGCCAATGCCCAGGCCGGGGTCGGCACCGGCGGCATGGCGACCAAGCTGGCGGCGGCCCAGATCGCCCGCTCGGCCGGCTGCGCCACCGTCATAGCCTCGGGCCAGACGCCCCATCCGCTGCGGGCCATCCTTGAG
>JAEYQX010000028.1 GCA_023409795.1 Pseudomonadota bacterium
CAAGTCGGTGGACGGCGACGAAGAAGAAGAAGACCTCGAGGCCTCGACCCCCGAGATCGACCAGGAAGGCCACGAGCCCATCCTGACGCCGGACGACGATGATGATGCCGAGCCGACCGAAGACGCCGGCCTGGGCACCACGGATGGCGATGACGACGACGCCCTGGGCGACGACGACGACGATTCCGTGCCCTTCATCGAAGACGAGGACGACGATGGCCTCGACGACGATCTGGTCAAGCCGTCGCGCGACGACGACTAATACCAAGGTTCGGAAAATAAAGCGGAAAAAAAGTTGTCAGACCGGCTTGATATCTGAAAAGGCCTGACATAGTTTCCGCGCCTCGCTGGCGAGCACCACTGTTCCCCAGCGAGGCCGATCCGAAAGGTTTGGGGCTTTAGCTCAGTTGGTAGAGCGCTTGCATGGCATGCAAGAGGTCAGCGGTTCGACCCCGCTAAGCTCCACCATTCCTTTCTTCGGTTACATAGACCGTGCCACACGGCATGGGGCTTTAGCTCAGTTGGTAGAGCGCTTGCATGGCATGCAAGAGGTCAGCGGTTCGACCCCGCTAAGCTCCACCATCAAAGGCCTCGCGGACCACCGCGGGGCCTTTGTCCTGTCTGGCACCCGTTCAGGCGACGGGTTCCGCCTCCCCCTCATTATGATCCGCAGCGGCCATGGCCCCGGCTGGGCCCGCCGCCTCGCGCCGCCACACCGTCAGCTTCACCCCATTGGCTGACCGCAGGGTCAGGCGCGCCAGCGGCCTGGGCGTCTGGCCCGGCACGGTCTCGAACCGCAGCCGCCGACTGATCAGGCCCAGGACCAGCACCGCCTCCTGATAGGCAAAGGCCGCGCCCGGGCAGACGCGGGGCCCATGCTGAAGGGAAAGAAGCCCCCGGCCGAGGCCGCCTTGCCCTGGGGCGTGGAGAAGCGCTCGGGATCAAAGGCGTGGGGGTTGGCCCAGCGCTCGGGCTGGCGATGGCACAGCCAGGGCGAGACAAAGACCACCGCGCCCGGCTCCAGCTGCCGGTCACCAACCATTCCGCCCGCCGGGCAGTCGCGCGCCAGCACCGCCACGGACGGATAGAGCCGCAGCGCCTCCTTGAAGACATCGCGAACAAAGCCGAGGCGCTTCATATGGCCAAAGTCCGGCTCGGCCCCGCCAAGGACGCTGAGGACCTCGGCGTGCATCTGGTCCTGCACGTGCGGGCATTCAGCCATCAGGTAGAGGGTCCAGGCCAGGCCACTGGCCGAGGTTTCATGCCCGGCCAGGAACAGCATGGCAATCTGGTCCAGCAGCTCGCCCTCGTCAAAGCGGGTGCCGGTGACAGGATCCACCCCCTCGACCAGGGCAGCGAGGATGTCGCGCTGTGGGACTGGATCACCGGCCGCCATGCGGTCCAGGCGGCGGCGCAGCGGCTCATGAATGGCGCGGCGGATGATCCGCGCGGCCCGCCTGGCGCGGCCATAACCGGGCATCAGGCGCGGGGACAGGCGCGCCAGCCCCAGCATGCCATGGGCATAGGCAATGCCCTGGAACACCTCGAAGGCGGCGATGATCCGCTCGGCCGCCTGTTCCGATATCGGCTCCGAGAAGATGGTGCGGAAGATGACGTCGGCGGCAAAGCGCGTCATCTCCTCGTCCACCGCCACCGGCTCGCCGGTATCCGCCCGGTCTTCCAGCCGGGCCAGGCAGACCTCGGCCGCCTCCTTCATGCGGGCAAAGACGTCGCGGACGCGGGCCTGTTCCAGGGCCGGGTCGATCAACCGGCGCTGGCGGCCCCAGACCTCGCCATTGCTGACGAAGATGGAATAGCCGGTCAGGGCCCGCAGCATGGCGTCCATCAGGCCGCTTTTGGGATAGGCCTCGGCCTGGCGGTCCAGCACCTCGCGGACCAGGTCGGGATCGCGCACGGTATAGAGTGAGCGCTTGCGGAGCAGAGGCAGGGTCGGCACCCGGTGCCGCCCCGTGCGGGTGCCATAGCTGCCTTCGCGAAAGGCTCCCAGGCCCGATCGCAGCAAAGCCAGCTTGTCCGCGACAAAGGCCTTCTTTTCGGGACGGCTGGCCGGGCGGGGCGGCACGAACAGCTCGCTCATCGCGCCCCCTCCGGCGCACAGGCGAAGCCGGGCCCGCCAGTCATCTCGAACCAGTCGTAACCGCCGGGTATGTCGACCGCGCCCATATACTGGAAATGAAAGGCCAGGGGATCGCGGCGGATGGCGCGAAAACGCTCGGGCGTCAGCACCTTGTGGAAGCGCGGGGCGCGCGACCGGATGCGCCCGGCGGGCACGTCCTCCAGCCCCAGCAGGGGCGAGATGGTGCAGGCCGACGCCGGGTCCGAGGCCGAGGTCGCATCGGCCCAGCCAATCGCCGTGGCCCGGGCAAGCCGAACTCGCGCGCGACGAAAGCTGTCATCACCGGGCATCAGGCCATAGACGCCACAGCACTGTCCCACCGTGAGCAGGCCAAGCCGCGTCCGCCCCTGCCCCAGGTCCGGGCGTTGCTCCAGTGCCAGGCCCAGGGTCCGCACGGCCTGGTTCGCGCCCATGCTGAACCCGACCAGAAGCACCTCGTCCACGTCATCCTGGTCCATGGCCGAGATCAGGCGCTCGGCAAACAGGGCACAGCGCGCCTCCTGCTCCGGCAGGGCGCGGGTGCCGCTCAGCACGAAGTAACGGAGGCTCTGCGTCAGCCAGCCGAGACCGATGCGGCGATCTATCTGCTTCCAGGCCCAGGGCATCAGGTAAAGCCCCGCCACCACGGCAACCGCACCGAGCCACGGCTGGACCAGGCCCACCAGCAAGGCGATCGCAGCCACCAGGGTCAGCATCGCCACCAGGACCAGCGGCGGCAGGATGACACTCAGGAACAGCGGCCGCGCCCGGCGACCGGCCAGGCCATAGATGCCCCGGCGCAACAGGGACCAGGTCCAGCCCGGCACCGACGCCATCACCGCCCAGGTCCCCTTGCGCCACCAGTCCCTGACCAGGTCATCCCAGCGCAAGGCCGTTACCCGGGTATGGGCCGCCCGACCACCATAGTCGGTATCCATCGTCCATGATGCGCTCAGTTCGTCGATCTTCTGGAACCGGCCCACGGCGATGGCGACACCCAACGCAGCGGCCTGGCGGCGAGCGCCACGGGCCCAGATGCGATGAATGGCGAGCGGGCTGCGCGGGTCATACCCGCCGCTGAACAGAAGATGCCGCCTGTACGGACGCCCTGGTCTCCCATCCCTGGCCATCGCGATGCCCCATCCGTTCCCCCGCCACCAGAAATGACAGCGTTATCCGGATAATCTGCACGCCCGTCCGATATCAAGGTTTTTTCTGCTCGATGGGCCCGGCGGTGCGACTGGTGCCGATTTGACCCATCTCAAAACCCTGCGCGGTCCGACGATATGCCGCCCCCGGACTGCCTTTTTCGCTCGATAGGGCGTAATGAGATTTCGAATTCCACGAAGAGGCACCGTGTCCGTGACTGCCACCCCCACCTCAGAAGCCCTGGCTGTGGCTTCGGCCGAAGACCCCAACAAGACCCGCGCCATCGTGCCGGTGTCGATGAAGGCCTATGACACCGACTTCCAGGCCTTCTCGGATGCCCTGGGCGCGTCCTTCCAGCGCTATGGCTTTGCCGTCATCGCCGACCACGGCCTGGACCAGGCCCGGATCGACGCCGCCATTGCCGACGCCAAGGCCTTCTTCGCCCTGGATGAAGACACCAAGCGGCAGTACCACATCCCCGGCACCGGCGGTGCCCGCGGCCTGACCCCGTTCGGCGTCGAGACCGCCAAAGGTGCCCAGGCCTTCGACCTCAAGGAGTTCTGGCACACCGGCCGCGAACTGCCCGAAGGCCACCCCTACCGGAAGTATATGCGCGACAATCTGTGGCCGTCGGAAATCCCGTCGTTCCGCCAGAACGTCTATGGCATGTACGAGGACCTGGACGCCCTGGGCCGCAAGATCCTGAAGGCCGTCGCCCGCTACCTGAAGCTGGAGGACGACTACTTCGAGGACAAGGTCCAGCTGGGCAACTCGGTCCTGCGCCTGCTGCACTATCCGCCGGTCCCGGCCGATGCGCCGGGCGTGCGCGCCGGTGCCCACGAGGACATCAACGTCATCACCCTGCTGCTGGGGGCCGAGGAAGCCGGCCTGCAGCTGAAGGATGCCGACGGCGAATGGCTGGACATCGCCCCGCCGCCGGGTGCCCTGGTCATCAACATCGGCGACATGCTGCAGCGCCTGGTCAACCACGTCCTGCCGTCGACGACGCACCGCGTGGTCAACCCGGCCCCCGAGCGTCGCGGCTTTGCCCGCTACTCGACGCCCTTCTTCCTGCACTTCAACCCGGACTTCCCGATCGAGACCCTGCCGTCGACGATCACTGCGGAAAACCCGGACCGCTATGCTGGCAAGACCATCCTGGCCGAGGATTTCCTGACCGAGCGCCTGCGCGAGATCAAGCTGATCTAGGGCCCCTGCAGGCCGATGAAACGGGGCCGGACGCGCGATCGTCCGGCCCTTTTTCTTTTCCCGGGCCCTGATCTATCGCGAGATGCGCAGGCGGGTGATGTCGCGACCGATGGCCTTGAAGGCCTCCTTCAGGTCCGCACCGGAGCGGGTGTCGTGGAAGTGGGTCGCCTTGTCCGTCGCACAGGTTTCCATCACCTCGATGGCGGTGTCGACGCCCGAGCCGCCGCGGCTGCTGTTGAGGTTGAAGCCGACCGTATAGACGACGATGTCCTGGGCCTTCATGGCGTTGCACAGCCGGACGGCCTGGGTGAAGGGATCGCCGTTGGAAGCCGGGCACCTGATCAGGTTGGTATTGCCCACATAGCTGCCGATCTCGGCGTCGGAGGCGACGACCCCGTCGCAGTAGGGGGTGTTGAACTCGCCGTCGGTCATCAGCACGACCACCTTCAGGGTCTTGTCGGTGTCGTGGGGCGCGGGCGCGCCTGTGCCGCCCCAGAAGGAGGCGAAGCGCGGGGAGACCAGATACCAGCCCCAGGCCACGCCGATCTGGCCCGCCGTCGTCCCCTCGACCTGCAGGCTGTCGATCGCCGCAATCAGGTCCGGGCGCGAGCTGGACAGGGGCGTCGTCACAGAGTCAGGACAGGCCGCCCGCGTCGAGGGATAGTTGTAGCCGACCGGGGCACTGGACGGCGGGGCGTCGGTGTAGGCCTCGCTTCCGATGCGTTCGCTGACGCAGTTGCTGGCGAAGAGCACGCTTTGGGTGTTCTGCTTGTTGGTGAAGCGATAGCGCTCGCACCCCAGGCTGGTGCACCAGACGCGGCCATTGCTGGAATAGGTCCCCAGATTGTAGCCCAGGATGCCGGTCGAGAAGCTGTCGGCGGTCACGTCGCCGACCCTCAGGTAGGACCGGTTGAGGCCGGTCATACCGCGGACCTCGTCGATCCAGACATAGTCGCCGTTCTGGAGCCCGTGGTAGGGGGCGGTGACCACGGCCGAGCAGTCCGTCACCAGGCATTTGCGGATCTGGCCGCTGCTTGTGTAGGTGGAGAAGTTGCGGGTATCGAGCGGTTTGCTCTGCCCGTGACGCCGGACCTTGAAGCGGTCCGCATCGACCCGGATGACCGAATAGGCATAGCCATTGATCTGGGTCATGCCACGGACCCCGGTGATCACGACCGCATCGCCGTCGGAGAAGCCGTGGCTGGGGGCCGAGACCACCCCTTCGTAGGCCTTGGTGATCCCGGAGATCGACTTGGCAGTTCCCGTGGTCCATCGGGCATCGTTGATGGCGACCGGCCCCCTGATCTTGCCGCGCGCGACCTCGGCGCGCGTGCCCAGGTTCACCCCGGCACCATAGGGGGCGATGCCGATCTTGGAATAGAAGGGCAGCTGCTGGTCCTGGACAACGATCTTGACCAGTTCGGTGGCCGCCTCCTTCAGGGCAGCCAGTGGCGAGCCCTCCATCGACAGGGTCACGTCGAGCGCCAGGCCCACCTCGACATTGCGCGAGGCGCGCAGGACCTCGGAATGGCCCGACACCGGCAGGTAGTCGTCAAGCAGCTGGCCATAGGGCGGCAGGATGATGTTGGCGACCAGCACCTTTACCTGGACCCGGGCGTCGGCCACCAGGGTGTTGCCGTCAAGGACGAAGGTGGCCGTGTCCCCGCCGCCGTCGGCAAAGTAGCCGGGCATATTGGCCTTGAGCGCATCCAGGCCCAGGCGCTGGATGCTGGCGGCGTCGGAATAGCTGGAGCGGGCGGCGGCCAGGGCG
This sequence comes from Pseudomonadota bacterium, assembly GCA_023409795.1. Lineage (GTDB taxonomy): Bacteria > Pseudomonadota > Alphaproteobacteria > Caulobacterales > Caulobacteraceae > Brevundimonas. Next base: position 6,246 of record JAEYQX010000028.1, read on the forward strand.
GCCGCATCCAGGGCATCCTGCAGGTTGGCCTTGACGCGCGAGGCCTGGTGGATGTCGATGGCCCCCAGGCTCATCATGACCAGAAGCGGCAGGGCCAGGCCGAACATCATGGCCACATTGCCCCGGCTCTCACGGCCAAAGGCCCTGAGGCCACCGAACAGCCGGGCCAGCCAGGCTGCCCGCATCAGCGCACCAAGTTTCACCGTCATGCCCTGCCCGCTCCGGTTGGATCACCGGGTCCATTCCGCGAAGGCGTCACTGTGGCATCACAGGGTTATGGAATACCCAAGAGGCAGAGTTAACAAGGTTCTATGACAGGACACAGCGGTCCAGGCCCTGGGCCCTGACCTCGCCCATATTGGCCTGGATGCGGCGGGCGCGGCGCTGGACATAGGGGCCGGGATTGGCGGCGCGGTAACGGCGCGGCGCGGGCAGGATGGCGGCCAGGCGCGCCGCCTGCTGCACAGTCAGGTCACTGGCGCTCTTGCCGAACCAGTGCTGGGCGGCGGCTTCTGCGCCATAGACGCCGGGGGCCCATTCGGCGACGTTCAGATAGACCTCCATGATCCGCCGCTTGCCCCAGCCCAGCTCGATCAGGCCGGAATAGCCCGCCTCCAGCCCCTTGCGGACCCAGTCGCGGCCGGGCCACAGG
>JAEYQX010000118.1 GCA_023409795.1 Pseudomonadota bacterium
ACCGCTTCGCGGTCCCCCTCCCCACTTCGTGGGGAGGAAATGACGCCTTATCCTCCCCCGCATGGCGGGGGAGGATAAGGCAGTCCGTTCCAGGTCAGAGGATCTGCGCGGCTTCCTCGAAGGCGAGGCGGGGGGAGCGGGGGAAGAGGTTTTCCTCGGTGCCGTAGCCGATGTTCATGATGTAGTTCGGCTCGATGTTGGTGCCTGCAAAGAACTCGGCCTTCACGCCGGCGGGGTCGAAGCCGGACATGGGGCCGACGTCCAGGCCGAGGGCGCGCGCGGCGATGGTCAGGTAGCCGCCCTGCAGCGACGAGTTGCGGAAGGCGGCTTCCTTGCGGCCCGCCTCGTCCAGGAACCAGTCGCGGGCACCGGGCGCATGGGGGAAGGTCTTGATCAGGGTGTCGTGGAAGTCGACGTCATAGCCGATGATCAGGTTGACCGGGGCCTGCAGGGTCTTGGCGCGGTTGCCCTCGCTCATGTGGCGCGACAGGCGCTCCTTGCCTTCGGCCGAGGTGACGAAGACGAAGCGGGCGGGGGTCGAGTTGACGGCCGTGGGGCCAAACTTGGTCAGGTCATAGAGCTGGCGCAGCACGGCCTCGGGGACCGGGCGGTCGCTCCAGGCATTGTGGGTGCGCGCCTCGGTGAACAGCTGCTTCAGGCTGTCTTCGGACAGGGGCAGGTCACGGGCGGTCAGGCGATCATAGGCCATGGGATTGTCTCAGCGAATAGAATAGCAACAGAACTGGTTGCTATTTGGTCCGTCCCGCGCGGGGACGCAAGGGGGCCGGGGCAGAAAAATCGCACCGGGCGGGTCGGCAGGGCTGCAAACCACTGGAGCCCGGCCCCGTCAGGCCCTATCTAGGGGGCCATGAAAGACCTTAACGCACTGATGCAACAGGCCCAGGCCATGCAGCAAAAGCTGCAGGAAGCCCAGGCGAAAATGGCCGAATCCACCGCCGAGGGCACCTCGGGCGGCGGGCTGGTTACCGTGGCCCTGAAGGGGCCGGGCGAGATCACCTCGGTGAAGATCGACGACAGCCTGATGCAGCCGGGCGAGGGCGAGATCCTGTCCGACCTGATCGTGGCCGCCCATGCCGACGCCAAGCGCCGCCTGGACGAGATCAACAATGCCCTGATGCGCGAGGCCGCCGGTCCGATGGCGGGCATGAACATCCCCGGGATGCCGAAACTCTTCTGATGGCCGCCTCTGCCGGACCGGAAATCGAGCGGCTGATCAGTCTCCTGGCCAAGCTGCCGGGGATGGGGCCGCGCTCGGCCCGGCGCGCGGCCCTGGCCCTGCTGAAGCGGCGCGAACAACTGCTGGAGCCGCTGGCGGCCTCGCTCGCCGAGACGGCGGCCAAGGTGGTCAACTGCTCGGTCTGCGGGGCCCCCGACACCCGCAACCCCTGCTCGGTCTGCGCCGACCAGGGCCGCGACAACGGCCTGATCTGTGTGGTCGAGGAGGCCGGGGCCCTGTGGGCCATGGAGCGGTCCGGGGCCTTTCGCGGCAAGTATCACGTGCTGGGCGGGCTGCTGTCGGCGCTGGACGGGGTCGGCCCCGACCAGCTGCGCATCGCCGAGCTGACCGGCCGCGCGCGCGGCGGCGAGGTCAAGGAGGTGGTCCTGGCCCTGCCGGCCACCGTCGATGGCCAGACCACGGCCCACTACCTGTCCGAGCGCCTGTCCGCCGAAGGCGTCGCCGTCACCAGCCTGGCCCGCGGCGTCCCCGTCGGCGGCGAGCTGGACTGGCTTGACGACGGCACCATCGTCCAGGCCCTGCGCGCCCGCCGACCGGCCTGATCTTCCTCCCCCATGCCAATGGGGAGGTGGATCGGCGGCGTAGCCGTCGAGACGGGGGGGCGGGTAGGGGCTGGGATCAACCGGGCCCCTCCACCACTTCGCGGTCCCCCTCCCCACATAGTGGGGAGGAAAAGCGGGGTCTCCTCCCCATGCCAATGGGGAGATGGATCGGCGGCGCAGCCGTCGAGACGGAGGGGCGGGTAGCGGCTGGGCTCAGCCGGGCTCCTCCACCGCTTCGCGGTCCCCCTCCCCACATCGTGGGGAGGAGAGGCGCAGGGCATAGCCACCGGGCTGGAATCTGGCTAAATCACGGAACAGATTGCGAACGTCGGCGGGGTGCGTCCCGGATTGGCGTAGGGCGGTGGCCTTGGTCCGGCCGGGTCATTCGAAAAGAGGCATCAGACGTGGCAGACACTCTCATCCTGGTCGTGGCGGTCATCGCCGTTGTGGGCGCGGTCCTGTCGGGGCTGGCCCTGCTGGCGGCGCGCAGGGCGGCGGCCGTGGCGGGCTCGGACGACATCGCCGACATGGCCGAGGCGGCCATCCGCCGCGAGATGGCGCAGCTGCGCCAGGAGGCCGATGCCAAGGCCTCAACCCAGCGCCAGGAGCTGAACCAGTCCCTGGCCGCCAATGCTGCGGCCATCAACCAGCAGCTGGCGGCCCTGACCACCAGCCTGGACACGCGCCTGAACGCCTTTGCCGAGCTTCAGCAAAAGATCGGCACCGACCTGGCTGATGGCCAGCACAAGCGCCTGACCGAGACCAACCAGGGCCTGAACAAGCTGATCGAGACCCTGCAGCTGCAGCAGAAGGAAGGCCGCGAGGCCATGGCGGCAGAGCTGGAAAAGGTCCGCACCACGGTCGGCCAGAACCTGGAAACCCTGCGCAAGGACAACGAGGAAAAACTCGAGAAAATGCGCGCCACCGTCGAGGAGAAGCTGCAGGGCACCCTGGAACAGCGCCTGGGCGAAAGCTTCAAGCAGGTGTCGGACCGACTGGAGGCCGTGCACAAGGGCCTGGGCGAGATGCAGACCCTGGCCAGCGGGGTGGGCGACCTGAAGCGGGTGCTGACCAACGTCAAGACGCGCGGCGGCTGGGGCGAGATGCAGCTGGGCTCCATCCTGGAGGAAATGCTGGCCCCCGAGCAGTATGTCTCCAACACCCAGATCGACCCGGCGTCCGGCCAGCGCGTCGAGTTCGCCGTGCGAATGCCGGGGCAGGGGGATGGCGAACCGATCCTGCTGCCGATCGATGCCAAGTTCCCGCACGAGGACTATGACCGCCTGCTGGCCGCCCACGACCTGGGCGATGTGGTCCAGATTGACGCCGCCGCCAAGCAGCTGGAACGGGCCGTGCGGCTTCAGGCCAAGACGATTTCGGACAGCTATATCAAGCCGCCCTATTCGACCGATTTTGCCATCATGTACCTGCCGACCGAGGGGCTCTATGCCGAGGTGGCGCGCCGTCCGGGCCTGATCCGCGAGATCCAGACCCAGTGCCGCGTCATGGTGGCCGGGCCGTCGAACCTGGCGGCCTTCCTCAACAGCCTGCAGATGGGCTTTCGCACCCTGGCCATCCAGAAACGCTCCAGCGAGGTCTGGCAGGTGCTGGGCGCGGCCAAGGCCGAGTTCCAGAAATACGGCGACGTCTGGGACAAGCTGGGCAAGCAGCTGGATACGGCCCGCAAGACCGTGGACGAGGCGGGCAAGCGCACCCGCGCCGTCGAGCGCCGCCTGCGCGGGGTCGAGGTGCTGGACGCCCCGGTGACGGCAAGCCTGCTGGAAGCCCCCGAGCTGGAACTGGACGTGGGCGAGCCTGTGGTGTGATCCTTTGACTTTTTGACAAGCGCCCTTGACGTCTCCGGGTGGGGCTGTAAAGTGTGCTTGTCCAACAGTTCGGAAGGTTTCATGTCCAAAGCTCGTCCCCTGTCGCCGGCACGCATTGTCGGCCTGCTGGTCGGTTGCGCGGTCCTGATGTTTCTCATCGGCGGCGTGATCGGCTTTCTGGAAGCCAGCGGCCGCCTGGGCCTGTTCGAGGACGGGGGCCTGCTGTGGGTGACCCTGCCCCTGGCCATTGTCGTGGTCGGGTTCAGTTTCTGGATCGGGGCCGTCTGGATGAAGTCCATCGATGAGGCGGCCCAGGAAGCGCACAAGTGGTCGTGGTACTGGGGCGGATCGGCAGGCATGGCCGTGGCCATGGTCGGCTACCTGCTGTCCTTCCTGCCCGAATCCAGCACCTGGCAGCTGCCCACCCTGACCGGGCGCGCCGACCCGATGGCCTATGCCGTGACCGGGGGCCTGGCGGTCGTCCTGCTGATGATGGCAGGCTACCTGGTCGCCTGGGCCCTGTGGTGGCTGCAGCGTCGCTAGAGGGTGCCATGAAGAACCGTCTCAAGGTCCTGCGCGCCGAGCGCGACTGGAGCCAGGCCCACCTGGCCACCGAGCTGGGCGTCTCGCGCCAGACCATCAATGCCCTGGAGACCGGGCGCTACGACCCGTCCCTGCCCCTGGCTTTCCGGATCGCGCGGCTGTTCCAGCTGCCGATCGAGGCCATCTTCCTGGACGAAGAGGCCTGAGGCCCTGCCGGCCACCGTCTATACAAGGATTGTTCGATGTCGCGTGTCTTGCTTCCCCGCCCTCTTGGCCGCCTGCTGGCCCCGGCCGTGGCCAGCCTTGCCATGCTGGCGCCACCGGCCGCCCTGGCCCAGGCCCAGGC
>JAEYQX010000195.1 GCA_023409795.1 Pseudomonadota bacterium
TTGGGATAGAGGAAGCGCGGGTCCTGGCCCAGGGCCGCGATCCGCTGGCCCACCGTGCCCTGGGTCAGGCCCTGCGACTTCAGGATGGCATCGGCCCGGGCCGAGATCTCGGCGACCTGGTCCAGCCCCATCTGGTGCACCTCGTCCGGGGTCATGTCCGAGGTGGTGTAGTATTTCAGGCCAAAGCGGAAATAGGCCTCGCCCTGCGGAAGACGCCAGGCCCCGGCATCGGAGTTGGCCTGGGGCCGGACAGCCTCAAGAGCCTCGATCTGCGCCTGCAGGGCGGGCTTGATCTCATCGGCCAGGATGGCAGTGGCGCGGCGCTCCCAGTCGCCCGCAATGCCCTTTTCACCAGCGCGGCGGGTGATCGACTGGACCAGGGTGGACTGGTCCGCCGGCGTCCCCATCAGGGTGCGCATCTGGGTCAGGGTCTTGTCGATGATGAAGTCAGGCGGCACAGCCCCGGCGGCGAAATCGGCCTGCATGGCCTCACGCTCGTCCTTCAGGGCCCCGGCAAAGGCGGACAGGCGGTCAATATAGGCCTCGGCATCGGCCGCCGTCTCGATCCGGTGCTGGCTGTCCAGGAAGTCGGGGATCGACTGATAGGCCCCGGTCAGCTGGCTGACCACATAGGGTTCAGGGAAGAGGCCGCCGCCATAGGGGAAGGCCTTGCCCTCGCTCATGGTCTCCATGAAGAAGCGGGTGGTGTCGTAGTAGACCCGCTCCTCCGCGCCCAGGTCGTCGCGCCGGATACCGGCCAGGCCCCGGACGGCCTCGGCCAGGTCAGCCTGCTTCTTGGCCCGGTCGGCCAGGGAGCGGTCGCTGAGCCGCGAGCGGTAGATGGCCCGCTCGCCGCTGTCCATGCCCATCATGGTCAGGAGCTCGGGGTCGGTCAGCAGGGCCGCCTCGGTAATGCGGTCCAGGACGGCCTTCAGCTGGGCGCTGGCCGGGCTGGCTCCAGGGGCCTGGCCCGGCTCGGCCTGGGCCTGGGCCTGCCCCGTGCCCATCAGGCCCAGCGCGCCACCGGCACAGGCGGTCATCAGAAGTCGACGGCGGTTCATCATCTGGGGGTCCCCTCCCTGAATGTCCGGGAAAGGACAGTATCCCACGGCGAATGATCCGCAATGGCCGACTGTATTAAGCCTGCGTAACGTGGGCCTTCAGGCAGTCGCGCACGGCGCGCTTCAGGTCGCCCGAGGCATTGGGCTCATCCACGCCCTCGGCCTTGAAGACGGCCTTGACCCCGGCATCCAGTCCCTTGGGCAGGGCCTCGATGACCCGCTGCTGCCCCTTTTCGTGCAGGCAAAAGCCGACCTCGCTGCACAGGGCGGCAAACAGGGCGTCGAAGTCGACGTGGTCGAGGTTGAAGCTGTTGGTCATTGCGGGGATCAGGCTTTCAGACGGGCCGCGTGGAAGGCGAGATGCTCATCCATAAAGCTGGCCATAAAGAAGTAGGAATGGTCATAGCCCGGCTGCATCCGAAGCGTAAGCTTCTGCCCGGCCTTGTCCGCTGCCGCGCGCAGCAGTTCGGGCTTCAGCTGGTCGATCAGAAAGACATCGGCATCGCCCTGGTCCACCAGGATGTCATCATAGTGGCCCGCCGCCGCGCCGCCCTCGATCAGCAGGGCCGCATCATGCCGGGCCCAGGTGGCGCGATCCGGTCCCAGGTAGGCACCAAAGGCCTTTTCGCCCCAGGGGCAGCGGGTCGGCGAGGCAATCGGCGCAAAGGCCGAGACGGAGCGGAACAGCTCCGGATGGTTCAGGGCCAGGGTCAGGGCCCCGTGCCCGCCCATCGAATGGCCCATGATCGACCTTTGGCCACTGGTCGGGAACTGGCGGTCGACCAGGTCGATCAGCTCGCCCGTGACATAGGATTCCATGCGGAAATGCGGGGTCCAGGGTGCCTGGGTGGCGTCCACATAGAAGCCCGCCCCCTGGCCCAGGTCATAGGCATCGTCATTGGCCACGCCCTCGCCGCGCGGCGAGGTGTCGGGAGCGACCACGATCAGGCCCAGCTCGGCCGCTGCCTTGTAGGCCCCGGCCTTGGTCGTGAAATTATCCTCGGTGCAGGTCAGGCCCGACAGCCAGATCACCACGGGGAAGGGCCCGCTACCGGCCGGGACAAAGACCGACAGGGTCATGGGCGTGCCGGTCGCGGCGCTGTCATGCTTCAGATATTTCAGCGTGCCGCCATGGACGGTGTGGACTTTGACGGTTTCCATCGGGTGCTCTCTCATTTGGGCCAGACCTTTGCCATCAGGACGTCATCCAGCACACCCCCGTCTTTCGAGAAGTGCGAATACCAGTCGCGCGGGATCGGCGGCCCGGCGCTGACCGGAGCCACGCCGCCGCCAAAGGCGTGGAACTTGATGCCAACCAGCACGGTCTCCTCATTCACCGGCGGGGCGGGCACCGCCTCGGCCGCCGCGATCAGGGCCTGGGACACCTCGGCGCTCAGGGGCGGCTCGCCAGTGACCACCCAGGCCTTCGACAGGCCACCCGGGCGCAGGCCCACCAGCAGCATCCCCGAGCTGCCCGGCTGCGTCGGCTGGGCCTCGACCACGGCGCGCGCGGCCGCATCGACCGCCTCCATGTAGGGCGACAGGTCCTCGATGCGGATCCTGGCCTTCATCACCTTGTCCGGCATATAGAGGACCACGCCCTCGTTGAGCCAGGTGGTGCCGGACGCCTCGGACGGCGGCGGCACCGGCTTGGCATCAGGCGGGCTGCAGGCCGACAGCGCCAGGGCCGCCGGAACCACCAGCGACAGGGTCATCTTGCGAAACAGGGACGAAGCCACGGAAAAACTCAACCGGCTGCAAAGGGGGAACCGGCCCACCCTAGCACAAAGCGGGCGGCCTCTACTGCCCCTGCCAGGACGCCCCTGACCCGCCTCAACCCGGCCGGTACATGGCGCAGATCTTGTTGCCCGCCGGATCACGCAGGTAGGCCAGATACAGC
>JAEYQX010000249.1 GCA_023409795.1 Pseudomonadota bacterium
GCGCCTGGGCGGCTGCCGGGGCCGGGGCGGCCGGACGCGGGCGGGTCGCCGTGCGCGGGAAGCTGGTGCGGGCCGGCTGGGAGGGGGCTGCGCGCCCCGACAGGCCCAGGCGGTGAACCTTGCCGATGACAGCATTGCGGGTCACGCCGCCGCCCAGAGTCTTGGCGATCTGGCTGGCCGACTGCCCTTCAAGCCAAAGCTTCTTGAGTGCGCCGACGCGGTCTTCTGTCCAGCCTGCGGTGGTCGTCATGGCCACTTCTCCGAAATCGGATTCAATATCTTGGGTCTGACTACCGAAATGGCGGCCTTGACCTGCTACTGATCGTAGAGCAGGCACCGAATCACGCAAGATGTGGCAATTCCACTGTCCACAGAAACCATATCTAGTATGGTTAACGTCCCGTTTTGAATCAGTTTTATCTCGCCTCATCGAACGCCGGGCGCCTTGCGAAACCGGATTCCCGGGCGCATTTGGGCCATCATGACGACAGATCTCGCCTCCACCCGCCCCTCTGGCCTGCCCCAGCCGCGCCGCTATGACGGCATCAACTGGGTGGGCCTGCGCACCCTCTACCTGAGGGAGGTCCGGCGCTTCTGGAAGGTGGGGGCCCAGACCGTGGCTGCCCCGGTCGTCACCACCTTGCTCTACATGATGGTCTTCGTCGTCGCCCTGCAGGGCTCGCGGCCGCCGCTGCACGGCATTCCCTTTGCCGAGTTCGTCGCGCCGGGCCTGATCATGATGGCCATCCTGCAGAACGCCTTTGCCAATGCCTCGTCCAGCCTGATCCAGGCCAAGATCATGGGCACGGCCACCGACTTCCTGACCCCGCCGCTCAGCCCGCTGGAGCTGACCATCGGCTTCAGCCTGGGGGCCGCCACGCGCGGCATCGTCGTTGGCCTGGTCACCGCCCTGTGCGTCCTGCCCTTTGCCCGGGTGGGGATCAGCAACATCCTGCTGATCGTCTGGTTCGGCCTGGTTTCGTCGCTGCTGATGGGGATGGTCGGCGTCCTGGCCGGCCTGTGGTCCGAGAAGTTCGACCACCTCTCGGCGGTCCAGAACTTTGTCGTCATGCCGATGACCTTCCTGTCGGGCACCTTCTACCTGGTGGAGAACCTGCCCGCCCCGTTCGACACCATCAGCCGCTTCAACCCCTTCTTCTACCTGATCGACGGCTTCCGCGCCGGCTTCATCGGCCAGGCCGAGGGCAGCCTGCTGGTCGGCGTGGTCATGAGCGCCGTCCTGACCCTGGTCATGGGCGTGGTCTGCTGGCTGGTCTTCCGTTCGGGCTGGCGACTGAAGAGCTAGGCCGCGCCTGTCGCGGTTTTAACTTGGCGGCTGGCCCCCTGCCGCGCTAGCCAGACCCCAAGGCGCGCCGGACGTCCGGGCGCGAGGGGAAGGTTACACCATGCGTTTTCGTCATCTGTCGGCATCGGCCGCCCTGGCCCTGGCCGTGCTCGGCACCGGTTTTTCGGCCCAGGCTGAAACCCCGGCCGCCCAGGCCCTGTCGGCTCCGGGCCAGGCCCTGCACCAGGCCGCCGAGAGCCTGGTCAAGGCTTCCAATGCCGAGCGGCTTGAGGTGCTGAAGGCCCACCTGGAGGCGGCGGGCCTGGCCTACAGCCTGCACGGCTTCGAGGGCGGCAATCCGCGCACCGGCCCGATGGCGGGCACCAATATCGTCATCACCCTGGGCGATGGTGCCTCCGACATCGTCATGACGGCCCACTATGACGCCGCGGTCCTGCGGGACGGCAGCTTCTCGCACGGGGTCGTGGACAATGCCGGCGGCACCCTGGCGGTGATCGAGGCCGCCCGCGCCCTCAAGGGCCAGGACCTGGGCCATCGCCTGGTCATCGTCCTGACCGACCAGGAGGAGCTGGGCCTGATCGGGGCCCGCAAGTGGCTGGAGCAGGCTGACGCCCGGCGCATCGCCGGCGTGGTCAATGTCGATGTCGCCGCCTATGGCCGCACGGTCATGTATGGCCTGAACAATGGCGAGGCCTCGACCGGCCTGGTCCGCACCCTGCGCCACCACTGTGCCGAGACGGCGACCGACTGCGAGGGCTTCCCCGTCTATCCGCCCAGCGATGACCGGGTCTTCTCGGCGGCGGGCATCCCCGTCCTGTCCCTGGGCGTCCAGACCCCGGTTGGCGCGCGCCAGATGTGGCTGGCCTTCAATGGCGGCGAGGACAATGGCCTGCGCGAGGGCTTTGTCCCGGACGTCTTCCAGAACATCCACACCCATGAGGACCGCATCGACAAGCTCAAGGCCGATGACGTCCTGGGCTTTGCCGACTTCCTGCGCGGCCTGGTGGTTTCGATCAGCCAAAACGCCGCTCGTTAGTCGGCGATGTTGACTAAGCCGGCATAGAGCCCGACAAGTCGCAAACCCTTTATCCAAAGCGGTCCCGTCGGAGCCCGGCGGGGCCGCCTCTCATTTGTGGAGCTCGCCGTGTCTGGTCATTTGATGGGTGTCTATAATCGCGCGCCGCTGGAAGTGGAGCGTGGCCAGGGCGTCCGACTGTGGTCCACGGACGGGACGGAATACCTCGACTGCGTCTCGGGGATTTCGACCAATGCCCTGGGCCATGCCCATCCCAAGCTGGTCGAGGCGCTGAAGGCCCAGGCCGACAAGCTGTGGCACGTCTCCAACATCTTCCGGATCCCGGGCCAGGACGCCCTGGCCGATGCCCTGTGCGCCAGCTCCTTTGCCGAGGTGGTCTTCTTTGCCAACTCGGGCACCGAGGCCGTGGAATGTGCCCTGAAGACGGCGCGCAAGTATCACCACGCCAATGGCCAGCCCGAGCGCATCGACATCTTCGGCTTTGACGGCTCCTTCCACGGCCGCACCTATGGCGGCATCAATGCTGCGGCCAACCCCAGCTACACCGAGGGCTTTGGCCCGCCGATGCAGGGCTTCCACCAGCTGAAGTGGGGCGACAAGGACGCGCTGAAGGCCGCCTTTGAATCCCCGACCACGGCCGCCATCATCCTTGAGCCGGTCCAGGGCGAGGGCGGCTGCCGCGCCACGCCGGAAGAGGACCTGCGCTGGATGCGCGAGATGGCCGACAGGCACGGCGTCCTGATCATCTTCGACGAGGTCCAGTGCGGCATGGGCCGGACCGGCAAGCTGTGGGCCCACGAATGGGCCGGCATGACCCCGGACATCATGGCGGTGGCCAAGGCCCTGGGCGGCGGCTTCCCCATCGGCGCCTGCCTGGCCACGGCCGAGGCGGCCAAGGGCATGACCACCGGCGCGCACGGCTCGACCTTCGGCGGCAACCCCCTGGCCATGGCCGTGGGCCAGGCCGCCTTTGCCGAGGTTTCTTCCGAAGCCATCCTGCAGAACGTCAACGACGTGGCCGGCTATCTGAAGCAGCAGCTGAACGGCCTGGCCGAGCAGTATCCCGACGTCATCGTCGAGGTGCGCGGCAAGGGCCTGCTTCTGGGGGTCAAGCTCAAGCCCAACAACCGTGACTTCATGGGCTGGGCCCGCGACGAGGCCCGCCTGCTGGTCGCCGGTGGCGGTGACAACCTGGTGCGCCTGCTGCCGCCGCTGAACATCACCCTCGATGAGGCCCGCGAGGCGGTCGAGAAGTTTGAAACCGCCTGCAAGTTCGCCCGGACGCAGCTGGCGACCTGAGTAGCCTGAATACGGAGACCTTGATGGTCCGTCACTTCCTCGACATCCATCGGCTCGATGCCGCTGACCTGCGCGCCATCCTGGACGACGCCCGCGCCCGCAAGCAGGCCCGCAAGGGCTGGCCCAAGGGCCGGGTTGACGCCGATGCTCCGGCCCGCGACCGCGTCCTGGCCATGATCTTCGAGAAGAACTCGACCCGCACGCGCTTCAGCTTTGACGCCGCCATCCGCCAGCTGGGCGGCCAGGGCATCATCGCCAATGCGGCGGACATGCAACTGGGCCGGGGCGAGCCGATCGAGGACACCGCCCGCGTCCTGTCGCGCATGGTCGATGCCGTGATGATCCGCGCCAATGACCACGAGGATGTCGAGCGTTTCGCCCGCGTCTCGGACGTGCCGGTCATCAATGCCCTGACCAACCGGTCGCACCCGTGCCAGATCCTGGCCGACCTGCTGACCATCGAGGAGCACCTGGGCACGGTCGAGGGCAAGACGATTGCCTGGGTCGGCGACGGCAATAATGTCTGCCACAGCTTCATGCACGCTGCGCCCAAGTTCGGCTTCAGCCTGCGCGTCGCCTGCCCGGCGGAATACCATCCCGACCTGCGCGACCTGGAGAAGGGTGGGGCCCATGTCTACCTGACCTCTGACCCGCGCGAGGCGGTCCAGGGGGCCGACGTCGTCGTCACCGACACCTGGGTCTCCATGGGCGACCAGGACTACGAGGCCCGCCTGGCGGCCTTTGAGCCCTACACCGTCGATGAGGCCCTGATGGCCGAGGCCAATGACGGGGCCGTCTTCCTGCACTGCCTGCCCGCCCACCGCGGCGAGGAAGTCACCGACGAGGTGATCGACGGCCCGCGCTCCCTGATCTGGGACGAGGCGGAAAACCGCATCCACGCCCAGAAGGCCGTCCTGGCCTGGTGCTTCGCCGGCTGATCCGGCTGGCGCGACCGACAGGAAAAAGGGGCGATGCCACGGCGGCACCGCCCCTTTTCTCTGGCCATCTTCCCGAGCCCGCCTCGACAGCGCCATCCTCCGGCGTGAGCAGAGGACCCGGCGGCGCTTCGGGAATAGAGCCCCGACCCGATCAGCCCAGGTTGACGTCCGTAACCCCGCCGGTATCGGGCGTGGAGTGGGTCATGTTGGCCTTGGCGATCTCATAGGCGAACTTGGCCAGGCCGCCATCATTGACCCAGATGCGGCCGTCCTGGGC
>JAEYQX010000269.1 GCA_023409795.1 Pseudomonadota bacterium
GGCCTGCGCCGGGACGAGCGGGGGAGGGCTGGGGCTTGGTGTTGGCCTGATTAAGTATCTCGGAGGGGCTGGGTTCAGCCGAAGGTGATGATCTGGCGCACGGCGTGGCCGTCGGCGAGGGCGTCGAAGGCGGGGTTGATGTCGTCGAGGCCGAGGGTGCCGCTCATCAGGCGATCGACGGGCAGGCGGCCCTGGCGGAACAGGCCGATGTAGCGGGGGATGTCGCGGCTGGGGACGCAGGTGCCGATGTAGGAGCCCTTCAGCGTGCGCTCCTCGCCGACCAGGGAGACGACGTTGACGGGCAGGGCGGCGTCGGGCGGCGGAAGGCCCGCGGTCACGGTGGTGCCACCCCTGCAGGTCATCTGCCAGGCGGATTCCAGGGCGCGGATCGAGCCGGCCATCTCGAAGGCGAAGTCGGCCCCGCCGCCCGTCAGGGCGCGGACCTGCTCGACGGCGTCGGGGTCTCGGGCATTGACGGTATGGACCACGCCTGGTCCCGGGCCGAGGCTGCGGGCCAGGGCCAGCTTTTCGTCCGACAGATCGACGGCGATGACCGGCGAGGCCCCGGCGGCGAGGGCTCCCAGGACCGAGGACAGGCCCACCCCGCCCAGGCCCACGACGACGGCGGACTGGCCCGCCCTGATCCGGGCTGTGTTGACGACGGCCCCGACGCCGGTGAGGACGGCGCAGCCGAACAGGGCGGCCTGCTCGAACGGCAGGTCCTCGTCGATCTTCACCACAGAGCGGCGCGAGACGACGGCGCGCTCGGCAAAGGCCGAGACGCCGAGGTGGTGGTTGATCGGCTCGGCCGCGTCGCAGACGAAGGCGCGGCGTCCGGTCAGGAGCTCGCCCCTGCCATTGGCGGCGGCCCCCGGCTCGCACAGGGCCGGGCGACCCTCGGCGCAGGGGTTGCAGTGGCCACAGGACGGCATGAAGACCATGACGACATGGTCGCCGATCTCAAGGTCATCGACACCGGGGCCCAGGGCCTCGACCACGCCAGCGGCCTCGTGCCCCAGCGCCATGGGCAGGGGGCGCGGACGGTCGCCATTGATGACGCTGAGGTCCGAATGGCACAGGCCCGCCGCCTTGATGGCAACCCGGACCTCGCCGGGGCCGGGATCGTCCAGGGTGACCTGCTCGATGCCCAGCGGACGGCTTTCGGCATAGGGGCGGGCGGCCCCCCTTTGGCGCAGCACGGCCGCGCGGGCAGTTATCGGCATGGTCAGACCTCCCATCTGCTGGCAGGTTAGGCGCTTGACGCAGGGGGCGCCAAGAGAGTTGGGGACACCAAGAGAGCGCGTTCGGGGAGAGACATCATGGGCGAGCGGCAAAGAGGCCGGCGCGGGGACTATGTGCAGTTCGTACCGCTGACGACGCGGTGGGCGGACAATGACGTCTATGGCCATATCAACAATGTGGCCTACTACGCCTTCATCGACACGGCGGTGAACCAGTTGCTGATCGGGCAGGGCCTGCTGGACGTGACCGGGTCGCCGGTCATCGGCGTGGCGGCGGAATCAGGCTGTCGCTATCACGCCTCGGCGGCCTATCCCGACGTGATCCACGCGGGGGTCAGGGTCGGGCGGCTGGGCTCGTCCAGCATCCGCTATGAGATCGGCCTGTTCCGCAATGACGAGGACGAGGCGACGGCCGAGGGCTTTTTCGTCCACGTCATGGTCGACCGCCAGACCATGCGGCCGGTGCCGATCCCGCAGCCGCTTCGCGACTGGCTGGAAGGCCTGGTGCTCCAGGCGGCGAGCCTCCCCCGCCCGGCAGGGGAGGCCAGGAACAAGGGGCCTTAGTCGCGGTCGTAGAGGCGCATCAGGGCCATGGCCCCCACCGCCGTCAGCGCGCCCAGGGTAAAGGCGGCGACCAGGGATCCGGTGGCCGTGCCGGTGGAAACGGTTACCGGACGCTTGGCGTAGTACTGGACGATTTCGCCGGCCCTTGGGTCGTGCAGGCCTTCGTCATAGGCCTCGTCCAGATAGGTGTCGGTGGCTGCCATCAGCGTCTCCCATATTATTATGCGCTTAATCCCGGCGCAGTCGGGCGGTTCCCTGTCGTGACAGAGGATCGCCTATCCAGTAAAGGGCGCCCCTTAGGTTTAGGAAATCTGGCAGCGAGAGTCATGGCAGGCCACTCGAAATTCAAGAACATCATGCACCGCAAGGGCCGCGCTGATGCCCAGCGGTCAAAACTGTTCTCCAAGCTTTCGCGCGATATCACGGTTGCGGCAAAGTCGGGCCTGCCCGACCCGGCGGCCAACCCGCGCCTGCGCCTGGCGATCAACAACGCCAAGGCCGAATCGCTTCCTAAGGATGTGATCCAGCGCGCCATCTCGAAGGCCTCGGGCGGCGACGTCGATACGATGGAAGAAGTCCGCTACGAGGGCCGCGGCCCCGGTGGCGTCGGCATCATCGTCGAGGCCCTGACCGACAACCGCAACCGTGCGGCGTCCAACATCGGCACCGCCTTCAAGAAGAACGGCGGCTCTCTGGGCGAGATGAACTCGGTCGCCTTCATGTGGGACAAGGTTGGCAAGATCACCTATCCGGCCGAGGCTGGCTCGGAAGACGCCGTCATGGAGGCCGCCATCGAAGCCGGTGCCATGGACGTTGAAAGCGATCTGGTGAAGCCGGATCAATACGAAGATGCCCCCGGCCACACCATCTGGACCGCCTATGAGGACCTGAACGAGGTGGCCGAGGCCATGTCGAAGGTTCTGGGGGATCCGAAGTCGACCGCCATCGTCTGGAAGCCCCAGTCGGAAGTGCCGGTGACGGGCGAGGCCGTGGGCACCCTGTTCAAGCTCTTGGATGCTCTGGACGCCGAGGACGACGTGCAGGCCGTCTATTCCAACGAAGACATCTCGGACGAGGACGCGGCCAAGTACGCGGGCTGATCGGCCGGGCTGACCAGGCCAAAAGGCGTCGCTTCCGGACATGGATCGAGGCGGTGCCGGCCGCCCGGGCGCACAGCCTGGGCGGAACCGGGCAGGGCGGGGGCGGATTAAGTCCGTCTGACGACCTGACCGGAGACCGACATGGACATCTGCCAACTGATCCTTGACGACCATGCTGAACAGCGGCGCCTGTTCGGGCAGATCGAAGAGATTGATCCGGGGCAGACCGAGGCCCTGACAGCCATCTGGGGGCGACTGTCGGACTTTCTTGAGGCCCACGCCGAGGCCGAGGAACAGCACTTCTATCCCGCCCTGCTGAAAAAGGGCGAAGGCGCCAATGACGCCGATGACGGCACGGTCGAGGGCGAGACCGAGGACGCCATCAAGGACCACAACAAGCTGCGCGATGCGGTCAGGGCCGTGGACCGCCACCCGGTCGGCTCGCCCGCCTGGTTCGAGGCCGTGGGCGAGGCCAATGTCATCAACTCCAAGCACATGGCCGAGGAGGAGCGCCAGGGCCTGACGGACTTTCGCCTGAACGCCGGGCTGGAGGTGCGCCACCGGCTGGGCGTGGCCTTTGCCGCCTTTGTGGCGCGCCACGTGACCGGGGTGGCGGCGGTCAACAAGAACCCCGAAGCCTATGTCGAGCGTCATGGCGGAGGACGACGAGCGCCCCGTCCTGCCCGGCTCGGGTGCCCCGCCGATCGAGGGGCGCTCGTGGCTGTGGGTCAAGCTCGCGGTCTGGGCCGTGGCCGTGCTGCTGCTGGTCCTGCTGGCCGCCGTGGTGGCGCGCATGGTGGCGGGCTAGGCCATGCAGATCGCCTCCCTGGGACCCATGATCCTGCCCCTGGCCGGAGCCATAGTGGCCGGCGGCCTGATCGGGTTCGAGCGCGAATGGCGCGGCCGCGCGGCCGGGTTCCGCACCCATATCCTGGTCAGCCTGGCCTCGGCCCTGCTGATGCTGGCGGCGATGAGCCAGGTCGACTGGGCCTTTGGCGTCCTGCCGCCCGACAACATCATGACCGACCCGACCCGCATGGCCCACGGGGTGCTGACCGGCATCGGCTTCCTGTGCGCCGGGGTCATCTATCGCGCCGGATTCTCGATTCACGGCCTGACGACGGCGGCCACCCTGTGGATCACCTCGGCCATCGGCCTGCTGTTCGGGGCAGGGCTGTTTACCCTGGGCGTGGTCGGGACCGTGACCACGGTGGTCATCCTGGTGGCCCTGAGGGTCATCACCATGGTCACGCCGCGCAAGGTGCTGACCGATGTGGTGATCGGTTGGGGACGCGAGGGCCCCTCGCCCGAGGCCGAGGTCGAGGCCGCGCTGAAGGCCGTGGACCCCGACACCTGCCACGACCGCTTTGAACTGTGCGAGGGCGGCGAGGTGATCCGCCGCAGCTGGCGCATCAAGGCCGCCAGCGAGACCGACCTGAAACGCCTGTCCGACCGCCTGTGCGCCCTGCCCGGCGTGTGCAGCTTCAGCCTGGACCCCCGGGACGACTAGGGTTTGTGGCTGCGGGAGGGGGCTATGCGCCTTGGTCCTTTATCTCGCTCATCCTGGCGAAGGCCGGGATCCAGATTGAAGGGCGGTGCCATGGGCCTCCTGGGTCCCGGCCTGCGCCGGGGCGAGCGGGGGAGGTGGTGCGCCCAAAATCCTCCCCCGCCTGCGGGGGAGGGGGACCGCGCAGCGGTGGTGGGGGCGGTGGATGGCCGCCCCCTCCGTCATGGCGCGGTGCGCCATGCCACCTCCCCCGCTGGCGCAGGGGAAGTTGAAGGGCCGCTTCTGAGGGTGACGTGGGGGGCGGGCTTGGATAGAACCGCGGCATAAGCCCCGGCAGAGGGCAGTGGATTACAGGGAGCAGGGATGGATTTCGCCCTCAATGATGACCAGCGCGCCATTCAGGAGGCTGCGCGTCAGTTTGCCGAGGCCGAGCTGGCCCCGCATTCGGCCCGCTGGGACGAGGAAAAGCATTTCCCGGTCGATGTGATGAAGTCGGCCGCCGAGATGGGCTTTTGCGGCATCTATACCGGCGAGGAACATGGCGGCCTGGCGCTGGGCCGGGTCGAGGCGGCGGTGATCTTTGAGGAGCTGTCGCGCGGGGACGTGGCGACGGCGGCCTTTGTCTCGATCCACAACATGGCGACCTGGATGGTCGACAGCTTCGGGTCAGACGAGCTGCGGGCGCGGTTCGTGCCCGGGCTGGTGACGATGCAGAAGATGGCGTCCTATTGCCTGACCGAGCCGGGGTCGGGATCGGATGCAGCGGCGCTGCGGACCACGGCGGTGCGTGACGGCGACCACTATGTGCTGAACGGGTCCAAGGCCTTTATCTCGGGCGCAGGGGCCTCGGACGTCTATGTCGTCATGGTGCGCACAGGCGGCGAGGGCCCAAAGGGCATCAGCGCCATCGTGGTCGAGAAGGACACGCCCGGCCTGTCGTTCGGGGCCAATGAGAAGAAGATGGGCTGGAATGCCCAGCCGACAGCCGTGGTCAGCTTTGACGACTGCCGCGTGCCGGTCGGAAACCTGATCGGCAACGAGGGTGACGGTTTCAAGTATGCGATGGCGGGGCTGGATGGCGGGCGCCTGAATATCGCCGCCTGCTCGCTGGGCGGGGCGCGCAAGGCGCTGGAGGCGGCGCAGGACTATGTCACCACGCGCAGGCAGTTCGGCAAGGCCTTGGCCGAGTTCCAGGCCCTGCAGTTCCGGCTGGCCGACATGGCGACGGAGCTGGAGGCGGCGCGGCTGATGGTCCTGCGCGGGGCCTGGGCCATTGATACGGGCCACCCGGAAAAGACCAAGTGGTGCGCCATGGCCAAGCGGTTTGCCACCGACGCCTGCTTCCAGATCGCCGACGAGGCCCTGCAGCTGCATGGCGGCTATGGCTACCTGAAGGACTATCCGCTGGAGCAGATCGTGCGCGACCTGAGGGTGCATCGCATTCTGGAAGGGACAAACGAGATCATGCGTGTGATCGTGGCCCGCGAGATGAACCGATAGCGGGGGCTGGGTGTCTTTAGCTCTGCAACGACGCGACGAAATCTGGGCCGTCTGGCGCGACCTGGTCAGGGCCTTTGGCTTTGGCCGGATGCTTTGCCACCTGTCGGTATCGAAGTCGGGGCTGGGCATCTATGGGGTGGATGTGATCTCGAGCCTGGCGCGCACGCCGATGGCGCGGGCGGCCCAGCCACACCTGCTGCCGCTGGATGACCGGCAACTGGCGGTCCTGCATGAGCTGGCCCGGATCAATGCCGAGCGCAACAGCGCGATCTGGAAGATGGCGGCCCTGTTCTATGTGACGGGGCCGACGACCCTGCTGGTGTCGTCGTTCCAGCTGGCCCCCGATTTCGTGCGCATGGCGCTGGAGGTCGGGCGCTACCTGTGGGTGGTGCTGTTCGTCGGCATGACGCTGGGTCTTTTCTACTATTATTCGATCTTCTGGCGGGCTGCCCAGGTCCAGGCGGTGATCGAGCTGGAACAGGCTCAAAGACGCCTGGATGTCGCGCCGTCGTGATCTTCCTGGATGCCCCGATGGTTGCCTTTGAGCGGGTGTTTCGCACGCGCCGGGGGGACGCCGTCCTGGAGCTGACGGTGCAGTGCCACGTGCCCGAGCCCGAGGGGGCGGACTATGGCTGCGCCTATGTGATCCGCTGGCCGGACCGGGATCACAGCCATGGGCGGGCCTATGGCATCGACGGCCTGCAGGCCCTGCAGCTGGCCCAGGCGAAGATGGCCGTAGAGCTGTATGCCGCCACGCCCCAGGTCTACTGGCTGGAGCCGAACGACCGGCTGGGCCTGCACCTGACGCCCTGGCTGCGTCACCTTGAAAACGATCGTAACCCCTCGTGGGAGGAACAAGTGTCTGAAGCCGAAGTCATTACCCGCGTTGAATCGGGCGTGGGGCGCATCACCCTGAACCGGCCCAAGGCCATTCACGCCCTGAACCGGGGGATGTGCGAGGCCATGATTGCGGCCCTGGTGGCCTGGCGCGAGGATGATGCGGTGGCTTCGGTCCTGATCGACCATGCGGGCGAGCGCGGCTTCTGTGCCGGGGGCGACATCCGCATGATTGCCGAGAGCGGGGCAGGGGATGCGTCCGAGGCCAGGGCCTTCTTCCGGACCGAGTATCAGCTGAACCACCTGATGTTCGAGTATCCCAAGCCGATCACGGCCATTGTCGATGGCATCGTCATGGGCGGCGGGGTCGGGATTTCCGAGCCGGCTGATGTGCGGGTCGCGACCGAACGCACCACCTATGCCATGCCGGAAACCGGCATCGGCCTGTTTCCCGACGTGGGCGGGGGCTGGTTCCTGCCGCGCCTGCCGGGGCAGACGGGGGTCTGGCTGGCGCTGACGGGGGCGCGGCTGAAGGCGGCCGACACCGTGGCCCTGGGCATCCATACCCACTATGTCGACAGCGGGGCCGTGGCGGCGCTGAAGGACGAGCTGCTGGCCAATCCGTCGGACCCGAAGGCCGTGGCCGACCGCGTGGCGGGCGATGCGGGCCCGGCTCCGCTGGACGCCCACCGCGAGGCCATCGACCGCCTGTTTGCCTTTGACACGGTCGAGGAGATCTTTGACGCCCTGGAGGCCGATGGCTCGGACTGGGCGCTGAAGCAGCTGGCGACGCTGAAGACCAAGTCGCCGCAGTCGCTCAAGGTGTCGCTGCGCCAGATCAGGACCGGGGCGACCCTGTCCTCCTTTGCCGAGAACATGGCCATGGAATATGCCCTGGGCGGGCGCGTGGTGCAGACCCACGATTTCCAGGAAGGCGTGCGCGCGGTCATTATCGACAAGGACAATGCGCCAAACTGGTCTCCGGCGGGGCTGGAGGGCATAGATAATGCAAGTCTTGACCGCCTGTTCGCCCCTTTGACCGGGGATGATGCATGGACTCCGCTCTAAACGGATAAATTTTGGAACATTCGTTGTTCCAGGGGGCTCCAGCGGTTATCTAGGTGGCATGACCAAGCGCTGGACCCCTGAATCCTGGAGAAACAAGCCCGTCGTCCATATGCCGACGGACTATCCCGACATGGCCGAGCTGGCCCGTGTCGAAGACGAGCTGCGCGCCATGCCGCCGCTTGTCTTTGCGGGTGAAGCGCGCCGCCTTACCAGCCACTTGGCCCAGGTCGAGGCGGGCAATGCCTTCCTGCTGCAGGGCGGCGACTGTGCCGAGAGCTTCAAGGAGTTCTCGACCGACAATATCCGCGACACCTTCCGCCTGATCCTGCAGATGGCCGTGGTGCTGACCTTTGCCGGGCGCAAGCCGGTGGTGAAGGTGGGCCGCATCGCCGGCCAGTTTGCCAAGCCGCGGTCGTCGCCGGTCGAGGAAATCGACGGGGTGGAGCTGCCGTCCTATCGCGGCGACATCATCAATGGCATGGGCTTTACCCCGCAGGAGCGCACGCCCGATCCCCAGCGCCTGCTGAAGGCCTATAACCAGTCGGCCTCGACGCTGAACCTGCTGCGCGCCTTTGCCGGCGGTGGCTATGCCGACCTGTACAACATCCACCGCTGGACCCTGGGCTTTGCCGACAACGGGGCAGGGGCGGCCTATCGCGAGCTGGCCGACAAGATCACCGAGGCCCTGGCCTTCATGGAAGCGGTGGGCGTGACGCCCGAGACCCATCCCGACTTGTCGCGGGTCGAGGTCTTCACCAGCCACGAGGCCCTGCTGCTGAACGTCGAAAGCGCCCTGACCCGGGTGGAAGGCGCGACCGGCGAATGGTTCGACACCTCGGCCCATATGCTGTGGATCGGCGAGCGGACCCGCCAGCTGGACGGGGCCCACGTCGAGTTCATGCGCGGCATCTCGAACCCGATCGGGGTGAAGTGCGGCCCGACCATGACGCCGGACGACATCCTGCCGCTGATCGACGCCCTGAACCCGAACAACATCCCCGGTCGCCTGACCCTGATCGGCCGCTTTGGCCACGACAAGGTGGGCGAGCGCCTGCCGGCCCTGATGCGGGCGGTGAAGGCCGAGGGCAGGCGGGTCATCTGGTCGATCGACCCGATGCACGGCAACACCTTGAAGGCCAGCAATGGCTACAAGACCCGTCCGTTCGACCGGGTCATGGGCGAGGTCCGCAGCTTCATCGACGTGGCCGAGGCCGAGGGTGTCCACCCCGGCGGCGTCCACCTGGAGATGACCGGCCAGAACGTGACCGAGTGCCTGGGCGGGGCCCAGGCGGTGACCGAGGACGACCTGTCCAGCCGCTATCACACCCACTGTGACCCGCGCCTCAACGCCGACCAGGCGCTGGAGCTGGCCTTCCTGGTGGCCGAGCGGCTGAAGGCGGGGCGTCAGGCACGAGCCGAGGCGGCGTGACAGAGACAGACAGTATGGACCTGCCGGGCCGCGTCGCTTACCAGGGCGCGCCCGGTGCCTTCAGCCACGAAGCCTGCCTGGACCTGCGTCCCTGGGACGAGGCCGTGGGCTTTGAAACCTTCGAGCAGGCGATTGGGGCCCTGCTGGGCGGCGACTGCCACCTGGCCCTGATCCCGGTCGAGAACACCACGGTCGGCACGGTGGAGCCCGCAGCCAGCCTGGTGCGCGAGGCCGGGCTGGTGACCATCGGCGAGGCCTGGCGGCCGATCCGCCTGGCGCTGCTGGGGCTGCCGGGGGCGCGGCTGTCCGACATCCGCACCGCCGAGAGCCATCCGGTGGCCCTGGGCCAGTGCACCCGCTCACTGGACGCGCTGAGGATCCAGCCGGTCACGGCCTTTGACACGGGCGGGGCCGCCGCCGCCGTGGCCGAGGCCGCCGACGTGACCCGCGCCGCCGTTGGCCCGGTGCGCGCTGCCGAGGTCTATGGGCTGCAGGTTCTTCGCACGGATTTGCAGGATTCGAGCGATAATCGGACACGGTTTCTCCTTCTGGCCGCGCCAGAGGCTTGACCGCGCATGGATTTTGCTTCCTATTAGGGCGGTCAGATCAAGCTGACCCCTTAACCCGGACCGGATTCATGTCCTCGCTGCGCGCACAATCGACCCTTGAAACCACCACGCGCGCGGTGGCCGGCTTTTATTTTGGCTACGGCTTCTACGGCTTTCGATACGCCGGCTGAGACATCAGGCACCGTCTAGAACCCTGACTGTCTCACCGGCGACCGCTCTGGATCAGAGCGGCGACGCGATCACTCGCATCCTCCCCATCGAAAAATTCATGCCGAAAGCCGCCTCCCATGTCCAAGTCGAATCTCCAGCAAGTCTGGCCCGTTGACGAAGCCGAACTGACCCCCGAACAAAAGGCCCTGGCCGCCCTGCGCGCCGAAATCGACAGCCTGGACGACCAGATCCTTGAGCTGTTCCAGCGCCGCATGGACATCGCCTCCCAGGTGGGCAAGGCCAAGGACGCGCCGACCGGCCCCCACACCAAGCTGCGTCCCGACCGCGAGCAGGCCGTCCAGGCCCGCGTGCTGGAAAAGGCCGAGCCCGAGCACCGCGAGGCGGTCGAGCACCTGTGGCGTGAGATCATGGGCTGGGGCCTGGCGCGCCAGGGCCGGCTGCAGGTCCGCGTCTGGGCCCCGATCGACGCCTGGAAGGCCGTGGACGGGGCGCGCAAGCGCTTTGGTGCCGCCGCCGAGATCAAGCTGGTTCGCGATCCCGAGACCGCCCTGGCCCATGCGGCCGAGGGGCATGGCGTCTCGGTCCTGTCGATCAATACCGACAATGCCTGGTGGATGGGCCTGCGCCGCGACTGGTCGATGCTGAGCGTTTTCGACGGCTATGGCGGCGAGACGCCCACCTCTCTGGCCGTGGGCAAGATTGATCCGCCGGCCCTGCCCAAGGGGCGCCGCGTCATTGTCTCGATCGGCGGGGATGCCGGTGATGGCTCGGGCGCGCGCCGCTGGGGCCTAAACACCAACCGGGGCTGGACCCTGGCCCTGACCGACGCCGACGTGGTGCCGGGCGAGGGCGAGGACTGCGTCGGGGCCATCGGCTAAGGCCCCGTTAACGCCCTTTCAAGCGAACCGACGCAAGGTGGCGGGCATGAAACTGTCCGCTACCTTGCGCCTGATCCCCCTGATGGCCGCGACCGCAGCCCTGGCGGCCTGTGACGCGGCGGACCAGGACGGCGAACGCTTTGAAAAGGTGGCCAAGCGGATCGCCGCCATTCCCCTGACGACGGACGAGGCCCAGGGCACCGGAACGGCCCGCCCCGCATCGCCGCGCGAAGAGGCCCGCGCGCCGGTCGTGCCCCTGCGCGTCGAGCTGATGACACCGCACCAGCTGTGGGACGCCCGCGAGGGTATCCGGGTGCGGCCCGCCGTTGTCCTGCCCAGGGACCCCGAGCCAGTGGTGGCCCCGGCCGCCGAACCGGCCCAGAAGCCAGCAGCCCCGGCATCGCCCCCGCCCGCCGCGCCGGTCCAGACGGCCCAGGTCGCGGCGGCTGACAACCGCACGACCATCCAGCTGGGGGCCTATGGCAGCCAGGCGGCGGCCCAGACCGCCTGGGATCAGCTGGCTGCCGTGACCCAGGGGCTGAACCCCGTGTTCGAGCCCGTCACGGTCAACGGGCGCTCGCTGGTGCGGCTCAAGGTCCAGGCCGGGGAGGGGCAGGCGAGGGCCCTGTGCGCGGTCGCCGCAGCCTCGGATGCCTGGTGCCTGAGAGCCGCAAGCGGGGCCTCTTCCACAGACGCCACTTAAGGTTTCGTTGACGATTGCGGCGCGGGGGACGATCTATGTCCCCTGGGGCGGGGGCGACGCGTTGAGTCGCGCTCGCTGTTCACATGGGACAGTTCAATGGCGCACGTCATCGTCATCGGTAATGAAAAGGGTGGGGCGGGCAAGTCGACCCTGGCCATCCACATCGTCACGGGCCTGCTGCATGCGGGCAAGAAGGTGGCGATCATCGACCTGGACCTGCGCCAGCGGTCGATGGAGCGCTTCTTCCGCAACCGTGAGGCCTGGACCCAGGCCAATGACCATGTCCTGCCCATGCCGATCATCCCCGACATGGGCGACGGCAAGGCCCTGGCCCGTGCCGAGGAAGCCGAACAGATGGCCCGGTTCGACGTGGCCTTTGCCCAGGCCTCGGAACAGGCCGAGGTCATCCTGATTGACACCCCGGGCGGTGACACGGCCCTGTCGCGCGCGGCCCATGGCCGGGCCGACCAGATCGTCACCCCGATGAACGACAGCTTCGTCGATTTTGACCTTTTGGGTGAGGTTGATCCCGTAACCCTCGATCTTAAAAGGCCCTCCATCTACTCGGAAAGCGTCTGGGAGGCGCGCAAGCACCGCGCCATCACCGAGGGACGCCAGGTCACCATCGACTGGCTGGTGGTCACCAACCGCCTGGCCGTGGCCGAGGCCCGTAACCGTCGCCGCCTGGAAGAGCGGATGCAGAAGCTGGCCAAACGGGTCGGCTTCCGCGTCGGGCCGGGCCTGCGCGACCGCGTGATCTATCGCGAGCTGTTCCCGTTCGGCCTGACCGTGGCCGACCTGTCCAACGATATCCGCCCGGTGTCCGTCTCCCTGGCCCACGTCTCGGCGCGCCAGGAAATGCGCAACCTGATGCAGGCCATGGGCCTGAGCGACGACGTCCTGTCGCCCCTGACCGAGGCGGCATAGGGGCATAATGGGTCTGATCTTCCTGGCCCTGGGGGCCGTGGCACTGTGGGCCCTGACCCGGCTGGGTCGCCAGACGGAAAAGCCCGGGCGCGGTCACTGGCGGATCACCGCGACCATCCTGGGGGCCGCCCTGTTCGCCGGGTCCATCCTGGCGGTGTCGCGCGGGGCCTGGCTGTGGGGCGCAGGCCTGGCCGTGGCGGGGCTGTGGCTAGTGGTCCAGTCGCGCGTCCGTCCCGTCGCGCCGCGTGTGCCCGAAGGTCCGGACATGAGCCTGGCCGAGGCGCGCGCCATCCTGGGGGTGCCCGAGGGGGCATCGCCCCAGGACATCCAGGCCGCCTGGAAACGCCTCATGGCCCGCGCCCACCCCGACCAGGGCGGCACCGAGGGCCTGGCCGTCCGCGTCAACGCCGCCCGCGACCGGTTGCTGCGGGGGTAGCGGCGACCTGGACCGCTCATGCCAGTCCAGATGACATGATGGTGCCCTTGGCCTCCTGGGTCCCGGCCTGCGCCGGGACGAGCGGGGGCGTCAATCCTCCCCTGCGATAGCGGGGGAGGTGGCAGGGCGCGGTAGCGGCCTGACGGAGGGGGCGGTGAAGGGACGCCCCCACCACCATGCTGGCGCATGGTCCCCCTCCCCCGCAGGCGGGGGAGGATGAAAGGTGGCACCGCACTCTCTGCCGTCATCCTCCGGCTTGACCGGAGGACCCAGGCGGTTGGGGGCGGGCTGAAAGTTTCAGATGGTGAGCAGGCGGACGACTCGATCCTCGGATCAAGACCGAGGATGACGGTGGGAGAGTGGCAGGCCGTGGGCCCTCCGGTCGAGCCGGTGGGTGACGGGCGGGCTTTATCCTCCCCTGCGATAGCGGGGGAGGTGGCAGGGCGCGGTAGCGGCCTGACGGAGGGGGCGGTGAAGGGACGCCCCCACCACCATGCTGGCGCATGG
>JAEYQX010000020.1 GCA_023409795.1 Pseudomonadota bacterium
GCTGGACGGGTAAAGGACCCCGCCCGCGCCACAGCTGCCGTCCAGGTCCGCCAGGTGGTCGCGGGTGCGGACATAGCGGTTGCGATACTCGGCCTTGCCGTTCTCAAAGTAGATGGCGTGGACCATGCCGTCGCCGTCGAACCAGTGGTGCAGGCCCTCGGGGGCCTTCGCCGGGTTCGGGCCGTTGCGATAGAAGCAGCCGTAAAGGTCCCGGGGGATCTCGCCGATGACGGTCAGGGCCAGGGCGGTCGTCTCGCGCGCAACCGGCTCATAGGCCCCCTGCAGGTAGGGATTGAGCCGGTTCAGATCCGTCAGGATCCCGGTCTCGATACGGTGTGCGCCGTCCGCCATCGGTCTGTTCTCCCTGGAGGTGGTGGGCGCAGTACGTGCTGCGCCCATCCTTTCATAAGCAAACCATGGCCGCGTTAGTCGCTTAACGCAAGTTAGTTTCGCTGGCGCGTCGTCATCAGCTGCTCAAAGGCCACCTGGCCATCGGCAAAGGTCTGCCAGTCGCCCATGTCCATCAGCTGATCCTGCTGGCGAGCCAGGTCCTCGGGGCCATAGTCGAGGCCGAGCGACAGGCCCCGGCCCTCGATGCGAATGGCCGGGCGCACCACGCCTGCGCCCGCCACCAGGGTCTGGCCGTTCAGCGGGCAGTCGGGCGACATCAGCCAGGACACGGCCGGGGCCACCTGCTCGGGCTGCATCTGGGCGGCGGTCTGGGGATCCAGGTACTCGGCCGTCATGCCGGTCGCGGCATAGGGGGCGATGGCGTTGCAGTGGACGCCGCGCGGGCCGCCTTCTAGGGCTATCACCCGCATCAGGCCGATCAGCGCCGCCTTGGACGCCGAATAGGCCGCCATGCCGTGAACGCCGTGCAGGCCCGCTGCCGAGGTCGACATCAGGATCCGTCCCGAGCCCTGGTCACGCAGGTGGCGATAGACGGGAAGGGTCGGGGTCAGGCTGCCAAAGAAGTTGACCTCGAAATTGGCCCGGAACTCATCGGTGGTCTGCTTGTGCAGGGTCCGGGCCTCGGGCGCGCCGGCATTGTTCAGCAGGCCATCGACCCGGCCGAAGGCGTCCAGTCCCGCCTGCAGCAGGCGCTCGCCCGAGTCGGCCTCCTCGACCGCCAGGGCCGCCGCGACCGCCTTTCCGCCCAGGGCCTCGATCTCGGCCACGACCGCCTCGGCAGAGCCGGGGGCATCGGCGGCGCGGGGCCGGGTGTTGATCACCAGGTGCGCCCCCCGACGCGCCAGGTCCAGGGCATAGGCGCGGCCCAGCCCCCGTCCGGCCCCGGTGACGATGATGACCTGTCCTTCAAGCGAACTCATGACTCAGGCGCCTTTCTTGCGCGGGCGGGGAAAGGGAAACAGGCGCGGCGTGCGCGCGCAGTAGGCGGCCCATGCCTCAGGGCGGGTGCGGGCCATGTGGGCTTCCTTGAACGGGGCGGCCGAGACGAAGCCCATGAAGAAGCCATTGAACAGCGGGGCCCAGATCATCACCCAGCCGAATGGATGGGCCAGGGCAAAGACCCACCAGCTGAGCCACATCAGCATCTCGCCCAGGTAGTTGGGATGGCGCACGATGGACCAGACGCCGGTGTCCAGCAGGCCGCCGCGATTGGCCGGATTGCGCTTGAAGGCCGCCAGCTGGTGATCGGCCGCCACCTGCAGGCCAAAGCCGGTCAGCCAGACCGGGACCGCCGGGATCAGCAGATAGGTCGGGCGCGGCTCGGGCGCGCTCAGGACAAAGGCGATGGGCGTGCTCCACAGCCAGATGATGACGGCCTGCATCAGGTGCACCTGGAAGGCGCTCCACCAGATCCAGGTGCGGCCAAAGCTCTTGCGCCAGTGAGCATAGGGCTGGCGCTCGGCGCGGATGTTGTCGCGAAAGACGTGCAGGCCCAGGCGCAGGGCCCAGATCAGCAGGCAGGCGAAGAAGACGCCCGTATAAAGGTCAAGCGGCCTGCCTACGATGGCAAGGGCGACCGCCGCCGCCCCCACCGGCGTCGCGGCATAAGCTACGTCCATCATGCCATGGTTCTTCAGCGCCGTGCCCGCGACCCAGCCCAGGGTCACGACGGCCAGGCCGCCCAGGCCACTGGCAATCCAGATTTTCAGTCCCTCGACCAGTTCGGACTGCGGTAGCAGGAAGATCGCGACAAAGGGGACCAGCGGCACATAGGCCAGCTTGTAATGCCATGATTTCCCTTTGGTATTTCTTGGCATCAGCACCAGCCACAAGGTGGCTATGGCCGCCCAGGCGATGGCCGCGCCCAGCCATATGTCAAGCTTCATGTCCCCATTCTCCCTATCACTTGCATAAAAAGACTTGCAAACTCGGTTCGCTAGCGCAAGCTTCTTTGCGACCGAGGAGCATCCGATCAACGGAGCCGGGGAGGTCAGGGAGCGAAACATGAAGAAGACCGCGTGGAGCGTGTCCGCCACAGCCCTGCTGTTGGCATCGGGAATGGTTGCACCAGCCGTGGCTCAGACGGCGCAGGAAGAGAGCGCCGTCAGCCTTGGCGACGTCGTGGTGACGGCCCAGAGGCGTGAACAGAGTCTGCAGGACGTGCCGATCGCGGTGACGGCCTTCAACTCCGAAGCCCTGGAGCGCACCAGCGCCACGGGCATCCAGGACGTGGCGGGCAAGGCACCCGGCGTCACCCTGACCCAGTTCAACATCGGCGAGCCCCAGATCTTCATCCGCGGCGTGGGCACCACCAGTGACTCGGCCGCGTCCGATCCCTCCATCGGCGTCTCGATCGACGAGGTCTCGATTGGCCGCTCGGGCGGCTCGTCCCTGGCCTTCCTGGACATCGAGCGGGTCGAGATCCTGCGCGGTCCGCAAGGCACGCTTTATGGCCGCAACGCCTCGGGCGGGGCGATGAACGTCTATACCAAGCGCCCGCGCATGAATAACTCGGGCTCCGTCACCGTGCGCGGCGGCAGCTTCAACGAGATCGGCGTCGAGGGCATCGGCAACCTGCAGCTTGGCGACAACTCCGCCGGGCGCCTGGCCGTGCGCTACAACAGCAACGACGGCTATGCCGAGAACGTCGACACCGGCGGCAGCCTGGAAGGCGGCGAGCAACTGGGGCTGCGCGCCCAGTTCCTGCATGGCCAGGGCGACTGGACCTTCCTGGGCACCTTCGACATGGCCAGGGACCGGATGCAGGGCCACGCCCGTATCCCGGTCACGGCCTCGGGCACCGCGCCGGTCTTTGTCAGCATCATCGACAATATCCGCGAGGGCATGAACCTGCGCGAATCCTATTCGTCGGCGGACAACTACCAGAACCGCGACAACTGGGGCCTGACGGGGCGGATCGAGTATGACGGCCTTGACCGCTTCGACTTCGTGTCCCTGACCTCCTATCGTGACAACGACTACAGCTGGCGCGACAACCTGGGCGGCATTCCCTTCCCCGACTTCCCGCTGTCGGTCGACAACAGCGCAGCCGAAATCGCCGACCAGTTCAGCCAGGAATTCCGTCTGACGTCCAAGGCCGGCTCAAGCGTGGACTGGGTCGCGGGGGTCTATTTCTTCAAGGAAAACGTCGACCGCTCCGAGCGCTATGTGGTCCAGACGGCCCTGCCGATCGCCCCGCCCAACTTCGGCGGCGACACCACCTTCGACCAGTATGCGGTCAACACCAGCTACGCCATCTTTGGCCAGGCCACCGTGCCCTTCGCTGAGATCTGGGAGCTGACGCTGGGCGCGCGCTGGACCAAGGATGAGCGCGAAATCCACCAGATCGCCGTCGACAACGACAATGGCGTGGGCCTGCCGGTCGGCATCCCGCTGGGCCCGACGGGCTCGCCCTATGACGTCAAGGCCTCGACCTCGTTCGATGAGCCGACCTGGAAGCTGGCGCTGGCGGTCGAGCCGATCGACAACGTCCGCATCTATGGCTCCTATGACCGGGGCTACAAGGCCGGGTCCTATTCGTCCGGGGCCCAGACGGGCGTCCAGGCCCAGACCCCGCTGCTGTCGGAACTGCTCGACAACTATGAGCTGGGCATCAAGTCGACCCTGGCCAATGGCCGCCTGCGCCTGAACGCGGCGACCTTCTTCCTCGATTACAAGGACCTGCAGGTCTATGAGCTGGCCGGCCTGAACCTGGTCACCTCCAATGCCGCGGCCGAGGTCAAGGGCTTCGAGATCGAGACGGCTTTTGCGGTGAGCCACAACATCACCATCGGCGGCTCCTACACGGCGCTGGATGCCAAGTTCACCTCGGACGCCACCTCGTCGACGGGCACCCTGGCCTATAATGGCCATGTCCTGCCCCGTTCACCCGAGAACCAGTATACCGTCTATGTCGACGGCGGCTGGGATGCCTTTGGCGGCACGATCAATGCCCGCGCCGACTGGCAGTGGACCAACGAGTTCTACTTTGACCCGTCCAACGCGCCCGAGGTCCTGGTGCCGGAATACGGCCTGCTCAGCGCCTACCTGGGCTGGGAATCCAACGACGGCCTCAAGGTCGCCGTCTACGGCAAGAACCTGACGGACGAGGAATATCGTCACCACGTCATCAAGAATGCCGGCATCGGCTTCAGCGTCTTCGGGGCCCCGCGCTCCTTCGGCATCTCGCTGACCCAGAGCTTCTAAGGCTCCATCTCTCCGATGAAACTGGCCCGCCGGACGCTCGATCCGGCGGGCCTTTTCTTTGCTTGTCTTCACGTCAGGTGTTGGTCGGAATCCGCCTCACCCCCACACCGTCATCCTCCGGCTTGACCGGAGGACCCAGCGGCGCGCGAGAGCGCGAAACGGACCGGCAGCACCTTGGGCCTACAGATCACCTTCGGTGCCGCTGGGTCCCCCGATCTACGCCGCTGCGCGGCTTGTCGGAGGATGACGGTATCAGTGAGCGCAAGAGTTTCTTCAGGGGGCGACGGCGGACGCGGACTGGGGCTCGACTTCCCAGCGGATCTGGCGCGGGTCCATGGCCAGGCCCGTATTCAGGTCGCAGACGACCGGGATAAAGGCTTCGTCCGTGCGGCGGTCCACCAGGGTCAGCGGGGCCTCGTCCGGCGCGACCAGCCAGCGACAGGCCCAGCCGTGCATGGCCAGGAAGATCGGATACATGGCCCGCCCGGCCTCGGTCAGGCGATACTCATAGCGGAGCGGGGCGGTCTGGTAGGGCCGCTTTTCCAGCACCCCCTGCAGCACCAGGCGGCTGAGGCGATCGGCCAGGATATTGGTCGCCACGCCCAGGGCGGCGTGGATCTCGTCAAAGCGACGAAGCCGGAAATAGGTGGCCGCCAGCACCGCCCAGCTCCAGTAGTCGCCCATGATCTCGGTCGAGCGGTCGATGATGGGGCGGTCCGTCTCGATCGGGGCAGACCGGCGCCGCCGCGAGGTCGGTGGGTCGATGATCTCAAGCCCCGGGCCTGCCCGCCAGGTCACCTGGTCGGCAGTGATTTCCACGCCATGGGGGCGCGTCAGGACGCCCGGCCTGATCCTCTGGCCCGAGTGCCGGTCAAAGAAGGCGATGGCATAGCGCTCCTGCAGCGGGGATCGGGCCCAGACCTTCTCCCACTGGCCCTGCATCACCGCCACGCCGAACAAATCGAGGCCCATCTCGGTCAGGCGGTATTCGGTGCGGCGGCCGCCGTCGATCTGGCACAACTGCAGCAGGCCGGCCGCGACCATCTTTTGCAGGCGGTCGGTCAGGACACTGCGCGGCGTGCCCAGGCGCTCGCGCCAGACCCCGAAACGGCGCACCCCGTAAAAGGCCTCGCGCATGATCAGCTGGGTCCAGGCGTCGCCGGTGATGGCAAAGGCGCGGGCCACGGGATTACCCATGATCAGCAGGCGGATATCGGGTTCGCTCAAACCTGGGGCCTCGATAACTGGGGGAGTCAGTCTCCTGCCGCGAGCTTAGAGCAGGCCGTCCCCCGCGACCAGAAGTGGCTGTGGCCCGGCACGAAAAAGCCCCGCCGCTTGTCGACGGGGCTTCTTGCGCTCACGCCGCCGGGGCGGGGTGGATGATGCCGGTGCAGTCGCCAAAGCCCAGGCTTACCCGGCCCTCGGCCTTCAGTTGGCCCGACAGGGACAGGGCGTCCCCGTCCAGCAGGAAGGTGCGCGTCTCGCCGGTCGGCAGGGTGATCGGCTCGGCCCCGCCGCGCGTCAGCTCCAGCAGGCTGCCGAGCCCGCTGCGATCCGGCGTCGAGATGGTGCCGGTGCCCAGCAGGTCGCCGGGGTTCAGGTTGCAGCCGCCGCTGGTGTGGTGGGCGATCATCTGGCCGATGGTCCAGTACATGTGCCGGGCGTGCGAGCGGCTGATGACGACCGGCTCATGGCCCTCGGCCCGCATCCGGGCGGTGGACAGGCGCACCTCCAGCTCCAGGGCCAGGCCGCCGCGCGCCTGGTCTGCCTCGTCCTTTAGATAGGGCAGGACGTCCGGGTCACCCTCGGGCCGCGGCTGGGGCGCGATGCGATAGGGCTCCAGCGCCTCTGCCGTGACGATCCACGGCGAGACGGTGGTGATGAAGTTCTTGGCCAGGAAGGGGCCAAGCGGCTGGTATTCCCAGGCCTGGACATCGCGGGCGGACCAATCGTTCAGCAGGCACAGCCCGGCCATGTGGTCCCCGGTCTGCGACAGGGGAATGGGCTGGCCCAGGTCGTTGCCCTGGCCGATCCAGACGCCCAGCTCCAGCTCGAAGTCCAGCCGCTTGCTCGGGGCCAGGACCGGGGCCTCGGCATCGGGGGCCTTAAGCTGGCCGTTCGGGCGGATCACCGGGGTGCCCGAGGCGCGCACTGACGAGGCCCGGCCGTGATAGCCGATGGGCACGTGCTTGTAGTTCGGCAACAGCGGATTGTCCGGCCGGAACAGGGCCCCGACATTCATGGCGTGGTGAATGCCGACATAGAAGTCGGTGTAGTCGCCAATGCGGGCCGGCAGGTGCAGCTGGCAGTCGGCGGCGGGGTGGAGCAGGGGTTCGACCCCGGCCCTTTGCCTTTCGTCTGACAGCAGGGCCGAGACCTGGACCCGCAGGGCGCGGCGCAGGTCAGCGGGCGCACCCAGCAGGGCATTGAGGCTGTCGGCCGAGGCCAGCGCGGCCGCTGCCTGCGCCTCGCCGGTCAGCAGGCCCGATGCCGCCAGGGCCTTCAGGTCCAGGATCCGGTCGCCAATGGCCATGCCGCCACGCGGGGCATCACCCCTGGAAAAGACGCCCAGGGGCAGGTTCTGGATCGGGAAGTGGGGGTGGCCGTTGGCGCAGGCCACCCACGACATAAGCGAGGCGTCGTGGGTCTGGTCCAGAAGCATTACTCAGGCTTGCCCTTCTCAAAGCCGGTCCAGCAGTCGTCGTAGTCGAGCTGCATCTGAGGGGTTTCCTCGGCCCACCTGGTCGTGCGGCTAGGCATCCCCGTCTCGAACATGAAGGCCAGGGTGGTGTGGATCTTGTGGGGTTTT
>JAEYQX010000036.1 GCA_023409795.1 Pseudomonadota bacterium
GCGTAGGTCTGGGTGTCCGTCGCCGGGTTGTAGTAGGTGCCATCCGGCTGCGGGTTGGTGGTGTCGGCGAAGGCCGAACCCATCAGCGGCTGGTTGATCGAGACCTGCTTGTACTCTTCGTCGGTCAGGTTCTGGCCCCAGATTTCCAGGGTCCAGCGTTCGTCCTCGGAGCCCAGGCTGATGCGGCCGTTCAGCAGGCCAAAGCCGTCCTGCATCTTGTAGGGGAGCAGGTCGGAGCCGGTGTTGTACTCGGTCGAGTACTTGCCCGACAGGTTGAAGCCGGCGCGCAGGCCATTGCCCAGCGAGCGATCAAAGGCGATCGCGGCCGTGCCCGACCATTCCGGGGCGAACGAGGCGCGGGCACCGGGCAGCAGCGACAGCTGGGCGAAGTTGCCCGGCACCGTCATGTCGGCCGCAGTGAATTCGCCATACTTGGTGTCGGCATAGGTCACGCCGCCCGACAGGCTCAGGCCCTCGACCGGGGTGAACCAGACGAAGTCGGCGTCCACGCCGCGCGAGGTCAGCTCGGGGATCGACTCCACCACGAAGGCCGTGCCCAGGAAGGTGTTGAGCTGGAAGTCGTGGAAGGTCTGGTCGAAGTAGGTGAGGTTCAGCAGCACCGTCCGGTCGAACAGGGTGTTCTTCAGGCCGATTTCATAGGAGTCGACCGTTTCCGACGGGAACCACAGCGAGGCATTGGGCGTGATGCCCGTCTGCACGCGGTCCATGTTGTAGCCGAACGACTTGTAGCCCCGTGCATAGGAGGCATAGGCCATGACGCTGTCGTTGAAGCGGTACGAGCCCTTGATGGTGCCGCTCAGCTCGCCATCGTCGAACTCTTCGGAGATGCGACGGTTGTCATAGGCGAAGTTGGCCCAGGGCAGGCAGATGGTGCCAACCAGGGTCGAGGCCGTGCCCGGGATCTGGGCTGCCGGAACACCGGCCAGGGCCAGGGCCCCACCGATGGCCGCTGCATTGCTGGCCGCCCCGGCGCAGGCCGCGCCATTGGTGCCCAGGTTGTCCTGCAGGCCATGCAGCGACTTGCTGTCAAAGGTGTAGCGCAGGCCCACAGTCAGGTCGAACTGGTCCGTCACGTGCCAGGTGTTGTTGGTGAAGACGGCCGCCGATTCCGTGGTCTGGGTATAGATGTCATGCACGCCCTGCCCCAGGCCGAAGCCCGGGCCGGTCGGAGCCACAGCCCCGGTCAGGCAGCCGACGATGCCCATCGGCGTCGCGCCGGCACCGGTGATGCAGTTGACCGCCCCCGGATTGGTCAGGCCCAGGCGCGAGCCCAGCAGCAGCGACAGGAAGGGGGTGTAGTGCGGCCCGTAGAAGTAGGAGTCGTCACGACGGATCTGCTCGCGGGTGAAGAAGGCACCAACCAGCCAGTCCAGGCTGTCCGTTGCGCCGGCCAGGCGGAACTCCTGGGTCAGGTTCTCCAGCTCGAAGCCGTAGTCCCCGTCATGCTCGCGATACATGTTGTCCAGGGTGGAGTAGTCCAGGTCCTGGGCGTTGTCGCCGGCCCAGTTACGCCACGAGGTGACCGAGGTCAGGGTCGCGCCCCACGACGGGATGTCGATATTGGCCTCGGCCGAGATGCCCATGTCCTCCATCGACTGTTCGGTCGAGCGGTTGGAATAGGCCGTGCGCGAGAAGGGCACTTCGCCAAAGCCGGCCGCCGGCGCAGCCTGGCCGCCGCCCAGGGCCTGGACGATGGCATAGGTCGGGCCGACGCGGTTCTGCACGGCGACGCAGCAGTATTCATCGCGCTTCGAATAGTCGGCGATCAGGCGGATCGAGACGTCGTCCGACGGCAGGATCAGCAGCTGGCCGCGGGCGGTCCAGAACTTCTGGTTCTGGTCGTCGGTTTCGGTGCGCGGGCCGGGGCCGGTGATGACGTCATAGAAGCCGTCGCGCTCACGCGTGGCGACATAGAAGCGACCGGCGATCTTCTCGGACAGCGGGCCGGTGACCGAGGCCGAGACGCCCCAGGCCCCGAAGTTGCCAAAGGTCGCCTCGCCATTGAAGCCCGGGGTGAAGGACGGGGCCTCGGAGATGATGTTGATGACGCCCGCCGAGGTGTTCTTGCCGAACAGGGTGCCCTGCGGCCCCTTCAGCACCTCGATGCGGCTCAGCTCGCCCAGGTCGCCGAAGCCGACGCCGTTGCGCGAACGATAGACGCCGTCGATCACGACGCCGACCGAGCTTTCCAGGCCGGGGTTGTCGCCCACGGTGCCGACGCCGCGGATACGGGCGGTGGTCGAGGCCTCCGACTGGGTCGAGGTCACGGTCATGCCCGGCGTCAGGATCTGCAGGTCCTTGATGTCGCGGACGCCCGCCCCCTCCAGGGCTTCCTGCGACAGGGTCGTGACCACGATCGGCACGTCCTGAAGGTTCTGCTCGCGCTTCTGGGCGGTGACGATGATGTCGTCGATGGTCGCGGGTGATTCCTGCGCCGCGGCCGTGGCGACGAAGCCAAAGGCTCCGG
Organism: Pseudomonadota bacterium; assembly: GCA_023409795.1. GTDB lineage: Bacteria > Pseudomonadota > Alphaproteobacteria > Caulobacterales > Caulobacteraceae > Brevundimonas. The sequence continues at coordinate 2,489 of JAEYQX010000036.1, forward strand.
CGCTGACAACCGCCGCAGAGGCGGTGCTACGAAGAAACTTATTCAAACGCATGGTGCGGCTCCCCGGCTCTATGGCCTGACTCCGCGCAGTACGCGGTAGCCTCGGCATTTCCTGTCCCTGTAGATCCACGCTCATTGAACGGCGTGAATTCTCCATAGCCTTGGGTAAGTCATGTCAGGCGCAGTGCACAAGGAGCGCTGTTGTGCAGAACGGCAATTTTCACGACCAGCGTGCGTTTTGTGGCCAGAAAGCGACAAAAAACAATGACGCTAGGTCAATATTCAAAGCCTATTCCGCAATATTTTGCCGCTTCTCCGCTTCGGCAAGACGTCGCCCCCTGCCGCCAAGGTTAAACACGACCAGGGCTACAAGTGCCGACAGGATAGAACCGCCGATCACCCCAAGCTTAACCTCGACCTGGACCGCCGAATCGGCGGCGCCGGGGAAGGCCAGGACGCCAATAAACAGGCTCATCGTGAAACCGATGCCGCACAGCAGGCTGACGCCATAGAGCTGCAGCCAGTTGGCACCGGTGGGTCGGGCGGCGATACGCAGCCTGGTCGCCAGGACGGCTGCGCCAAACACCCCGATCTGCTTGCCCAGAAACAGGCCCATGGCGATGGCGATCACCAGGGGGGCAAGGGCCTGGTCCAGCGACAAGCCGCTGAACGAGACGCCCGCCTTGGCAAAGGCAAAGAGCGGCAGCACCAGGAAGGCCACATAGGGGTGCAGGTCATGCATGGCGTCCTTCAGCGGGCTTTGCGAGGTCTCGCGGCGCGGCTCGACCGGCACGATCAGGGCAAAGGCCACCGCCGTCAGCGAGGTCGAGAGCCCTGACAGGATGGTGAAATACCAGACAAGGGCAAAGGCCAGGGCCCAGAAGGCCGCGGCAATGCGACGGCGCGCCGCCAGCCCCATGGCCAGCAGCACGAAGGCGGCCCCCAGCAGGGGCTGCCAGTTGACGCCATCGCTGAACAGGACGGCAATCAGGGCAATGGCTCCCAGGTCATCGACAATGGCCAGGGTCAAAAGGAAGACCCGCAACGACGACGGCAGGGACTTCCCGACCACGGCAAACACCGCCAGGGCAAAGGCGATGTCGGTGGCCAGGGGAATGGGCCATCCCGCCGTCGGCCCGCCCAGGGCACTGGCAAAGGCCAG
>JAEYQX010000075.1 GCA_023409795.1 Pseudomonadota bacterium
GGTCAGGGCCTCTTCCAGGCCGGGCGTGATGTAGAGGGCCGGGGTGGTCTGGTCGGGCGGGGCGTCGCGCGGTGCCCCCAGCATGACCGGCGTGCGCGCCGCGCGCTCGGCCTCGCGGCCCCAATCCTTGGGAATGGCGGCCAGGTCGGACGGATGGGGCGGCTCGATCCGGTCGATGCGCTGGTAGACGTTCCAGCCGACGATCGGGACCAGGACCACCGCCGCCAGGGCCAAGACCTTGGGCGAGGTGCGGCGCATTTGCTGCACCGCCGTGCCGGTCGGGGCCTGCAGGGGCACGGCCTTTTCCGGGAACTCGCGCTTGAAGCGCTCGACCGCCGTCAGCTCGTCCAGGCCCAGGGCCCCGGCATAGGCGCGCACATAGCCGATCGAGAAGATGCGGGACGGCAGGACGGCAAACTCGCCCTGCTCCAGCGCGGTCAGGTAGCGGGGGTGGACCCGCGTCGCCGTCGACAGCTGGGCCATGGACAGGCCAGAGGCCAGGCGCGCGGCACGCAGGGCCTCGCCCAGGGTCTCGGCGTCCTCGAGGGACGGCGCGTCGTGCCGATCCTGATCCATATGGCCGGGGTTTCCGTCAGTCGGCCGCAGAAGGCGGCCCTGTCTCTGGATTAGACGAGGCGGGCGCGCGGTTCAACGGCGCGTTCAGACCGCCAGGTTCAACTTGCGCGCCAGGGCTTCGATTTCGTTGCGGACCGAGCCGGCCGAGGACTTCATCAGGCCCTCCAGGCCGCGTCGGGCCTGGGAGATGTCGGCCGACAGGATCATCCGCTTGACCGGGCCCACGCCGCCCGCCGGGGCCGACAGGGAGGTATAGCCCAGGGCAATCAGGGCAAAGGCCTCCAGCGGCCGCCCCGCCAGCTCGCCGCAGACCGAGACGGGGGTGGCCGTATCGGCGCACTTCTGCTGGATCTCGGCCAGGGCCCGCAGCGCCGGGACCGACAGGGGATCATAGCGGTCCGAGACCAGGGGATTGGTCCGGTCTGCGGCGAACATATACTGCAGCAGGTCATTGGTGCCGATGGAAACGAAGTCCGTCAGCGGCAGCAGGGCATCCAGGTGCCACAGCAGGCTGGGGCACTCGACCATGGCCCCGACCCGCAGCCGCGACGGCAGGGTCCGGCCCCGCCGCTGGGCCCAGTCACATTCACGCTCGACCAGCTCCCGCGCCGCGCGGAACTCGTCCACCGTGGCGATCATCGGGAACATGACGCGCAGCTCGCGCCCAGCGGCGGCGGCCAGGAGCGCGCGCAGCTGCATCCGCAAAAGGGCGGGCCGGTCCAGGCCCAGGCGGATGGCGCGGCGACCCAGCGCCGGGTTCTCCTCGCGCTCGTTGTCCAGGTAGGGCAGGACCTTGTCCCCGCCGATATCCAGGGTGCGGAAGGTGACGGGCCGGTCGCGGGCCGCATCCATGACCAGGCGATACAGCGCCGTCTGGGTGTTCAGCCGGGGCAGCTCGTCGGAGACCATGAACTGGAACTCGGTGCGGAACAGGCCGATGCCCTCGGCCCCGGTCATGTCGAGGTTTTCCAGGTCCACCGCCAGGCCGGCATTGGTCAGCAGGGTGATGCGGGTGCCGTCGCGGGTGACGGCGGGGGTGTCGCGCAGCAGGTCGAACTCGGCCCGGCGCTGGTCGCGCACGGCCATCCGCGACTGGACCGCCGACAGCATGTCGGGGCGCGGGCGCAGGTAGGCCTCGCCCGTCTCGCCATCGACGATGACCAGGTCGCCCTCGGACAGGCGGTCGCGCAGGCCCTGCAGGCGCCCGACGCAGGGAATCTGCAGGGCGCGGGCCACGATGGCCGCGTGGCTGGCCGAGGAGCCTTCCTCAAGCAGCAGGCCGCGCAGCTTGTCGCGCGGATATTCCAGCAGGTCCGCCGGGCCCAGGTTGCGGGCCACCAGGATGAAGTCGTCGGGCAGGTTGCGGTGGGTCGGGTCATCGCCCGCCAGCACCCGCAAAAGGCGGTTGGCCAGGTCCTCGAAGTCGTGCAGCCGCTCGCGGATATAGGGGTCGCGCGCCTTGGCAAAGCGGGCGCGGTGCTCGTTGCGGACGCGGTCCACCGCCGCCTCGGCCGTCAGGCCCGAGCGCACCGCCTCTTCCAGCGAGCGGTTCCAACCCCGGTCGTCGGCGAACATCCGGTAGGTTTCCAGCACCTCGTAGGAGGTGCCGCCCAGCTTGGTCTGGCCGCCCTCCAGCATGACGTCGATGCCGGCCTTCAGCGCGGTCAGGCTTTCGGCGAGGCGCTGTTCCTCCAGGGCCGGGTCATCGGCCAGCAGGCGCTCGGGCGGCAGGGGGGCCTCGTGCTGGACCACCACGCCATAGGCCAGGCCATCGGCGAACTTCTGGCCCTTCAGCCGCTCGGGGCGATGGGGGGCCACCTCGACATCGCGCAGTTCATCCTGGCCCAGCAGCTCGCCCGAGGCGACCGTCTCGGCCAGGACCATGGCGATGGTCTGGATGTCCTCGACCTCGTCCTCGTCATAACGGCGCGCGACGCGGTTCTGGACGACCAGGACGCCAATGGCGCGGCCACCGCGCAGCAGGGGCGCGCCCAGGAAGGCATGGAAGGGGTCCTCGCCGGTTTCGGGGCGATAGGAGAAGCTGGGGTGGTTGGGCGCGTCCGACAGGCTGATCGGCTCAGCCAGGCGGGCCACCTCGCCCACCAGGCCCTCGCCGGGACGCAGGCGGGTGTTGTGGACGGCCTCGGGGTTCAGGCCCTGAGTGGCGAACAGCTCCAGCTCGCCCGAGGCGCGCCGCAGGTAGATCGAGCAGACCTCGGCCACCATGGACTGGGCGATGGTGCGCACCACCTTGTCCAGGCGTTCCTGGGCCGGGCCGCCGCCAGCCATGGCCTCGCGGATCTGGCGCAGGAGGTTGCGTGGCCCCCTCGTCGTCAAACCGCCCTTGACCATGTTCGCTCCCACCTTGCCGCCCCCGCGCCTTCCGTCAGGCGAGCGTCGTTGTCACCCTATAGTGCATCCAGCCCATAGGCCGCGTGAAGAGCCCGCACGGCCAGTTCGGCATAGGCGTCTTCAATCAGGACACTGATCTTGATTTCCGAGGTCGAGATGGCCTGGAACTTGATGCCCTTGTCAGCCAGGGCGCGGAACATGGTCTGGGCCACGCCCGCATGGCTGCGCATGCCCACACCGATGACCGAGATCTTGGCCACGTCGGTGTCGACGCGGATTTCCTCGAACTTCAGATCGTCCTTGGCCCCCATCATCATGTCCACCGCCCCCTGGGCGTCGCGGCGCCCCGTGGTGAAGGTCAGGTTGACCGCGCCTTCCGAGCGGGCTTGGCCCTGGACGATCATGTCCACGTTGACGTTGGCTTCGGCCAGGCGGGTAAAGACGTCGGCCGGGGCGTCGGTCCGGTCGGCCAGGCCCAGGAGCGTGATCCGGGCTTCGTCCCGGCTCATGGTCACGCCGGAAACGATGCGCTTTTCCACGATCTCATCCTCATCGCAAATCAGGGTGCCGGCGTTTTCCGGCAGTTTTCCATTCTCGTCCGGCTCGATAAAGCTGGACAGGACCCGCACCGGGACCTGCTTGGCCATGGCCAGCTCG
>JAEYQX010000165.1 GCA_023409795.1 Pseudomonadota bacterium
CGACAGGGTGCCGTGCAGCTTGCCGTCCTTCCAGCGCTCGCCCAGGGCGTCGGGGGTGACGAAGACGGGCGACAGGGCGCTGGCCGGCTTGGACTGCACAAAGCCGAAGCCCTTGGCCAGCTCGCCGGGGATCAGGTTGCGCAGGGAGACGTCGTTGACCAGGCCCACCAGGCGGATGGCCTTCAGCGCCTCGTCACGATCGGCGCCCAGGGGCACGTCGCCGGTCACGACCACGATCTCGGCCTCCAGGTCGCAGCCCCAGGCCTCGTCGCGCAGCGGAATGGCGTCGCGCGCGCCCAGGAAGCCGTCCGAGCCGCCCTGGTACATCAGCGGGTCGGTCCAGAAGCTCTGGGGCATCTCGGCGTTGCGGGCCTTCCGCACCAGCTCGACGTGGTTCACATAGGCCGAACCGTCCGCCCACTGATAGGCGCGGGGCAGGGGGGCGGCGGCATCGCGCTCATGGAAGCGGCCGCGCGGCACGGCTTCGTGCTCCAGGCTTTCGGCCAGGGCGCGCAGCTGGGGCTCGCACCGGTCCCAGTCATCCAGCGCCGCCTGCAGCGTCGGGGCGATCAGAAAGGCGTCCGTATACCAGTTGAGGTCTTCCGAGACGACGACGAGGCGGCCATCACGGCCATGCTTGAGCGAGGCGAGTTTCATGCGCTGACGCTATCCTCGCGCCTGACGCTTGGGAAGCGCGCAGATGGGGCGCGGTCCACAACATCCTCGTGATGATCGGGCGCTCGCTTGGTCAGTCCTGGTCGCCGACCACCGCTCGGGCCTCGGCCCCGGTGCGAAGGGCCGGATCGCGCACCTCGACCTCGACGCTGATGGCCCCGCCCGGCTGGCCATTGGCCCACAGGTAGCGCCGCTCGACCTCGACCAGGCGGCCCGACGGGGCCTGGGCCTCGTAGGTGTCGCCCCAGGGCGCGATCTTCTTCATCTCGTTGAAGTGCAGGGTGCAGGCCGCATCCAGCTCCTCGATGGCCATTTCCGACAGCTCGTTTTCGCTGGGAGCCGGGCGGTTGGGGGTTACAGCCATCGACGGACCTTCTGCTGATACTGGCGATAGTCGTCGCCGAACCGGCGCAGCAGATAGGCTTCTTCGCGGGCGATGACAAAGCGGTCGATCACGATCAGGCAGGGCAGGATCAGGCCAAGGGCGATGGCGCTGTCCATGGCTACGGCAAACCCGACATAGGTCACGGTGAAGCCCAGGTAGATCGGGTTGCGCGAAAGGGCGAACAGGCCCGTCTGGACGAGGGCGGTGGTCGGTCGCCACGGCTCGGGCGCGGTGCCGCTGCGGCGCAGGTTGGCGGCGGCCACCCCGTCGATCAGCAGGCCGCCGATCACCAGGACAAAGGCGATGCCGCGCCTCAGGCTGGCGTCCAGCCCCAGGCTTTCGGGCCCAAGCCACTGGCCCAGTCCATAGCCGGCCAGCAGGAAGCCCAGAAAGATCAGCGGCGGCGGAATTCTTACGCCGGACGTGTCAGCCGGGGTCGTCATTTCGGCGCTTCCTCGTCGGCATAGATGGCGACCCGAGCCGGTTGTCCCTCGGTCACCGTGGCGCGATACATCCCCGAGGTGTTCATGGCGAAGGCGACGCTGCCGTCCGCGCCGACCACGATCACCCCGCCGTCGCCGCCGATCTGGCCCACCTCGGCGATCTCGGCGTCGGCGGCGGCCTGGACCGGCAGGCCCTGGGCGGTGCGGTGGCAGATGTCGCGGGCCACGGTGGCGCGGATGAAGTATTCGCCGGTGCCGGTCGCCGAGACCGCGCAGCCCTCGGCGTTCGAGGCATAGGTGCCCGCCCCGATGACCGGGACATCGCCGACCCGGCCCCAGCGCTTGGCCGTGGTGCCGCCGGTCGAGGTGGCGGCGGCCAGGCGGCCCTGGCTGTCGCGGGCCACGGCCCCGACCGTGCCAAACTTCTTCTCGTCCAGCGGAGCCTGCATCAGGCTGGCCAGGGGGGCGGCGGGGCCGTGCTGCGGCGGCTCGGGCGGTGCGCCCCGGGGCCGGGACGGGATGGGCTCGCCGCGTTCGCGCAGGGTCTTCAGCAGGGCCTGCCAGCGGCTTTCGGTGAAGAAGTAGGCAGGCTCCACCTCCTCGGCACCCGCCTGGCGGGCAAAGGTCTCGGCCCCTTCGCCGATCAGCATGACGTGGGGCGACTGCTCCATAATGGCGCGGGCGACGGTGATGGGGTTCTTCGTCCGGGTCAGGCCCGCCACGGCCCCGGCGTTCAGGTCTGTGCCGTCCTTGATGGCGGCGTCCATCTCGTTGCGACCGGCCGAGGTGAAGACGGCTCCGCGCCCGGCGTTGAACAAGGGATTATCCTCCATGACCTGGACTGCGGCCTCGACCGCGTCCAGGGCCGTGCCCCCTTCGGCCAGGACCCGCGAGCCGGCATCCAGCGCGGCCTGGAGGCCCGCGCGATAAAGGGCGTCGCGTTCCGGCGACAGGCTGGCGCGCTCGATCACCCCGGCCCCGCCGTGGATGGCCAGGGACCAGGGACCGCTCCCGGCCTCATCCTGCGCCACCGCCTGGCCAGCCGCCAGGCTCAACAGGGCCACGGCGGCCGATACAACTGATTTCCTCATCCCTGACCCCATACTGACCGGCCGATGCGGCCGGATGGCTGTCTGGCGGCTTTGGCCCGCCAGATGCGATAGACCACCACCCTAGGCGACTTTGGCCTGGTCCCAAATAGCCGCAGCTGTATGGGCTGTATCCCTGGCCCGGCTCTGCTAGGTAGCGCCGGTTCATCGGGGAAGGCCTGCATGCTTCGCAAACTCTATGACTGGGTCTTTTCCCTGGCGCGCCATCGCCATGCGACGCGATCCCTGGCCGTCGTCTCCTTTGCCGAGAGCTCCTTCTTCCCGATTCCGCCGGACGTGATGCTGGCTCCCATGGTGCTGGCCCGGCCCGACCGGGCCTACTACTACGCCATGGTCTGCACCGTGGCCTCGGTCCTGGGCGGGCTGCTGGGCTATGCAATCGGCTATTTCCTGGAGCCGGTGGGCATGTGGATGCTCAGCCTGCTGGGCAAGGCGGAAACCTTTGAGGCGTCAAAGGCCCTGTTCCAGGAGCACGGGGCCTGGGTCATCCTGATCAAGGGGCTGACGCCGATCCCGTTCAAGCTTATCACCATTGCCTCGGGCATCTTCCAGTTCAACCTGGCCCTGTTCATCGCGCTCAGCGTCATCACGCGCGGCGGGCGCTTCTTCCTGGTGGCCTTTGTGCTCAAGACCTGGGGTGCGCCGATGCTGGCGGTGATCGAGAAACGCCTGGCCCTTTTCACCGTCCTGTTCCTGGTCCTGCTGGTCGGTGCGATCTTTGCGGTCAAGCTTGTCGGTCACTGATCGACGCCAGCCCTGACTGCCGCTAAACAGGGCCGCATGAAGCGCCTGTATCAACGTGTAACCCGCTGGTGGACCGCCTATGCCCTGGCCGCCTCCCTGGCCATGCTGGGGGCGGCCCACGCGTTCGAGCGCTTTGCGGGCCTGCCGCCGTGCAACCTGTGCCTCAGGCAGCGCGAGGTGTTCTGGGCGGCGGTCGTCATCGCCGGATCGGCCACCTTCTGGGCCGTGTTCAGCCGCGCCAGCCGGGGCACGCCGCGCATTGCCTCCTTCCTGCTGGCCGCCGTCTTCGTGACCGGGGCCATCACCGCCGGCTTCCATGCCGGGGGCGAGCTGGGCTGGTGGGCCCTGCCGGCGACCTGCTCGGCGGGCAATCCTCTGGACTTCGACCTGCAGAGCCTCAGCGCCCTGGCCGAGGGCACGGCCCAGACCGGCCCGATCATCAGCTGCGGTGACGTGGCCTGGCGCCTTGCCGGCCTGTCGATGGCCGGATGGAACTTCCTGATCTCGGCGGCGCTGGCTATTGTCAGCCTGCTGGCGGCAAAACGTCCCAAGGACGCGCGCGCGCCAAAAGCCTAAACCGGGGACGCAAGGACCTATCATGACCGCCTCATCCTCAGTCCAGGACGCCCGCCGCATCCCGCTGGGTCGCCCCGGCGTCGGCCAGCCGACCGCCCGCACCGCCGAGATGCTGCGCGTCGACCATGCGGGCGAGTTCGCCGCCGTCCACATCTATCGCGCCCAGCGCGCCGTGCTGGAGGGTCGCCGGGGCAAGGAGCAGATCAGCGCCGACCTGACCGAGATGGAGGGCCATGAGGCGGTCCACCTGGCCCGCTTCGAACAGCTCCTGACCGAGAACCGGGTGCGGCCCACGGCCATGATTCCGCTGTGGAAGTTCGCCGCCACGGCCCTGGGTGCCGGCACAGCCCTGATGGGCGAAAAGGCCGCCCACGCCTGCACCGAGGCGGTCGAAAGCGTGATCGAGGAACACTACGCCGACCAGATCGAGGAAATCCGCGAGCGGGACCCGGACCTGGCCGCCGAGCTGACCCGGTTCCGCGAGGAAGAACTGGCCCACCACGACCACGCCATCGCCCACGGCAGCCGCGAGGCCCCGGCCTATCGCCTGCTGTCCGGCGTGATCAAGCTGGGCTGCAAGGCCGCCATCAAGATCAGCGAGCGGGTCTGACCGGCGCTGTCACCCTCTGAAAGCCGTCGTCACCAGCGTCCGCTATGGGTGGTTAGCGGACGTCACAGTTCAGTGGAGCAATCGGTGTTACGGAGATCATCCGGTGGACGTCGTATTCGGATTTCCAGAGTCCTAGGTGACCACCTCCGAACGGGGTTAAGCGTTTGCGTCCTTCAAACTTCACCTCAAAAGCATCCATAGGCCACACCCCAAACTCGCTGCGATATGTCCCTGTATTTGGACGTGGGTATTCTTGCCGAGACCGTGGATCGGCTTGTGATAGGCTATACTCCAGCCACCCAGCGCGCCCCCGGCGGCTGTAAAGATCGCATTCGTGTCCGGGCAATCGCTGCTCAAAAAAATCCGAACCTTCGAACATGTATAGCCAGGTGCCCTCGATAGTCCGCGTGCGCTGCAAATAGAGCGAAGCGGAAAGGGCCCCTATCGCCGACAAAATTATCGCCAATGCTGCTGTTTTCTTTGCCATCCCTGGACAATGCCATAGATGCGGATGTCCGCAACGGGTCGTGACCCGACCTTTGCTGGTGTCCTGAAAACCAACCTCAGTCCGCCACGTCAAAGGCCAGCATCAGGGTGCGCTGAAGGGCGTTGAAGTTGTCATCGGACAGGATGTAGAGGCGCGTGCGCTCGCCGCGCCGCTCGACGGCTATGCCTTCAAAATTATCGGTGGTGCCGGGTAGTTTGAGCGTCACCAGGGCGGGGCCCATCTGGCCATCGGCGGCCAGGCGACGCACCTGGACGCGGGCATTGATCGGCGGGGTAAAGGACCGGGTCACGACGAACCAGCCGCCCGCAGGGTCCACGTCCATGCCGGTCAGGCGGTAGTCGGCATCGGCCAGGGGCGTGGCGGGCGGGGCCCCGACCGGATCGCACTGGCGCGGGTTGCAGTCCCACAGGCCGCCGCCTTCGCCGGCCACCCGCCAGCCTGCCGGGGCCGTGGCCAGGGCCTCCATCCCGTCATTGTCGCCAAATGCGAAGTCGGGGCTGGGCACGGGGCGCGGGGCCGCCAGGGCCTCCAGCGGGCCATAGTTCCAGATGCGGTGGTTGCGCTCGAAGCTGACCAGCAGCGCGCCATCGGGCAGGATGGCCAGGCCCTCGGCATCGCCATCGGCCTTGTCGCGGATCGGCTGGCCGTCCTCAAGGGTCAGGCGGCGCACGCGCACGGCGTCCAGCCCGACCAGCTGGCCCCTGTCGTCCAGCTTCAGCCTGCCGCGCACCAGGTCGCCCACGTCCGAGACGCTGACAAAGCCGCCATCGCCAGTCAGCTTCAGGTCCGACAGGCTGCGCACGGGTGAGCGGGTGCCGGTCAGGACCTCGATCCCGCCGGCAAAGCTGACGCCCTCGGCCAGCACCGCCCCGCCCGGCAGGCCCAGGCCGACGCTGCGGGTGGACACGTCCTGGGGCGACCAGGCCTGATGCCCGGCGTCCTCCAGCCAGGGCTGCGAGGTCACGACCGCCCCGGCGCAGGCGGCCAGCATCAGCCCGGCCAGGGCCGACAGATAGAGCTTGCGGTTCATGCGGCGCGGCCGCGCGGCGACTTGGTGACCTTGGGGGCTGCCTCGAACAGCTCAGCCAGTTTTTCGGTCATGACCCCGGCCAGCTGCTCGACATCGACGATGGTGACGGCGCGGCGATACCAGCGGGTCACGTCGTGGCCGATGCCGATGGCGATCAGCTCGACCGGCGAGCGGGTCTCGATCTGCTCGATTACCTGGCGCAGGTGCTTGTCCAGATACAGGGCGGCATTGGCCGACTGGGTGGAATCATCGACCGGCGAGCCGTCCGAGATGACCATCAGGATCTTGCGCGCCTCGGTGCGCCCCTTGATGCGGTCGTGGGCCCAGGTCAGGGCCTCGCCGTCGATGTTTTCCTTCAGCAGGCCCTCGCGCATCATCAGGCCCAGGTTCTTCTTGGCCCGGCGCCACGGCGCGTCGGCGGCCTTGTTGATGATGTGGCGCAGGTCATTGAGGCGGCCCGGATTGGCGGGCTTGCCCTGCGAAATCCAGGCCTCGCGGCTCTGTCCGCCCTTCCAGGCGCGGGTGGTGAAGCCCAGGATCTCGACCTTGACGCCGCAGCGCTCCAGGGTGCGGGCCAGGATGTCGGCACAGACGGCGGCGACCATGATGGGCCGCCCGCGCATCGAGCCGGAGTTGTCGATCAGCAGGGTCACGACCGTGTCGCGGAACGGGCTGTCGCTCTCCATCTTGAAGGACAGGGGGCTGGTCGGGTCGGTGATGACGCGGGTCAGGCGGGCGGTGTCCAGCACGCCTTCTTCCAGGTCGAAGGCCCAGCTGCGGTTCTGCTGCGCCATCAGGCGGCGCTGCAGCTTGTTGGCCAGGCGCGAGACGACATTGGACAGGGTGTTCAGCTGGGCATCCAGCAGGCCGCGCAGGCGATCCAGCTCCATCGGGTCGCACAGGTCCTCGGCCCCGATCGTCTCGTCAAAGGCGGTGGTGAAGACGTGGTAGGCGTCCGGGTTGCGCCCGTCATCGGCGCTCTGCTGGCGGTTGGGCAGGGAGCCTTCGTCCAGGTCGGGGCCTTCCTCGCCCGGCTCGCCCTCGGGATCGGCGGGGGTGCCGTCGGGCCCCGCCTCGCGCTCATCATCGGCTGACTGGTCGTCCTGGGTGCCTTCCAGTGACT
>JAEYQX010000211.1 GCA_023409795.1 Pseudomonadota bacterium
TCGCCACGGTTGATGATGTGATCGTTACGGCGGCCCGACTGCCGCCATCGGCGGGCGAGGCGGCCTTTTCCGTGGTTCGGCTGGACGAGGAGGCCATCGTGCGCGCGACGCGGCTGGACGAGGCTCTGGGCCAGGTGCCGGCCGTCTCGCTGTTCCGGCGTACCTCGAGCCTTTCGGCCAATCCCACGACCCAGGGCATTTCGGTCCGGAGCCTGGCTCCGTCGGGGGCGGGGCGCAGCCTGGTGACGCTGGACGGCGTGCCGCTCAATGACCCGTTCGGGGGCTGGGTCCTGTGGTCGCAGCTGCCGGTGGAGGCCTTATCGGGCCTCGATATTGTGCGCGGTGCCGGGGCCGGGCCCTATGGCGCGGGGGCCCTGACCGGGGTCATCCAGCTGCGCGAGCGGGAGCAGGGAGGCGTGCTGGATATCTCGGCGGCCGAGCGCGGCGGTGGCCGCATCGGGGCGGCAGGCTCGACGGACCTGGGCTCCGTGCGACTGACGGGGTCGGCTCAGTACGAGACCAGCGACGGCTATGTCGCGGTGCGTGGCGAGGGCCGCGGAGCCGCTGACTTACCCCTTGACCTGGAGACCCGGGCCGGTGGCCTGAGGCTGGACATGCCGGTCGGCGCGGCCGCCCTTTCGGTGAGGGCCTCGGCCTATGATGAGGCGCGCGGGTCGGGCCTGGCCGGTGCGCGATCCAGCGCCAGCGGCCACCTGGTGTCGGCCACCCTGGCCCAGCCCCCGATCAAGGGGGCCTATGGCTGGCGGCTTCAGGCCTGGCGGCGCGAAAGCGACTTTGCCAACAGCTCGGCGGCCGTGGCGGCGGCCCGAAACCAGACCACGCCGGCCAATGAGCAGTATGAGACGCCCGCGACCGGCTGGGGCCTGAACGCTGCCCTGCGCCGCCAGTCGCGTGAGCTTGCCGGGGGGCGTGTCGAGTGGGAACTGGGTGCCGATGCCCGCTTCAATGAGGGCGAGACCCGCGAGCGCTTTCGCTACATGGACGGGGCCTTCACGCGCGGGCGCATCGCCGGGGGCAGGACCTCCGTCGTGGGCCTTTATGGCGAGGCGTCCTGGGTCGACAGCCTGTGGCTGATCGCCGGCGGCCTGCGCCTGGATGGCTGGCGCAACGAGGCGGGCAGGCGGATCGAGCGGGATCTGCAGAGCCAGGCCCTGACCCTTGATGAGCGCGATCCGGAACGCTCGGGCGAGGTGGTCAGTGCCCGGCTGGCGGCCCGGCGGTGGATCGGGGGTGGCTGGGCGGCCCGGACGGCGGCCTATAGCGGTTTTCGCCCCGCAACCCTGAACGAGCTGCATCGGCCTTTTCGCGTCGGCAATGACCTGACCGAGGCCAATGCCGCCCTGGTGCCCGAGACCTTGCAGGGGATCGAGGCGGGGCTGGCGTTCGAGGGGCCGATCTCGGCCTTTGGGGCCACCCTGTTCTGGAACCGGATCGACGACGCCATCGTCAATGTGACCCTGGCCGAGGGGCCCGGCACCTTCCCGCGCGCGGGCTTTGTTCCGGCAGGCGGCGTCCTGCGCCAGCGCCAGAATGCCGGGACCATCGAGGCCTTCGGCCTGGAGCTGACGGCGCGCCAGCGGTTGGGTGCAAGCCTTGACCTGCATGGCGCGATCTCGGCCACCGATGCCCGTCTGGACGGCGGGGATGCCGCGCCCCAGCTGACCGGACTTCGCCCGGCCCAGGCCCCGATCTGGAGCGCGACGGCGGGTCTGGACTGGCAGGTCATGCCGATGCTGAACCTGGGGCTGCAGGCGCGCTATGAAAGCAAGCGGTATGACGATGACCTGAACAGTCGCGTCCTGGAGGCGGCCCTGACGCTGGATGCCCGCGCCGACTGGCAGGTGGCGGACCAGGCCAGCCTGTGGCTGGCTGCCGACAATCTCCTGGATGCCGAGGTCGAGGTTTCGCGCACGGCCGGGGGCGTGGCCGGCTATGGCGCACCGCGCACCCTGAGGCTGGGCTTGCGGCTGACCTATTAGGTCGCGCACGGGTCGTGCCCTTAATCAGGTGGCTGGCAGAAGATTTTCCCGATTAGACCTAGTCGTCCCTGGCGATTGGCTTTAGCAACGGCGCCTCATTTCAGAAGATGCGGGCGTGGCCTGACTTCTCGAGTTCAATGGTCACGACGCGGGCACGGCCGGGTTTCGGCACGTCTTCCGTTCGTGATGTGTGGGGACGTGTGTATGAAGCGTTTGTTCGCCTATCTGATCATCGGGGCGATGATCCTTGGCGTGGTGACCGGCTGGGCCATCAACCATTTCTCGACTGCTGAGCAGGCCCAGGCTGCGGCGACCAACCTGGGCCTGATTACCGATGTCTTCCTGCGCCTGATCAAGATGATCATCGCCCCCCTGGTCTTCACGACCCTGGTGGCGGGCATTGCGCACATGGAGGACGCCGCCTCGGTCGGGCGTATCGGGGTCAAGACCATGACCTGGTTCATCGGGGCCTCGGTCGTGTCCCTGGTGCTGGGCCTGGTCATGGTCCAGCTGCTGCAGCCCGGCGCAGGGATGAACCTGCCCGAAGCGGCCCTGGCCACGGCACCGGCGGCCTCGACGGACAACTTCTCGCTGCACAACTTCATCACTCACCTGGTGCCCACCTCGATTTTTGACGCCCTGGCGCGCAACGAGATCCTGCAGATCGTGGTCTTCTCCCTGTTCGTCGGCACGGCCGTGGCGGCGCTTGATGACAAGGCCCCGGCGGTCATGGTCATCGTCGAGCAGGCCGCCAACATCATGCTCAAGGTGACCGAGTTCGTGATGAAGCTGGCCCCGCTGGCCATCTTCTCGGCCCTGGCCTCGACCATCGCCACCCAGGGGCTGGAGATGATCGGCGTCTATGCCAAGTTCGTGCTCGGCTTCTATGGCTCTATGGCCCTGCTGTGGAGCCTGCTGTTCGTGGCCGGTGCCCTGGTGCTGGGCCGCCAGGTCCTGCCCCTGTTCCGGGCGATCCGCACCCCGACGCTTCTGGCCTTCTCGACGGCCAGCTCGGAAGCGGCCTATCCGCGTATCCTGGAGGCCCTGCCCAAGGTGGGCGTGCGCCGCCGGATCGTCAGCTTCGTCCTGCCGCTGGGCTATTCGTTCAACCTGGACGGATCCATGCTCTACTGCACCTTTGCCACCCTGTTCATCATGCAGGCCCATGGCGTGCAGCTGAGCGTCTCGCAGCAGATCTTCATGCTGCTGCTGCTGATGGTGACGTCCAAGGGCATCGCCGGGATTCCGCGCGCCTCGCTGGTGGTCATCATGGCCACCCTGACCTACTTCGGCCTGCCTGAGGCCTGGATCGCCATTGTCCTGGGCGTCGACCACCTGCTCGACATGGGCCGCTCGGCCACCAATGTCGTCGGCAACTCGGTGGCGGCCGCCGTGGTCGCCAAGTGGGAGGGCGAGCTGGACGAGGTGCCCGAGGACGGGGCGCTTCCGCCGGAAGAGACCAGGCCCGCCCTGGCCTGACGCCATCCTTGCCTGTCCTGCCAGGCGACGGCCGCCTTCCTGATCGGGAGGCGGCCGTTTTTCGTTCTGGGTGCCGGTCGGGGTCTAGTTGCGACCGCGCTCGATAAAGGCGCGGACAGAGGCGGCGACCTTGCCCTGGGCCCGCGCGCCGTCGCAGATGATGGGCTTGAAGTAGGCGCTCAGGCTGGTGGAGCGGATGGTTTCCCATTCGGCCGCATCGTCGGGATAGCGCTCGATCAGGTTGCCCGCCTCGTCATAGTCGCTCTCGGCCACCAGGCGGGACTGGTTGGCCGAACACCTCAGCTCATATTCGTCCAGCTTGAAGGACAGGTCGCCGGCGGCACCCTGGGTCGGGACCCGTGCGATATGGACCTGGGCCGTGTTGCCGGACGTGGGCACGGGCGACAGGCGAACCAGATAGACCTGCCGGTCGTTGTGGGAAAAGGCCTGCCATTCCTCGCCCGCAGGCGCGGCGGCGGCAGCGGGATCGGCAGCCGGGTCGGCAACAGCCGCCTGAGCCGAAGCGTCCTGAACCGAAGCGTCCTGGGCTGGGGTGTCCGGTGCCGGGGTATCCTGGGCAAAGGCCGGGGCCAGGCCGATACAGGCGGCAAGACAGGTGCCAAGGTATAGTGTTTTCATTTCTTCCTCCCTTGAACTTTGGCGATAACACACCCGATACCGCCGATTTTCAACTGGTCTCGTCTTGGCCAGATTTGGCACCTAGGCTCCGGTCATGACCCGAAGTTCAGACCGCGCATTGCCCGTCCTGATGGTCCTGTTGCTGGCCATGGTCTTCCTGACTGGATCGGGAGCCTGGACCCCCTCGGCCGCCCGGCCGGCAGCGCCGGCACCGGGAGCCTTTGCCTCTGACCGCATCCAGGTCGAGGTGCGCGGCGAGGGGCCCAACGTGGTCCTGATCCCCGGCCTGGCTTCGACCGCGGCCATCTGGGATCGCACGGCCAAGGCCCTTGAGGGGCGCTATCGCGTCCACCTGGTCACGGTGCGGGGCTTTGGCGACCTGCCGCCCGCCGCCAATGCCTCGGGCCATGTCGGCGTGCCGGTCGCTCGCGAGGTCGCGCGCTATATCCACGAGCAGGGGCTGGGCCGACCCGCCCTGATCGGCCATTCGATGGGCGGCCAGATTGCCCTGCGGGTAGCCGCCATGGCCCCGGACCAGGTCAGCCGCGTCATGGCCGTGGATTCCTCGCCCTTCTTTCCCAGCCTGATCAGCGCCGGGGCGACCAGCGCCGATGTCGAGCCCCTGGCGCGGCTGGTCTATCAGGGACTGATCCTGTTCGGCGATGACGTGCTGCGGACCCAGGCCCGGTCGGCGGGACTGGAACTGGGCGGGGCCAGCGACAGCCTGTTCAACTCCCTGGGCTGGCAGGGCGGGGATCGCCGGACCCTGGCCCAGGGCCTTTATGAGGTCATGACCTCGGACCTTCGTGCCAGCCTGCCCGACATCACCGTGCCCGTCACCGTCGTCTATGGCTGGAGCAATGACAGCCGCAGCCCCCGGGCCCAGGTCGACGACCTGTTCCGCGCCGGCTATCGCAACCTGCCGCGCCCGGCCATCTTCGAGCGGATCGAGGGGGCCGAGCACATGGTGATGATCGACCAGCCCCGTCGCTTCCAGGCTGCGGTCGAGCGCTTCCTGCGCTGAGGCCAGGCGTCAGGCGGTGGCGGTCAGGGCGTCCAGCACGCCCTTGCCATAGCGCTCCAGCTTGCCCGCGCCCACGCCCGAGATGCGGCCCAGTTCGGACAGGCTGCGCGGTTCGCTGAGGGCGATTTCCACCAGGGTCTTGTCCTGGAAGATGACATAGGGCGGCACGCGCTGTTCGCTGGCCCGGTCACGACGCCAGTTGCGCAGGGCCTCGAAGCGGGCGCGCACGTCGGTGTCCAGGGCCTCGACCGCCAGGTTGCGGCCGGCGTTGCGGCGCGGCCGGTCCTCGACCACGACCCGGGCCGGGGGCTTCCTGACCTGGACCGCGCGCTCGCCGCGATAGACGGCGCGCACGGCCTCGGGATCGCCCAGCTGCAGGATGGGCATCCCCTCGTTGGGATCCTCGACCAGCAGGCCCTCGAACAACAGGTGGTCGATCACGTCGCGCCAGCCGCTGAGCGACAGCTCGGTACCAATGCCCCAGGTCGAGATCTGGCTCTCCCACGGCTGGACGTCCTTGGTCCGCCCGGTCAGGTGGTCGATGATGCGGTTCTTGCCATAGCGCTCGCCCATGCGCTGGACTGCGGCCAGGGCCTTCTGGGCCGGGACGATGGCGTCAAAGGTGGCGGGCGGATCGCTGCAGATGTCGCAGACGCCGCAGGGCTGGGCATCCTGCTCGCCAAAATAGCGGCGCACGGCCTGGGGCCGGCAGGTGGCCCCGTCCAGCATGGCGAACAGCTGGCGCACCTTGCGCGTCTGGACCTGCTTGACCTCCTCGGCCATCGGCCGCCCCTCAAGGCGACGCAGGGACCAGGCGATGTCCGAGGGGCCATAAAGGGTGATGCCCTCGGCCGGTTCGCCATCGCGGCCCGCACGGCCGATCTCCTGCCAGTAGGCCTCAAGGCTGCCGGGCGGGTCGGCGTGGATGACAAAGCGCACGTCGGGTTTGTCGACGCCCATGCCAAAGGCGATGGTGGCCACCATGACGGCGCTGTCCTCGGCCAGGAAGCGTTCCAGCCGCTGATCGCGCTCCTTCGCGTCGAACCCGGCGTGATAGGCAATGGCATTGGTGCCCGCGTCGCGCAGGGTCTGGGCCACGCGCTCGCAGCCGTCGCGACTGCCGCAATAGACGACGCCGGACTTGCCCCGCCGCTCGCGCACCAGCTCGACCACGGCAGCATCGGTGCGGGCCCGGCTGCCGTTGATCTTGCGCTCGGCGGACAGTTGCAGGTTCGGGCGGGCAAAGCTGTCGACGAAGACCCGGGCCTTCTCCAGCCTCAGCGAGGCCAGGATGTCATCGCGGGTCCTGGCATCCGCCGTGGCGGTGACGGCGATGCGGGGCACATGGGGAAAGACCTCGGCCAGGCGTCCCAGGCTGCGATAGTCGGGGCGGAAGTCGTGGCCCCATTGCGAGACGCAGTGGGCCTCGTCGATGGCGATCAGGCTCAGCTCGATGTCGGCCAGCCGCTCCAGCATGGAGCCTGCCGCCAGGCCTTCGGGCGAGACATAGAGCAGGTCCAGCTCACCATGGCGCGCTGCGCGCCAGATGGCCGAGCGTTCGTCCAGCGAGACGCCGGAATCCAGGCGGGCGGCCGCCACGCCCTGCTGCTTCAGGGCCTCGACCTGGTCGGTCATCAGGGCGATCAGCGGCGAGACCACCAGGCCTACGCCCGGGCGCAGGATGGCAGGCACCTGGTAGCAGACGCTCTTGCCGCCCCCCGTCGGCAGGACCGCCATGACATCGCGGCCGTCCAGGACCTCGGACACGACCTCGGCCTGCAGGCCCCGGAAGTCGCCATGACCCCAGACGCGCTTCAGCAGTTTGCGGGCCTCTGGCAGGCGGGGCGAGAGGTCGGCCCTGGCGCGTCGGTTGGCGGAAAACATGGAGCCGGGTTTAGCCGGATGCGCCCGCCGGTGTCATCTGTTTCAGGCCGGTTTTGGCGCAAGGCCTACGCCTGCGACCCGAAAGCCGCTATGGAGCCGCCATGACCACCATCCTCTATGGCCGCCCGCCGGCGGTGTTTGACGTTCCGACGGCCGCGACCCAGACCTCGCCCCTGATCCCCGGTGCCGCTTCGCTGGAAGCCCTGGAGCCCGGATCGGTGGACGAGGCCATGATCTATGCCCCGCCCGGGGCCATCGAGCGGCGCTACACCATCGCCCTGGCCCTGCGGGCGCTAAAGGTCGGTGGCCGTCTCGACATCATGGCCCCCAAGGACAAGGGCGGCTCGCGCCTGGCCAAGGAGCTGAAGGGCTTTGGCCTCGAGTTCGGCGAGACGGCCAAGGCCCACCATCGCCGCTGCATCGTCGAGCGGCCCGGCCAGGTCGAGGGGCTGGACGAGGCCCTCGCCGCCGGTGGTCCCCAGGTCGTGCCGGGGCTGGAAGCCTGGTCCCAGCCGGGCATCTTTGCCTGGGACCGCGTGGATCCGGGCACGGCGCTGCTGGCCCAGGTGCTGCCGTCGCTGAAGGGGGCCGGGGCGGACCTGGGCTGCGGCTTCGGGGCCCTGTCCATCGTCGCCCTGCGCTCAAAGGAGATCACCAGCCTTCGCCTGATCGATC
This sequence comes from Pseudomonadota bacterium, assembly GCA_023409795.1. Taxonomy (GTDB): domain Bacteria; phylum Pseudomonadota; class Alphaproteobacteria; order Caulobacterales; family Caulobacteraceae; genus Brevundimonas. The sequence goes on from JAEYQX010000211.1 coordinate 7,702, forward strand.
TGGACCGCCGCGCCATCGAGGCCGCCAAGAAGAATGTTGAGGACCCGCGTGCCCGCTTTGAATGGGCCGATGTGCGCACCTTGGCCACGGCAGGCGAGCTGAACTTCATCATCTCCAACCCGCCCTTCCACGACGGTGGGGCCGAGGATCGCCGCCTGGGCCAGAACTTCATCCGCCAGGCCGCAGCCCTGCTGAAGACGGGCGGCGTGGCCTGGATCGTCGCCAACCGCCACCTGCCCTATGAGGCCGAGCTGAACGCCGCCTTCAAGCGGGTCCGCATGGTCGCCGACCAGGGCGGCTATAAGATCTTCGAAGCGGTTAAATGAGAGGGTTGGGTGAAGCTGCATGAGCAAGAAGCCGACCACTTCGCGTGTCGACAAGCTGCTGTCCTCGATGGGCTATGGCTCGCGGGCCGAGATGGCGCGCATGGCCAGGGCCGGGGGCATCATGCTGGATGGCGAGGACCTGACCGACGTGACCCGGCGCATCCCGGTCACCCCTGACCTGCCTGGGCGCATGGAGATCGACGGCGAGCCGCTGGACCCGGTTCAGGGTCTGGTGATGATGCTGAACAAGCCCCTGGGCATGACCTGTTCGCACAAGGAGGACGGGGCCCTGGTCTATGACGTCCTGCCCGAGCGCTGGCGCAGGCGTGACCCGGCCATCTCGACCATCGGGCGGCTGGACAAGCAGACCTCGGGCCTTCTGCTGCTGACCGACGACGGCGACCTGCTGCACCGGGTCATCAGCCCCAAACGCCATGTGCCCAAGGTCTATCGCGCCCAGCTGGCCCGCCCGCTCATGGGCACCGAGGGGGACCTGTTCGCCTCGGGCCAAATGATGCTGGAGGGCGAGGACAAGCCCCTGGCCCCGGCCCATCTGGAGGTGGTGTCGCCGACCGAGGCCCTGCTGACGGTGACCGAGGGCCGCTATCACCAGGTCCGCCGGATGTTCGCCGCCGTGGGCAACCACGTCGAGGCCCTGCACCGCGAGCGCCTGGGCGGCCTGACCCTGCCCGAGGACCTGGAGCCGGGCCAGTGGACCCTGCTGGGCCCGGACCAGGTGGCGGCCATCTTCGGGGTTGCGACAGAGCGTCCCGAATAGGGAACCGGTCCTCACGGCGGCGCACTCCCTTCCTGTAGCCGGAAGGAGAGAACCATGTCTGCCAAGCCTGACCGCGCACTGGATCGCAACGAAGCCGAGCTGGTGGCCCAGGCCGCCAGCGCGGGCGACCATACAGACCGCGAACTGACCGAACTGATCAGGAAGCTTCGCGCGCGCCGTGACCGCGTCCAGCGCATGATCCGCACCCGCGCCCGCTCGGCCCAGAAGAAGGGCGAGACCCAGGTCGATACGGGGGCGCGCGAAAAGAAGGCCCAACTGGTCGGGGCCATCGAAGCCGTCGATACCGAGATCAAGCGCCGCAAGTCGCCTGGCTTCCAGGCCCGGCAGGCGACGCAGAACCTGCGCGAGGCCGTGGACCGCAAGGACGAGGCCCACAGGTCCGGTGACGGCTATCGCACCGCCGATACCGGCCCGGTCGAGATCCCCAATGAGCAGATTCCGCCGTCCGGGGCCTTCCATGCCGAGGGCCATCGCCCGGCGCTGGGCCGCTCACGCGGTCGCTGAGCAGGCGCTGGCGGGACACGGGCGGGCTTGACCTGAGGCTTCGTCTCGCGCACCCCCATGGCCATGACCCTGGCCAAGATCTGTGGATTGTCGGAACCCGAGACACTTGAGGCGGCGCTGCATGGGGGTGCGGCCTATGTCGGGGCGGTGATCTTTCCGAAAAGCCCGCGCCACATCCCCCCGCGTGAGGCCGGATACCTGTTCGAGCGGGCGCGCCGTCACGCCCGCATCGTGGCGGTGGTGGTCAATCCCGATGATGCCCTGCTGGCCGAGATCGCCCTGTCCCTGCGGCCCCATTTCATCCAGCTGCATGGCGATGAGACACCGCAGCGGGCGGCCGAGGTGCGCCGCCTGACGGGCTCGGGCATCATCAAGGCCCTGCCGATCCGGGATGAGGCCGACCTTGCCGCCGCCGCCGACTGGGACGGGGTGGCCGACCACCTGCTGTTCGACGCCAGGGTGCCGGCCGGGTCCGACCTGCCCGGCGGGGTCGGGGCCTCGTTCGACTGGCAGCTGATGGCCAATCGGGCCTTTGCGGCAAACTGGTTCCTCGCAGGCGGGCTCAACCCGCAAAATATCGCCCGGGCGGTGCAGGTTTCCGGCGCGCCGATGGTCGATGTCTCCTCTGGCGTGGAAAGCGCTCCCGGTGTTAAGGACGTGGCCCTGATCCGTGAATTCCTCGGGCACCTGCACTCGGGTCGTCCGCACGCGAAAGACTGTTGTTCGTGAACCAGATGCTGCCGAATACCTATGCCTGGCCCGACGCCGAGGGGCGTTTTGGCCCCTATGGCGGACGCTTCGTGCCCGAGACCCTGATGCCGCTGATCCATGAGCTGGACGCGGCCTACAAGGCGGCCGAGGCGGACCCGACCTTCCAGGAAGAGCTGGACGGCTATCTTAAGTTCTATGTGGGCCGCGAAAGCCCGCTCTATCACGCCGAGCGTCTGACCGAGCATTTCGGCGGGGCCAATCTCTGGCTGAAGCGCGAGGACCTGAACCACACCGGCGCGCACAAGATCAACAACTGCATGGGCCAGATCCTTTTGGCCCGCCGCATGGGCAAGACCCGCATCATCGCCGAGACCGGGGCGGGCCAGCATGGCGTGGCCTCGGCCACCGTCTGCGCGCGCTTCGGCCTGCCCTGCACGGTCTACATGGGCGCGGTCGACGTCGAGCGGCAGCAACCCAATGTCTTCCGCATGAAGCTGCTGGGGGCCGAGGTGAACGCCGTGACGGCGGGGGCCGCGACCCTGAAGGATGCGATGAACGAGGCCATGCGTGACTGGGTCACCAATGTGGCTGACACCTACTACATCATCGGCACGGCGGCAGGCCCGGCCCCCTATCCGGCCATGGTGCGCTACTTCCAGTCGGTGATCGGCAGGGAGATCAGGCAGCAGTCGCTGGCCCAGATCGGCCGCCTGCCCAATGCGGTCATCGCCTGCATCGGCGGGGGCTCCAACGCCATCGGGGCCATGCACCCCTTCAT
>JAEYQX010000230.1 GCA_023409795.1 Pseudomonadota bacterium
GCGTTCAGGCCCACGCCCAACTGGCGGATCGATGGCAATATCGGCTACCTGCAGACCCGGGTCGGGGATGGTGAAAGCTCGATCGACGTGATGAACCGGACCCAGGGCGATCCTGAGTGGACCTTGCTTCGCCCCTGGGTGCAGGTTCCGTCGAACTGTATCGCCCCGACCAGGCTGGCCAAGCTGATGGTCGATCTGAATGCGGGCGAGACCACCATGTGGGGCCTTCAGGCGCTTTGCGCCGGTTCTGCCCGATTTGGTTCCTGGACGCCGGAAATCGAGTCGACAATTCCCTTCTGGGCCTTCCTTGGCGAAACCTATAATCCGCTCACTGATGCGCCTAATTTCGGTCGGGGTATTGCGGCGGATCTGAGTGGCAACAACCTGCCGAACTCGCCAGAGCTCACCGCCAACATCGGTAGCCAGTATACCTTCTATGGAAGCGGATGGGACGTCACGGTTCGCGGCGACTATTATTGGCAGTCGGATAGCTACTTCCGCGTGTATAACACCGAGTACGACCGCATCCGGGCGTGGGACAATCTGAACCTGTCCATAACCGTGGTGAATGCGGCCCGCGATCTTGAGCTGGGCATCTATGTCAAGAACGTCCTTGATGAGACACCCATTGTGGACGCCTTCACCAACAGTGATGACACGGGCCTGACGACCAACGTCTTCACGCTTGATCCGCGCTTGGTCGGCGTAAGCTTGAAAAAGCGTTTTTGACGCAACTTTAAGTAGTAATAATCGCTACCTATGATAGTCTTCCTATGGCTGCTGCTTCTGGCAGCTATAGGAACAAGGGAGTGAAAAATGAAAAAGTCGGTTGCTATCATGACGGGCCTGGTGGCCCTGGGGCTCGGCTCCGTCGCTTCGGCCCAGTCGCTGTCGCCGTCCTCGGGCACTGGGACCCTCTCGTCCAGCGCTGTCGTGCTCAGCCAGTCAACGACCGCCACCTGTACCATCGGCGGAACCTATACCCTGACCGGCGCATCGGGTGGCGTTATCTCGCCGACCATGTCCGGCGGGCTTTGCAACCCGATCATTCCGGGTGTGCCCAGCACGGCCATCGTCCGTCCCTATGGTGCCTGGAGCTTCAGCGTCAAAAGCGGCAGCACCTCGTCCGTTCTCCTGACGGTGGGGGCCAATACGGTGCTGAACAAGCCCTGCTATGGCACGGTTGAGGTGCCCTACAACAGCGCCACCAAGACCCTGACCTTCGGCGGTCAGACCCTGCCGCCGGTTACGGCGGGCGATCCGACCTGCACCTTGGTCAGCGGTACGGTTACGCTGAATTCGGGCGTGACGATCAACCCGTAATTCGTCCGAAGGAAGCCGGGCCAGCCGGGTGGTGCACAACCCGGCTGGATTTCAGCCCTTTTCAGGTTCGCGTCGCGTCCCAGGTGCCGAACTCATGGGCGATGCAGCGGTCGATGAGCAGGCGCCAGACGGGTTCGGCGATGTCGGGGGACAGGCCGGCGGGCTCGGCGGCAGCCAGGACCTTGGCCACCACGTCGTCGATGCGGGCCTGGTCGAAGACGGCGTCGCGGTTGGGCTTGATGCGCGCGGCGGCGTCCATATAGCGCTGGCGCTCGGCCAGCAAGGTCACCAGGGCCCGGTCCAGGGCGTCCACGCCCTGGCGCACGTCGATCATGGTCTGGCAGGCCTCGGGGGCCTTCCTCTCGTCAATCGCGACAGACGAGGGGGCTTCAAGGTCAACCGACAAAGGCACGCTCCAGAACATAGTCACCCGGCTCGGCATTCGAGCCTTCCTTCAGGCCATAGGATTCCAGCAAGTCGGCGGTTTCCTTGATCATGGCCATCGAGCCGCACAGCATCACCCGGTCTGTATTGGGCGAGAAGCCGATGGGCAGTTGCAGGTCGGCGAACAGGTCGCCGGACTTGATGCGGTCGGTGATGCGGCCGGGCGTCTCGAACCGCTCGCGGGTCACCGTGGGATAATATCTCAGCTGGGCCTTGGCTTCGTCACCAACCAGGGGATCGTCATGGATGCCCGTGGTGAAGAAGTCGCGATAGGCCAGGTCGGCGACGTTGCGCACCGTGTGGCAGACGATCACCTCCTTGAAGCGCGAATAGGTTTCGGGCTCGCGCGCCACCGACAGCCAGGGGGCCAGGCCGGTGCCCGTGCCGATCAGCCACAGGCGCTCGCCGCCGGTCAGGGCGTCCAGCACCAGGGTGCCGGTCGGCTTCTTGCCCATCAGCACCTCATCGCCCGGCTGGATCTTCTGCAGGCGCGAGGTGAGGGGGCCGTCGGGCACCTTGATCGAGAAGAACTCAAGCTCCTCCGCCCAGAAGGGGCTGGCGATCGAATAGGCGCGCAGGACCGGCTTGGCCCCGTCCTCGCCCGGCAGGCCGATCATGACGAACTCGCCCGAGCGGAAGCGGAAGTCCTCGGGGCGCTTCACGCCAAAGCTGAACAGCTCGTCGGTCCAGTGGCGAACCCACAGGACTTCAAGACTATGGAAGGGGCTGGCCTTTGCAGGCGGTGCAGCGACGGGGGCATCAGTCATGGGCCCTAACTAGGCGGTCCGGGGCCATTGCGAAAGTCCGGCGCGGCCATCCGTCCCTGCGACGGTGAAGGTTTGATGATGACGCGGGCCAAATCCGGCTCTAGTTTCAGCGATATGCGCACTCTTCTTCTTGCCTCGACCTTCCTCATGGCCGCTGCTGCCACCCCCGTCATGGCCCAGAATGCTCCCGCCGCCGGTGATCCGGCGCCTGCGACGGCCCCGGCTTCCAACATCCTGACGGTAGAGCGCGTGTTCGCCAATCCGTCGCTGGCCGGACCGGTCGCGCGCGGGGTCAGCCTGTCGCCCGATGGCGAACTGCTGGCCTTCCTGCGCTCGCGCGAGGATGACGTGGATGTGCTGGACCTGTGGGCCGCACCCGTCGCCGGTGGGGAACCGTTCAAACTGGTGGACGCCCGCGCCCTCGTGCCGGACGCCGGCGAGCTGTCCGAAGCCGAGAAGGCCCGCCGTGAACGCATGCGCATCTCGCAGCGCGGGGTGGTGGAATACAGCTGGGACGAACAGGGCCGCTATATCCTGGCCCCGCTGGAAGGCGACATCTTCCTGGCCAGCCGCGCCGATGGTAGCGTGCGCCGCCTGACCGAGACCGCCGCCGACGAGATCGACGCCAAGGTCTCGCCCAAGGGCCAGTTCGTCAGCTTCGTGCGCGACCAGAACCTGTATGTCGTCAACCTCGAGACGGGGGCCGAACAGGCCATCACTACCGAGGGCAAGGACCTGATTACCTGGGCCACGGCCGAGTTCATCGCCCAGGAAGAGCTGGACCGTGACACCGGCTATTGGTGGAGCCCGACCGAGCGCCACATCGCCCTGCAACGCACCGATGAATCGACCGTGGACATCATTCCGCGTCTGGATATTTCGGGCGGCGGGGCCTCGGTGGTCGAGCACCGCTATCCGCGTGCGGGCCGTCCCAATGCCGTGGTCGAGCTGTTCATCCACGATGTGACTACGGGCAACCGTGTCCAGGTCGATCTGGGCGATAACAGGGACATCTATCTGGGTCGCGTGAACTGGGCCACGGACGGCTCGGTCGCCTATGTGCAGCGCCTGTCGCGCGACCAGAAGACGCTGGACCTGCTCAGCGTCGATCCGGCTACGGGCGCAAGCCGCGTGATCGCCAGCCAGACCTCGGATGCCTGGGTCGAACTGACCCACGATTTCAAGGCGCTGAAGGACGGCAACTTCATCTGGTCCAGCGAGGAAACCGGCTGGAACCACCTGTATCTCTACAACAAGGACGGCCGTCGCATCCGCGCCATCACGCGCGGCGACTATCCGGTCAAATCGCTGGACGGCGTCAATCAGGACACGGGCGAGGTCTTCTTCACCGCCTCCATGCGTGACGGCAAGGAACTGCCGATCGAGCAGCAGCTGTTCAAGGCCAGCCTGAAACGCACCGTCACCCCGACCGAGATCACCCCGCGCGGCGGCTGGTGGTCGGCATCGGTCAATGGCACCGGCACGGCCTATGTCGGCAATTATTCGGACCTGAACACGCCGTCGCAATCGGCGCTGTATTCCATCGACGGCACCCGCGTGCGCTGGATCGAGGAGAACAGGCTGGAGTCGGGCCATCCGTTCTGGCCGTTCGCCGAGCGCCAGCAGAAGCCGAGCTTCGGCACGCTGGAAAGCGACGGCCACACCCTGGTCTGGCAGATGACCACGCCGCCGGATTTTGATCCGTCCCGGAAATATCCGGTCGTGATGCAGGTCTATGGAGGTCCGTCGGGCGGCGGCGTGAAGCGGTCGTGGCAACCGGCCACGACGCAGCTGCTGACCGAGGCGGGCTATATCGTCTTCCGTCTGGACAACCGTGGCGAGGGCGAGCGCTCGGCGGCCTTCAAACAGGCGCTTTATCTGAAGATGGGCCAGCCCGAGATCGAGGATCAGGTGCTGGGGGCCAACTATCTGCGCAGCCTGCCCTATGTGGACGGTGACCGCATCGCCATGATGGGCTGGTCCTATGGCGGCTTCATGAGCCTGATGGCGCTGACCGAGCCGAAGATGGGTCTGGCCGCGGCCCTGGCCGGCGCGCCGCCGACGGAATGGAGCCTGTACGACACCGGCTATACCGAGCGTTACATGTCCACCCCGCAGGCCAATGTGGAGGGCTATGCCGCCTCGGACGTCAACAACCGCCTGGACAATCTGACGGGCCGCCTGCTGCTGATGCACGGCATGGCGGACGACAATGTGATCTTCGAGAACACCACCCGCGTGCTGAACGCGCTGCAGGAAAAGAGCATTCCGTTCGAGACCATGCTCTATCCGGGCCAGCGCCACGGCATCCGCGGCAATGACCGCCAGCTGCACCAGTGGCGCACCTATCTGGACTTCCTGGACCGCACCATCGGCACCCGTGCCGGTAGCGGCCAGCCGTAAGGTCCGATCATCAGGGGCAGGGACTGATATAAAGTCTCTGCCCTTTTTATCTTTGCCATTACGCGGCCATCGCCAGCACAAGCCCTGTCGCATAAAGCCCGACACCGAACGACAGATGGGCCAGAAGGCTGCGCAGGCGGGCGACGTTGGGCTTTGGCGTCTTGCGGGCCGCCAAGCCAGCTCCCATGCCCGGCTGGAGGATCAGAAACGGTGCGATGATGCTGGCTGCGCCAAAGAGGATGGCGGGCAGGGGGCGCGGTGTGGTCACCCATTGTGGCCCGACTATCCATAGGAATAGGCCGGCAAAAACCACGCCTGTCAGATAGTGGATTGACCAGCCCAAGACAGCTTCGCCCGCGACGGGAGGGGATGAGGTGACCGGACTATGGATTGTCTGGCCATGGCCCGGGCTGACCGGGGCCATCTCGCCGGGGGAACCTCTGCCGCAGGCCGGGATTGAGCAGGGGTATCCGGTGCAACCAGGTGGGAAATGGAAAAGCACTTCGTGCGCTTCGCCAGCGCTGCGGCCAGGGTGACCGGCCGCCCCTGGACCTTTATCGCCTGCGTCATCCTGGTGCTCGCCTGGGCCATCTCGGGGCCCTTCTTCGGCTTTGGCGAGACCTGGCAGCTGATCATCAACACCACGACCACCATCATCACCTTCCTGATGGTCTTCCTGATCCAGAACTCCCAGAACCGGGATGCGGCCGCCGTCCATGCCAAGCTGGACGAGCTGATCTTTGCCCTGGGCCAGGCGGATGAGCGTTTCATCGGGATCGAGCACCTGACTGACAAGGAGCTGAAGGCCGTGCTGGACGAGGTCGAGGCCAGGGCTGGCGAGATCCATTCGGGCAAGCCCGCCCGTTCGGCGGGGCCCAAAGGCAGCAAGCGCCCGGGCCGGGTGGGAACCGACGCCCTTGGCTGACTGGGTGGCCAATGTGGTGGGAACGGCCGCTGCCCTGTGTTCGATTACCAGCTTTGCGCCACAGATGCTGAAGATCTGGAAGACGCGCGATGCCTCCAGCGTCTCGCTGAAGACCTATTCCCTGACGGTGACCTGTTTTGTCCTGTGGGTGGTCTATGGCGTGCTGATACAGGCCTGGCCGGTCACCATCGCCAACGCCTGCGCCCTGGTCATGGCGACCGGGGTGCTGATTATGAAGTGGCGCTTTGGCCGCGAGCCCGAGGCCTAGAGTTCCTTCCAGGTCTTGCCGGTTTCGCCCTGATAGTTGGTGGCGTGATAGACGCCGCGGGCGATGGCGCGGGCCAGGACATCAGCGGCGACATTGCCCAGCTGGGCCACCGCGACCTGGCGCATGGCCGGGTTGTCGATGACCTTCTTGCCCGTGGATAGGCAGAACAGGGTGTCGCCGTCAAAGGGCGCGTGGGCGGGGCGGATGGCGCGGGCCATGCCGTCCTGGGCCATGATGGCCAGGCGCTGGCACTCGACGCGGGTCAGGGCCACGTCGGTGGCGATGCAGGCGATGGTCGTGTTCTCGCGCGGGCGAGGACTGAACTTGGCCAGGCCCCAGTCCTCGGCAGCGGCCGACAGGCCGGCAGTCCCCAGGCCGCCGAACTCATCGCCGATCTCGAACGGCGCAGCCCAGAAGCTCTTGCCGCCCGGGGCCACGACCGAGCCCACGCTGTTGACGCCGACGATGGCCCCCACGGTCCAGCCATTGTCCATGACGGCCGAGGCCGAGCCGATACCGCCCTTCAGCCCGCCCGCCTGGGCCCCGAAGCCCGCCCCGGCCGTGCCCAGGTCGAAACGGTCGCCGGCGGCTTCCAGCGCCTCGACCGCCAGGCGACGATAGGGCGGCTCCATGCCCCACTGCTTGTCGCCGCCATTGGCCAGGTCATAGAGGCAGGCACCGGGGACGATGGGCGAGGGGGGCACGCCGGGCGCGCCGCCCATGCCATAGCCACGCCCGCGCATCCCCATCCAGGCGGCGATGCCGTCACCGGCTGCCAGGCCATAGACGGACCCGCCCGACAGGACGATGGCGTCCACCTCCTGCACCAGGTTCTCGGGGCGCAGCACATCCGTTTCGCGCCCGGCGGGGCCGCCGCCACGCACGTCGACGGCGGCCACGGCAGGCTTTTCGGCCAGGATGACCGTGACCCCGGTGCGGACCTCGGCATCATGGGCCTGGCCCACCTTGATGCCCTCGACATCGGTGATCAGGTTGCGCGGGCCGGTCTTGCCCATCTGGCGTGGGCCATTCGGCTGGGCGGCAGCCCCCGAGGCGGCAACCGAGGCGGCGCTGCCCATCAGGGCCGAGCCAAGCAGGGTTCTGCGGTTCATCGGACAGTCTCCTTCCTCGTGGTGCCAAGCGCACCGATATTGCGCGCCAGATCGGGCGTCGCCGCCAGCAATTTCTGCGTATAGGGATGCTTTGGCGCGGCAAAGACCTCGGCGGTATCGCCTGCCTCGACGATCCGGCCGGCCTGCATGACCAGCAGCCGGTCCGTCACGGCCCGCACGACGCCCAGGTCGTGGGTGACGAACAGATAGGCCAGGCCCAGTCGCTCCGACAGATCGGCCAGCAGGTCCAGGATCTGCGCCCGGATCGAGACATCCAGCGCCGAGACCGCCTCGTCCAGGCAGATGACCGCCGGGTCGGTGATCAGGGCGCGGGCAATGGCGATCCGCTGGCGCTGCCCGCCCGAGAACTCGTGCGGATAGCGGTCGGCGGCGCTGATGGACAGGCCCACCTGTTCCAGCATGGCCTCGACCTTTCGCCGGGCTTCGGCCTGGGTGGGGCGCGGGTCCAGGAGGTGGAAGTTCTCGGCCACCAGGTCGGCCACCTTCCAGCGCGGGTCAAAGCTGCCATAGGGGTCCTGGAAGACCACCTGGATGTCGCGGCGAATGGCCTTCAGCGCGGCACCGCGGGCGGCGGTGATGTCGCGCCCGCGCACCAGAACCCGCCCGGCATGGGGCGGCTCCAGCGCCAGGATGGCCCGCAGCAGGGTGGACTTGCCGCAGCCGCTCTCGCCGACCAGGCCCAGACTTTCGCCCGGCTGGATCGACAGGCTGACCTGGTCGACGGCGCGGAACGGGCGGGCGCGACCGAACAGCCGGCGCTGACCTGGATATTCCCGCACCAGGCCCTCGACCTGCAGGATCGGCCCGGCATCATGCTGCACCGTGGCCCTGCGCGCCGGGACATGGGTCGCATTGGCCAGCAGCCGCCGGGAATAGTCGTGCTCCATGCCGGTGAAGACGCGGTGGGTGCCGCCAGTCTCGACCAGTTCGCCATCCTTCATCACCGCCACGCGGTCGGCGCTCTCGGCCACCACGGCCAGGTCATGGGTGATCAGGATCATGCCCATGCCGTCCTCGCGCACCAGCCGCTTCAGCAGGTCCAGCACCTGGGCCTGGGTGGTGACGTCCAGGGCGGTGGTGGCCTCATCGGCGATCAGTAGCCGGGGCGTCAGGGCGATGGCGATGGCGATGGCTACCCGCTGGCGCTGGCAGCCGGACAGCTCATGCGGATAGCGGGTGAGCGGAAACTGGTCGGCAGGCAGGCCGACCCGCTCCAGCGTGGCCCTGGCCTGGTCAAGGGCCGCGCGGCGCGACAGTCCCCGGTGGTGGCGCAGGGGCTCGGCGACCTGGTCGCCTATGGTCATGACGGGATTGAGGGCCGTCATCGGCTCCTGGAAGATGATGCCGACCTGGGCCCCGCGCAGGGTCTGCAGGACCTGGTCGCTGGCCCCGGCGATCGGCTGGCCGTTCAGCAGGATCTGCCCCGTCACCGTCGTGCGCGGCGGGGTCAGGCCCAGGATGGCCATGGCCGTCATCGACTTGCCCGAGCCGCTCTCGCCGACCAGGCCCAGGATCTCGCCCTGGCCCACGCTCAGGCTGACGTCCTTCAGGATGGGCGTGCCGTCGATCGACAGGTTGAGGCCGCGGATGTCCAGGATGCCCATGCTCAACGCTCCCGCCGCAGGCGCGGGTCGAACAGGTCGCGCAGGCCATCGCCGGTCAGGCTGAGGCCCAGAACGGTCACGAAGATGGCCAGCCCCGGCATGATGGCCAGCCAGGGGGCAAAGGCGATCATGGTCTGGGCCTCGGCCAGCATCCGGCCCCAGCTGGGCATGGGCGGCTGGGCTCCAAGACCGACATAGGACAGGCCCGCCTCGGCCACGATGCCGACGGCAAACTGGATCGCCGCCTGGACGACCAGCAGGCTCATCAGGTTGGGCAGGATGTGCTGGACGGAGATCAGGGCCCGGGACTTGCCCGCCGTCCGGGCGGCCAGGACATAGTCGCGCGTCCACAGGCCCATGGCCGCGCCGCGCGCCACGCGGGTGAAGACCGGGATGTTGAAGATGCCGATGGCGATGATGGCATTGACCGCGCCGGGGCCCATGATGGCAGTGATCATGACGGCCAGCAGCAGGGCCGGGAAGGCAAAGACCAGGTCATTGGCCCGCATGACCAGGTCATCCAGCCAGCCGCCCCTGGCTGCGGCCAGCAGCCCCAGCGGCGTGCCGATGCCGGCCCCTATCCCGACGGCGATAAGGGCCACCGCGAGCGAGTTCTGGGCCCCCACCATGATCATGGACAGGACGTCGCGGCCGAAGTGGTCTGTGCCCATCGGATGGCTGGCCGACGGCGCGGACAGCTTGGCGGCGATGTCCACGGCCTGGACCGGATAGGGCGTCCAGACAAAGGCCACCAGGGCCATCAGGATGATCAGGGCGCTGAGGCCAGCCCCGACCTTGAGCGACAGGGGCCAGGCGGCGTGGGGGCGCTCAGGCGCGATGATATCGGTCATGAGCGACGCCCCCTCAGACGCGGATCAACCCACAGGTAGGCCAGGTCGATCAGGAAGCTGACCAGGACCACGGCAAAGACCAGGACCACCACCACGCTCTGCACCACGATCAGGTCGCGCTGGGTAATGGCCTGGAAGACCAGGCGACCCAGGCCCGGCAGGGAAAAGACGTTCTCGATGATGATGCCGCCCGCCAGCAGGAAGGGGAACTGCAGCCCCAGTATGGTCAGGACCGGCACCCAGGCGTTGCGCAGGGCGTGTCGCCACAGGGCCTGGTTGACCGACAGGCCCTTGGCCCGGGCGGTGCGGATATAGTCCTCGTTCAGGGTGTCCAGCAGGGCGGTGCGAAGGACGCGGGCCAGGATGGCGGCCTGGGGCGCGGCCAGGGCAATGGCGGGCAGGATCAGCGCCTTGAAGGCCGGCCACAGGCCCGCGCCCCATCCGGGGAAGCCGCCCGCCGCGAACCAGCCCAGGCCGACCGAGAACATCAGGATCAACAGCATGGCGATCCAGAAGTTGGGCAGGGCCACCCCTACCTGGGTCAGGCCGATCAGGCCGGTATCCACCGCCGTGCCCCGGCGGCTGGCGGCCAGCACGCCAATGGGCACGGCCACCACCAGCGACAGCACCGTGGCCATGAGGGCAAGCGGGGCCGACACCGCCAGACGCTCGGCGATCAGGCCCCCGACCGGCACCTGATAGGTATAGCTGGTCCCGAAATGCCCGCTCAGCAGGTCGCCCAGCCAGGCCAGATAGCGCTCGGGCGCGGAGCCCTCCAGCCCCATCTGCTGGCGCAGGGCCGCGACGGCCTCCGGGCTGGCGTTCAGGCCCATCATATAGGCCGCAGGATCACCCGGAACGACCTGGAGCAGCAGGAAGATGACGAGGGTGGCGGCCAGCAGGGTCAGGGCATGGCCGCCCAGCTTGCCCATGACCCAGGCGGGGCCGAACCGCGCGCTGACCAGGGCTACCAGCGCCACTGCGGCCACCAGGCTGATCCAGCCCCAGGGCAGGTCGGCTTTGGCCATCCCAGAGCCCTGCCGCTCGCCCCCCGCCATGCCTTCCCACGAGACGGCGGTGACGTCATTGGCGGCAATGGGGGCGTTGATCCACAGTCCCTTCAGGTCTGCCTTCCAGATGCCGATGCGCGAGGACTGGAACAGGAAGACATTGACCGCATCGGTCGTGATCCGGCGCTGCAGGTCGCCCAGCAGGCGGGTGCGCGTGGCCTCGTCCGGGGCCGACTGGACCTGGGCCAGCAGGGCGTCGAAGGCCGGGCTGTCATAGCCGAAATAATAGTCCTTGCGGCCATAGATGTCGTAGTCCATCGGCTCGACGTGCTCGACGATGGTCAGGTCGAACTGGTGGCGCTTGAAGACCTGGTCCAGCCACTGGGCCCACTCCAGGTTCTCGATTCTGACGCGGATGCCTGCCTCGGCCAGCTGGCTGACCAGGACCTCGCCGCTGCGCCGGGCATAGGGGCGGGGCGGCAGGCGAAGCGTCACCGCGATCCCGTCGGGATAGCCTGCCTCGGCCAGCAGCTGCCGGGCCCGGGCCGGATCGTGCGGATAGGCGGCGGTCAGGTCGACATAGCCGTCCGCCTGGCGCGAGAAGTGGCTGCCGATCGGCTGGGCAAAGCCGAACATGGCCCCCTGGATCAGGCTTTGCCGGTCAATGGCGTGGGCGATGGCGCGGCGCACCCGCACGTCGTCGAAGGGGGCCTTGCGATTGTTGATGCCCAGGATGACCTTGCCCTCGGACGCGCCAATGACCACCCGCAGGCGCGGGTCATTGCGGAACTGGGCGACGTTCTCGGGGGCGGGATAGTTGGGGAAGGCGTCGACGTCGCCGGCGCTGACGGCGGCAAAGGCAGCGGTCGGGTCGCTGATGAAGCGAAAGACCACGGTGTCCATTCCTGGCGCGGTGCCCCAGTAGTCGTTGCGGCGCACCAGGGTCAGCTGGCTGCCTCTTTGCCAAGCCTGCAGGACATAGGGGCCGGTGCCAATGGGCGTCACGGCATTGGTCGCGGCGCTGGACGGAGCCACCATGACCGCATCGCCCCAGGCCAGCAGATAGGGCAGGTTGGCCACCGGCCGCGACAGGTGCAGGCGC